>NZ_QKAP01000069.1 GCF_003247215.1 Malonomonas rubra | reverse complement strand
TGCCTACACCGGCTTGCGTAGACGGTCCCGACGTGACCCTAAGTAGTCCGGTTAAAGCTGAACCTCTTGTTGGCGCGCTTAGCGCTGCCTAAGTTTGGTGTTCCCGTGAAAGAATCTTCCCCTTCTAGGGGGAGAGAACGTCAATCTATTGCTGCTCGAACATCTTGACCGAAAGCTTCCATGGTATATCTTGTTCGCAACATCCCCGAATTGCCATGACCCGCAAAGTCAAGAACGACAACACGATGATTTCTTGAAAATTCCGGCACCTGAGCGCCAATAGCGGCCATCGCAACTCCAACCACGCACAAAATACAAGAGTTGGTTCCCCAGCTCCGTAAACTTCAAATGATATTGGAGTGCCGTCTTTGGAGAACCAAGTGTGGCCAGTCCGCTGCCGCCATTGCTTGTCCAATGGCCACATAGTAGTAGCAACAGACCTGCAAGAATGTTCCCAAACTGATTTCTGTAAAGCCTGTATATCAAATCCCATGTGGTACTAAATAGCATAGCTTCGCTCCTCTGCTGACCGAACAGTTTGTGCCAATGGGGCCGATCCGGGACCATCGCAACTACAACATCGGAGCATGTTATAGAGACATATATGCCTAGCTTGCGATTAAGCTAATCCGAAATCTGGCCACAATAAATCTGTGACTCATCAAATGTCGGAGGTGTGAAATTTAAAATCACTACTTAATGCGAATGTTCTCGGTCAAGCGTGACCCCGCAGTTGTATTCTGAGTGCGTATACATGGTTGCTCATGGAAAAACCGTGTGCTAGCCTTTCAGGTTCCTGTTTTTTCATCATCGGAACGTCTATTTAAAATCAAAACAGAAAACTCATAACTTGGCTTGGGTTAAAGCTTAAAAACAACATTTTTAGCTGTAACCAGTCTATATACACCTACCAGGAAAAGAGGTTTGCCAATGCTTGTACTACCCAGAGTTGTCGCTGAACGCTATCGTGCGGAGATCAGACAGGAGATTCGAGCTCTTGGCACCCAACTAAAGGTCGTTGGCTTTCTCGCCGGAGACTACGGCCCCTCCCTTACCTACGCTGAATACACCAAGAACGCCTGTGAAGAACTGGGAATCGCCTACGAATTGCGCACCAGCAGTCGGCTCGACTTGGAACAGTCAATCGTCAAAGCCAATGAAGACCCTTCTATCCACGGCATCATGGTTTACTATCCGATCTTCGGCAACGAGCAGGACCGCTATTTGAAGGACGTGGTCGATTACCGCAAGGACATCGAGGGGCTGCATTCTTTCTGGATCCGCAAACTTTACGAAAATGAACGGATCATCGACGGAACAGAGGCTGTCGGCAAAGCAGTGGTTCCCTGCACCGCCCTAGCAACCCTGAAAGTTCTCGAGGCCAACGGAGCCTATGGTGGAAGTGGCACCCGGCCGGCGGAGCACAAGACGGTGACTATTTTCAATCGCAGTGAAGTGGTCGGCCGCCCGTTGGCGGTAATGATGTCGAACGACGGAGCAAGGGTCTATTCCTTTGACGAGTTCGGCCCACTTCTCTACGAGAGTGGGCAGGCTAGAGAGATCCATATTTCCCGTGGCGATGCTCTCAAAGAGTCGGATATAGTGATCACCGGGGTTCCTTCCAAGGCTTTTCCAAAGATCGAGGCAGAAGAGCTCTCCCCGCACACCATTTGCCTCAATTTTGCCACCATCAAGAACTTCACCCCCGAGGCGGAAGAAGCTGCCGAACTGTTCATACCTCGGGTTGGCCCGGCTACCGTGGCGATGTGTATGCGCAACACCCTGCGCCTTTACCGTACCTACCATGCCAAGCAGGTGGTCGTCTGAGCAAGATCCCTTCTAAATAGCTGCCATAAAAAAATGGCCTCACTATTGAGCCTTTTTTGTGGCAGCTGCTCTTTCCCATGGCAGTTCCGACTTGCGGTAGGTTGACTGCTCCCAAAACGATCATAACCAGTTCCAGAATAATGAGTAATTCTTTGGTGATAGGTTATGCACCTGATTGCAGAAAGGAGCTAGAAAGCTAGAAAGAGATAAATCGTCAAATTCATCCTGTTGCAATGATGCCGGCCAGCCCACGACCGTTAGGCCACCTTCGATGGTCCTGTCAGTTGCTTCGGTGAAGGTGTGATTCATTTATGCGCGAATACCTCATCGCTACCCTCCAAATATTGAAATCCACAATGACTGAATGGCGAAATGGTCTGACGGAAATCAGAACACGGGGATAAATAAGGTGATTTTTTATGGTGAGGTTGTTATTCTGTGTCGCTTAAAAGAGTGGGTAGTGAAAGAGAAAGCGGGCACGGAAGAGGGTGCCATTGCCCTCTTTTTGGACGAAAACATATAAATAACAGTGGGATAAGCTAGATTATGCTGTTGATGATCGACAACTACGATTCATTCACCTACAACTTGGTGCAGTACTTCCTCGAACTGGGCGAAGAGGTGGAGGTTATCCGTAACGATAAACTGACCTTGGACGATATCACCAAAATGGCGCCGCGGCGGCTGGTGATCTCCCCTGGCCCCTGTACCCCGAAAGAGGCGGGCATCTCGGTCGCTGCGATCAAACGTTTTGGCGGTGAAATCCCGATCCTCGGCATCTGTCTTGGCCACCAGTCGATCACCGAAGCCTTCGGTGGTGATGTGGTCCGGGCCGATCGTTTGATGCACGGCAAGACCAGCCCGATCCTGCACGACAACAGTGGCATCTTCAAAGATATCCCCAGCCCTTTCACCGCGACTCGCTACCATTCGCTGATCGCCAAACGAGAGACCTTCCCCGATTGTCTGCGGATTACCGCTTGGACGGAAGAGGAGGAAATTATGGGGCTGCAGCATAAGGAGTTTCCAGTATGGGGGATGCAATTCCACCCGGAATCGATCCTTACCACCGAGGGGATGCGGCTGTTGCGGAACTTTCTTGAATTGACCTGATATTGATGCGGAGACGGAAATGATCAAAGAGGCGATTGCCAAAGCTGTTGAGCGGCAGGATTTGACCGAAGCGGAAATGATCGACGCCATGAATCAGATTATGGGCGGCGAGGCAACCCCGGCGCAGGTCGGTTCCTTTATTACCGCGTTGCGGATGAAGGGCGAAACCATCGACGAGATTGTTGGTGCGGCCAAGGTTATGCGCGCCCATGCGACACCGATCAAGGTCGGCGGCGTGGTAGATCTCGACCGCGACGAGATTAACGTTGATCGTGAGACGATCCTCGACACCTGCGGCACCGGCGGCAGCGGCACCAAGAGCTTCAATATCTCGACCACGGTGGCGATCGCGGTTGCTGCTTGCGGCGCCAAAGTCGCCAAGCATGGTAATCGCAGCATCAGTTCTTCCTGCGGTAGTGCCGACGTGCTGGAGAAGTTGGGGGTAAATCTGGGCGTGTCGCCGGAGACGGTCGGCCACTGTGTTGACGAAATCGGCGTCGGTTTCCTGTTCGCGCCGGCGCTGCATGGAGCCATGAAGTACGCCATAGGTCCGCGGCGTGAAATAGGTGTCCGCACCATCTTCAATATCCTCGGCCCGTTGACCAACCCGGCCGGTGCCGACCGGCAGGTGCTAGGGGTCTACAAGGATGATCTTGTCGAGCCGTTGGCAAAAGCGCTGCTCAGCCTCGGTTGTCGGCGCGGGTTTGTTGTTCACGGCAGCGACGGTATGGACGAAATCACCCTGACCGGACCCACCCTGGTGGCGGCGATTGGTGGTGGCGCGGTTGAGGTGCAGACCATCGAGCCGGAGCAGTTTGGGTTTGAACGCTGCAAGCTGGAAGAATTGCAGGGTGGCGATGCCGAGCAGAATGCCATCATTGTCAAAGCGATTCTGGCCGGTGAAAAGGGACCGAAGCGTGACATTGTCGTGCTCAACGGGGCCTATGCCATGGTTGCTGCCGGTTTGGCCGTGGGGGTTAGCGAAGGTATCGAGATGGTGCAGGCGGTGCTCGACAATGGCAAGGCGCAGGAAACCCTCGACGCGCTAGTGAGAATGACCAATCAATGATTCTCGATAAGATTCTGCAGACCAAAGTTGAAGAGGTCGCGGCGGCAAAGCTGCTCGAACCGCTCAGCGAACTGGAACGGCGGGTCGGCGACCTGGAGGATCGGCCGCGCGGCTTTGCCCGGGCGTTGCGGAATATGCGTGATTCCGGCGGCACCGCGCTGATCACCGAGGTGAAAAAGGGCTCGCCGTCAAAGGGCATTATCCGCGCCGATTTCGATCCGGTCGAGATTGCCGTTACTTATGAAAATGGTGGTGCGACTTGTCTGTCGGTATTGACCGACGAACAATATTTTTACGGGCATCTGAGCTTTCTCGGCGCGATTCGCGAGCAGGTTTCGTTACCACTGCTGCGCAAGGATTTCGTCATTGATCCCTATCAGGTGGTCGAGGCGCGGGTGGCCGGTGCTGACGCCATATTGCTGATCGCCGCGGCGCTAAATGATGAGCAGTTGAACGAACTGGCGGCAAAAGCAAAAGAGTTGCGACTTGATACTCTGCTTGAAGTGCACGACGCTGAAGAATTGGAGCGGGCGCTGAAACTGCCGGTCGACCTGATCGGCATCAACAATCGCAATCTGCAAACCTTCGTGACCGATCTGGGCGTCACAGAGCAGTTGGCCGGCCGGATTCCCAAGGAGCAGCTCGCAGTGGCCGAAAGTGGGATCAACAGCCGGGCCGATATCGAGCGGTTGCAGGCGGCAGGTGCCGGGGCTTTCCTGATTGGGGAAAGTCTGATGCGTGAAGCAGATATTGCCGATAAATTGAAATCTCTTGTCTTCGGATAGTGGAGCCCTCAAGTGAAACAGACAAAAATCCTTTTGCCGGAAGATCGTATCCCGAAGCAGTGGTACAATGTCATTCCCGATTTGACCGACCCGCTGGCACCGGTCATTCACCCCGGGACCCTGCAGCCGGTAACTCCCGACGATCTGTTGCCGTTGTTTCCGATGGCGCTGATCGAGCAGGAGGTGTCGAATCAACGTTGGATTGATATCCCGGATGATGTTCGTCAAATCCTCGCGCAGTGGCGTCCTTCGCCGGTTTTCCGCGCACATCGCCTGGAGCAGGCGCTCGGCACCCCGGCGAAGATCTACTATAAATATGAAGGAGTGTCTCCGGCCGGTAGTCATAAGCCGAACACCGCGGTTCCGCAGGCGTATTACAACAAGCTTGAGGGGACCAAGCGGATCGCGAGTGAGACCGGCGCCGGACAGTGGGGTTCCTCGATCGCTCTGGCCTGCCAGATGTTCGGCCTCGCCTGCACTGTTTACATGGTCAAGGTCTCTTTTCAGCAGAAGCCGTACCGCAAGAGCATGATGCAGCTGTGGGGTGCCAATGTATTGCAGTCGCCAACCAGTCTGACCAATGCCGGTCGGGCGATCCTGGCAAAAGATCCGGATAGCAACGGTTCCCTAGGTATCGCCATCAGTGAAGCGGTTGAAGATGCAGCAACCCACGAAGACACTCGCTATTGCCTCGGCAGCGTGCTGAACCACGTTTGCCTGCACCAGACCGTCATCGGCTTGGAGGCGAAGGAGCAGATGGCGATCGCCGGCGATTATCCCGATGTGGTGATCGGCTGCCACGGTGGCGGTTCCAACTTTGCGGGTCTGGGCTTTCCGTTTATCGCCGATAAGGCGGCTGGCAAAGATGTGCGGATTCTAGCCGTCGAACCGATCTCCTGCCCCACCCTGACCAAGGGTGTTTTTGACTTCGATTACGGCGACACCGCCAAGATGGCGCCGATCTCCAAGATGTATACTTTGGGACACGATTTCATGCCGCCGGGTATCCACGCCGGTGGTCTGCGTTACCATGGTGCTGCGCCGTTGGTGTCGCAGCTGCTCCACGCCGGGGTCATTGAAGCCAAAGCGGTTGGTCAGGTCGAGTGTTTCGAGGCAGCGGTCCAGTTTGCTCGCGCTGAAGGGATCATCCCCGCTCCTGAATCTTCTCATGCTATTCGTGCGGCTTTCGATGAGGCCTTGCTGGCGAAGGAGGAGGGGAAGGAGAAGACAATCCTGTTTAACCTGTCTGGACACGGTCATGTCGATATGGCAGCTTATGATGCCTTCTTCTCCGGCAGCCTTGAGAACTACGAGTATCCGAACGAGGCGATCCAGGAATCGCTGGGTGCCTTGCCGAAAGTCGAGATGTAGGGAGCCGTTGTGGCCGATACGCGAATCAAAATCTGTGGTATCACCAATGTCGAAGATGCATTGCAAGCAGTCGAAGCCGGGGCCGATGCCCTCGGCTTCGTCTTTTATGAGAAAAGCCCTCGGGCCATTAACCCTGCAGAAGTACAGAAGATCGTTGCCGAATTACCTCCGTTTGTGACCACTGTCGGGCTGTTTGTCAATCAGTCGATTCCGCACATCCGCCGAATTATGGCTGCGACCCGGTTAGATGTCGTACAATTACATGGTGACGAAAAACCGGAGGATTGCTTTATCGAACCGTTGCGGGTGATCAAGGCGCTACGGGTCAAAGACGCCGCTTCTCTGGAAGGAGCCGACAAGTATCAGGTTGCGGCACTGCTGCTCGACGCCTGGAGCGACGAGGCATACGGAGGGACTGGAGAGCGGTTCGATTGGCAACTGGCGAAAAGGTTGACCGCCGAGAAACCGATCATCCTGGCTGGTGGGCTGACTCCGGACAATGTTGCCGCTGCGGTTCGCGAAGTGAAGCCGTACGCGGTCGATGTGTCGAGCGGCGTGGAAGAGTACCCGGGCAAAAAAGATCATCAGAAAGTGGCGAAGTTTATCCGCCGAGTGAGGAATCCATGAGTTATCAGTATCCCGACGAACGGGGACATTTCGGGGAGTATGGTGGCCGTTATGTGGCCGAAACCCTGATGCCGGCCTTGCTGGAGTTGGAAGAGGCGTATAACGAGATCCGAAACGATCCGAGCTTCAAGGAAGAGTTTCACTATTATCTGAAAAATTACGTCGGTCGTCCCAGTCCGCTCTATTTTGCCCGCCGCCTGACCGAGGAGCTGGGGGGCGCAAAGATCTACCTGAAGCGGGAAGATCTCAACCACACCGGCGCGCACAAGGTCAACAACACCGTCGGCCAGATTCTGCTCGCCCGGCGAATGGGGAAGCAGAAGGTGATCGCCGAGACTGGCGCGGGGCAGCATGGTGTCGCGACTGCAACGGTCGCCGCCCTGTTCGGCATGGAGTGCGAAATCTTCATGGGCAAGGAGGATATCCGGCGTCAGGCGCTCAATGTCTTTCGTATGAAGCTGCTCGGCGCCAAGGTGCATGAATGCACCAGCGGCACCGCCACGCTGAAGGATGCGATGAACGACGCCCTGCGCCACTGGGTGACCCACGTACGCGATACTTTTTACGTGATCGGCACGGTCGCCGGTCCCCATCCTTACCCGCAGCTGGTGCGCGATTTCCAGTCGGTGATCGGTGAAGAGGCGAAGCAGCAGCTGCAGGAGACGGAAGGACGACTGCCGGATGTGGCGATCGCCTGTATTGGTGGCGGCTCCAACGCAATGGGTACCTTCTATCCGTTCATCAAGGATAAGTCAGTGCGGCTGATCGGCGTCGAGGCGGCTGGTTTGGGGGTAGATACCGACAAGCATGCCGCATCGATTACCGCCGGGGCACCGGGGGTGTTGCACGGCAACAAGACCTACTTGCTGCAGAATGAAGATGGACAGATTAATCACGCGCACTCGATTTCCGCCGGTCTTGATTACCCCGGAGTCGGGCCGGAGCATGCCCATCTGAAGGATATCGGTCGCGCTGAGTATGCTTCGATCACTGATACCGAGGCGCTCGCTGCTTTCCAGAAACTGACCCGTATTGAGGGAATTATCCCGGCCCTAGAGTCGGCCCACGCCATCGCCGAAGTGATGAAACTGGCCCCGACTCTGCCGAAAGAGCAGATTCTACTGGTCTGCCTGTCCGGCCGAGGCGATAAAGATATTCATACTGTGGCGGATGCCATGGGAGTTGAGTTTTAAATGAAATTTACCGAACTGGACCTTCCTGAGCAGGTATTGAAAGGAATTAACGATGCGGGCTTCGAGAACCTCACTCCAGTGCAGGAGGAGTCGATTCCGTTGGCGCTGTCAGGCAGGGATGTCGCCGCTCAGGCGCAGACTGGCACCGGCAAGACAGCCGCTTTTCTAATTGCCCTCTTCTGCAAGCTGCTGTCCAGTGAAAAAGAAACCAGCAACAATCCGCGCGCCTTGGTGATGGCACCGACCAGAGAACTGGTGGTGCAGATCTGCAAGGATGCGGAGATTCTCGGAAAATATACCGGTTTGAAGGTGCAGCCGATCTTCGGCGGCATCGACTACGAAAAACAGCGTCAGGCGCTAAAGGACGGGGTCGATATCATCGTTGCCACCCCGGGCCGCTTGATTGATTACTACAAACAGCGGGTCTTTTCGATGAGCCGGGTCGAAGCGTTGGTTATCGATGAGGCCGACCGGATGTTCGATATGGGCTTCATCAAAGACCTGCGCTACATTCTGCGCAAGTTGCCCCCATTCGAAAAACGGCAGACGATGCTCTTCTCCGCGACTCTGTCGGCACGGGTGATGGAACTGGCCTACGAGTTCATGGATCTGGCCGAGAAGGTGCAGATTGAACCAGAGCAGGTGGCGGCGGAGAATATTGAACAACTCCTCTATCATGTTTCGCGTAAAGAGAAGTTTGCTCTGCTGCTCGGTCTGCTGAAAAAAGAAACCGGCGTCGAGCGGGTGATGCTGTTCGTCAACACCAAAGCGGAGGCGGAAAAGCTCGACGGGCTGTTGAATGCCAACGACATCGCCAGCGCGCTCATCTCGGGTGATATCCCGCAGAAGAAGCGGATGCGCATCCTCGATCAATTCAAGCTCGGCAGTCTTACCCACCTGGTCGCCACCGATGTTGCCTCGCGCGGTATCCATGTCGACAACGTCACCCACGTTGTCAACTACGACCTGCCGCAGGACTGCGAGGATTATGTGCACCGCATCGGTCGCACAGCACGGGCCGGCGCGATGGGACGGGCGATTAGTTTCGCGGATGAAGAAACGGTTTATCAGCTGGCCGACATCGAAGACTACCTGGGAGAGAAAATTCCCAGCGAGATGCCGCTCGATGAGGACTTTTGTTTCAACTACAAGCGTGCGGTGCCGAAGCGGAAGAAACCACCGGAGAAAAAGCCGGCCGGAGAAGGGCAAAAGCGCCGGCGTCGGCGGCCTCGGCGACGTTCCGGGAAAAAGCCTGAGAATAAACCGATAGAGAATAAGGACTAGATCTTTTTTTATCAATTCGGGTGGCGGGAGAAAAGGATTGAAACCGACAGCCCGAACGACTAAACTGCCCCTTTTGACTGGTCGGTTAAATGGTCAAGCCAATTGGGCATCTTCTGGAATAATAGCCATGTCACGCATCGATAAAACATTTGCCGATTTGCGCCGGAAACAGGAAACCGCCTTGATTCCGTTTCTGACCGCCGGTGACCCGGATCTCGCCACGACTTCCAAGTTGATTCGCACCTTGGCGGAAAACGGCGCCGACTTAATTGAGCTGGGGGTGCCTTTCTCGGATCCGATGGCCGATGGGCCGACCATTCAAGCTGCTTCAGAGCGGGCCTTGAGGGCAGGGACGACGGTTAGAAAGGTACTGCAGTTGGTTGCCGAGGTGCGTAGCGATTGCCAGATTCCGTTGGTATTGATGGGCTATTACAACCCGGTTTTTCGTTACGGTGCCGAGCAGTTTGCCAAGGATGCCGCAGCTGCCGGGGTAGACGGACTGTTGCTGGTCGATCTGCCTCCGGAAGAGGTGGGAGAAATCAGCGCAATTATGAAGGCAGCGAAGATCGCGCTTATCACGCTGCTGGCACCGACCACTCCGTCTGAGCGGATGAGTAAGCTGGCAGCGGCGGCCGAGGGTTATCTTTATTATGTGTCGATGACCGGTGTTACTGGCACCCAGAAGGTTTCACCGGCAGACATCAAGGCGGCAGTGGAAAACCTGCAGTCGATGACCGAGGTTCCGGTCGGGGTCGGTTTTGGGATTACCACTCCGGAAGATGCCAAAGCGGTGGGGGAGTTTGCCGACGGGGTTGTGGTCGGCAGTGCTTTGGTTAAAATTATCGCAGAAAATGCAGGGAGCGATGAGCTGTTGCCGCGGGTCGGTAAGTTTATTGCGGAACTGAAACAGGGGCTGCTCGCCTAGGGCATGCCTGCTCGGAGGTTCGCTGACCGGTTATGGCAGTGAGACCGAAGACTGAAAATTAAAAGGATACATTTCATGGGCTGGTTTCGATCGAAAAAGTCTTTAACCGCATCGGTAGAAAAGAAGAACGAGATGCCGGAAGGCGTCTGGACCAAATGTAAAAACTGCCAGGAGATCATCTATGCTAAGGAGATCGAGCGGAATCTGAACGTCTGCCCCAAGTGCGACTACCATTTCCGTATCAACGCCCGCGAGCGAATCGATTTGGTGATCGACGAGGGAACCTTCGTTGAGATGGACGCCAAGATGAACTCCGTCGACTTTCTCGATTTCAAGGATTCGAAGAAGTACAAGGAGCGGATCAAGGCAGCGGTCAAAAAATCCGGTGATGGTGACGCTGTCGTTTGCGGTTCCGGCGAACTTGACGGACTGCCGGTTGTCATGGCCGTGTTCGATTTCGGGTTCATGGGTGGCAGTATGGGCTCGGTGGTTGGTGAGAAAATCACCCGTGCCATCGAAAAGGGGCTGGAGACCAAGGCCCCGGTGCTGGTTTTTTCCTCCTCCGGTGGTGCGCGGATGCAGGAGAGTATCATGTCGCTGATGCAGATGGCCAAAACCAGCGCGGCATTGGCCAAGCTTAAAGCGGCCGGTATCCCATTCATTTCAGTGCTGACCGACCCGACCACTGGCGGAGTTACGGCAAGCTTTGCCATGCTGGGTGATCTGAATATTGCCGAGCCGCGGGCGCTGATCGGCTTTGCCGGGCCGCGGGTTATCGAGCAGACCATTCGCCAGACCTTGCCGGAGGGATTCCAGCGTTCCGAGTACCTGCTTGAGCACGGCATGGTTGATATGATCGTGCAACGCAAAGAGATGAAGCAGCGGTTGTCCCAGGTGCTGCGTATTTTCTCGCAAAAATAGATGAGCGATAGCTACCGGGCGAGTCTGGATTACCTCTACTCGCTGCAGCTGTTTGGCATCAAGCTGGGGCTGGAGAATATTCGCCGGCTCCTTGAGCGACTCGATAATCCGCAGCGGAAGCTGCGGATTATTCATATCGCTGGTACCAACGGCAAAGGTTCGACGGCGGCGGCACTGGCGAATATTTTCAAGCAGGCTGGCATCAAGGCGGGGCTCTACACCTCTCCCCATCTGCATTCGTTCACCGAGCGGGTGCGGGTCGATACCGAGCAGATTGCCGAGACCGAAGTGGTCAGGCTGACCAATGAGCTGCGTCCGTATGCAGAAGAATTACGCACCACCTTCTTTGAGTTCACCACAGCCATGGCGTTGCTGCACTTTCAGCGGTGTGGCTGCGAGTGGGTGATTCTGGAAACTGGTCTCGGCGGCCGACTCGATGCCACCAATGCCGTTGAACCAGAACTCTGTCTGATTACTCCGATCGCCCACGACCATAATGCATATCTGGGTGAGACGTTGAGTGAAGTCGCGGCAGAGAAGGCCGGGATTTTCAAGCCGGGCATTCCGGTTATCATCAGCAGGCAGCTCGGCGAGGTGCAGGAGGTTCTGCGGGAGCGCGCTGGCGCGTTGCGAGCGCCGTTGCTGGTGGCCGGCAGTGATTACGATTGGGGAGCTGATCATGCCGGGTTCCGCTTTTCTGGTTTTGATTGCGGTTTCGAGCAGCTGCAGCCTTTGTTGGTCGGGCGACATCAGCAGCAGAACCTGGCTCTGGCGATGGCGGCAGCCGCCTGGCTGAAAAAAACCGGTGTCGCGATTTCTGCGCAGTCGATCCGTCATGGTGTGGAACGGACACGTTGGCCGGGGCGGTTGGAATGGCTACCTGACCGCATTCTGCTCGACGGTGCGCACAACGCAGCCGGCGCGCAAGTCCTGGCCGCCTATCTGCAAGAGCGACAGCTCTGCGGTCTGCATCTGCTTATCGGCATGAAGGCCGATAAACAGGCGGATGAGTTGTTGCGTCCGTTACTTCCATTTGTGGGCCGCCTGTACGCAACCCGACCACCGGTTGACGCATCGATCGATCCGGAAAAACTGGTGCAGTTAGCGGGGAAATCGGGTATTCTGGCCACCAAATACACTGAGCCCGAGGCCGCCTTGATTGCTGCCCTGCAGAATCGTCGATTAGGAGAAGTTCTGCTGGTGGCGGGTTCGCTGTTTCTTGTTGCCGCAATTCGAGAAAAATTGTTGCCGACTACCGAACTGTTGTCGATCTCAGGCTGATTTGTTTTGGACTTGATTTGATGTTTTTGCGTTTCCTTGCCATTATTCTGCTTTGCTGGCCGGTGGCTGCCGTAGCAGCCGACTGGGATCAGGTCGGCGAGGGAGAGGTTCCGGTCAATCTGGAGGCGGATGAGTTGACCTACAACAAGGAGACCGGTCGCTATCATGCGATAGGAAATGTCCAGTTGACCCAAGGCGAAATGGAAGTACATAGTAAGGTCCTCTGGTGGGACCAGATTACCGGCGAGGTCGAGGCGTCAGGAGATGTTCAGATGTCTTCCCCTGACGAAAAGATATCGGGGAGCAAAGTAAACTACAACCTGAACCAGGGGACTGGTATCATAGAGGATGGCCGGGTGTTTCTGCGCGAGAAGAACCTGCATGTGCAGGGGGAACAGATTGAGCGCCGAGGTGCGTTCGAGTACCGGATCAAAGAGGGCACCTTTACCACCTGTGATGGCGAAGTGCCCTCCTGGAAGTTTGGCGCTGATCAGGTTGATGTCACCCTGGCAGGCTACGCCCGGGCCAAGAATGCTGTTTTCTACCTGAAAAATATCCCTTCTTTTTATGTTCCTTATATCGTTTATCCGGTCAAAACCGAGCGCGAGTCGGGGCTGTTGACTCCGCGGGTCGGCTATTCCAACAAGCGTGGCTATCAGTACAACGGGGCCTATTATCAGGTGCTTGGCGTCAATCAGGATGCAACCCTGTTCTTTGATTACCTCTCTGAGATGGGGATCGGGAAAGGGCTAGAGTACCGCTATGTCTTCGGCAACGAAACTGAGGGGGAAGCCCAAGTTTATCATATTGATGTCGATCAGGTTGATGGTGAACCGGTCGATGAAGAACGCTATGCGCTCGAGTGGCAACATGACGGCAAGCTGCCGGGTGGTGTACGGATGGTCGTCGACGCCATGTTTGTTGACGATGATGAATATTTCGAGGACTTTGGCGAAACGGCCGATGAATACAATAAGGACAAGGTTCAATCGATCCTAACCCTGAGCAAGAACTGGGGCAAGTACAATCTGGTTGGCCAGATGAAATACACCAAGGATCTGGAGAAAGATAGTTCCGGGACCTTGCAGATCCTGCCCCGGATTACCTTTGATGCGACGCGCCAGCGGATCGGTGAGTCGTTCTTTTATTACGAACTGGAAACCGAGTACTCGAATTTCTGGCGCGAAGAGGGGCTTCGTGGTGAACGATTGATTTTGCGCCCGAGTTTGTCGGCGAGCCTGCAGTTGTTTGACGTCATTGATGTGACTCCCGAAGTGGCCTATCGTGATCGTTATTACTGGGGAATGAGCGACGGCTCAGATGGCGAACAAGAAGGGATAGTTGAGTTTTCGACTAAATTGAACAATACGCTGCAGCGGGTTTACGAGCAGCCGATCGGCCCGATCCACAAGCTGCGACATAGCATTGAACCCGAAGTGATTTATCTCTATACTCCGGAACTCGATCAGCGTCATCTGCCCATGTTTGATAGCAGCGACCGGATCGATGAAGCGAACCGAGTCGAGTATGCCCTGGTGCAGCGTTTTACCGCCCGCTTCGATCCGGATGAAGGGCTGCCGACCTATCGTGAACTGGTTTATTGGCGCTTGTCGCAAAGTTATGATCTGCGAGAAGAGATGAAGGATGAGCCTTTTTCTGCGATTCGGAATGAATTGACCCTGCTGCCGACAAAATGGACCCGGGTTGAGATCGATTCCACTTTTGACATAGATCAGGGGGAATGGAGCAAAATTTCCGCTGAAGCGGATGTTCACGACCAGCGCGACAACCGTCTCAGTGTCAATTATCGTAGTGATCGGGATTTAGAGCAGGAGTATGGATCGGTCGAAGTGGAAACCTCTTTGCTTAAACCATTTTACGTTGGTTATGAAAACCGCTACGATTTGGCCGAAAGTAAAAAGTTGGAGGATGTCGTTGATGTCGAGTACCGGCAGCAGTGTTGGAGTGCCCTGCTGACCTTCCGCGAAAACGACACCGATCGCTCGATCATGTTGAGTTTCGTCATGAAGGGGATCGGACCGGTCGGTGGCTTCGGAGCTAGCCTGCTCGATCGGTGATGGTTGATCTGAGTTGACGTGCCTTCGTCGGCATGCGAAGCTTGCTGATGATGTCGCGCCGTTCGATAACGGGCAGGAGGGAATTCCCGCCACTTTTTTTCAATTGTGTAGGTCTCGGAGGTTTGGTTGTCTCCCGCCCGTGAACCGGCAACGGCCGGTCAAAAAAATCTGATTTCCATCTGGTTGCTGCTGATCATTATCGTGATGCTCGGTTACGCGGTTTTCGGTGAGCGGGGGGTGATCCGGATTATGAAAGCTGAGCGACAGAAACAACAGCTGGAAGTAGAGCTGGTCGCCCTGAAACAGGAGCAGCAGCTATTACGGGACGAGATCGACCGTTTGAAAAATGACAAGGATTACTGGGAGCTTTTGGCTCGCAAAAAACTGGGTATGGTTCGCGAAGGGGAGTTGATCTACCACCTTCCCTCCAAAGAAAAAAATTAAGGTAACTAGATACAATGAAAGAAGTATTACGACAGGCAATCAAAACTGCGTTGCAGCAGTGTTACGATAAGGGTACCCTCAGCTCCGGTGAACTGCCGGGGGAAATTCAGCTGGAAGTGCCGAAAAATGCCGATCACGGCGATTTTGCCAGCAATCTGGCGATGACTATGGCCAAGGCTGAGCGTAAAGCGCCGCGGGAAATTGCGGAAGCGCTGGTGGCGGAGTTGGCTGATAATCAGCTTTTCGATAAGATCGAGATCGCCGGACCAGGCTTTATCAACTTCCGTTTGGCGGCGAACTGCTGGTACGGGGTGCTCGATCAGGTGATGAGCGAGGGTGACCAATACGGTCGCAGTCAGATCGGCAGGGGGACCAAAATTCAGGTCGAATTCGTCAGTGCCAACCCAACCGGCCCCTTGCACATCGGACACGGTCGCGGTGCAGTAGTTGGTGATGCGGTTGCCGCTGTACTGCAGGCAGCCGGTTTCGATGTCCAGCGCGAGTATTACGTTAACGATGCCGGCAATCAGGTCAAGACCCTCGGTCTGTCTATCCTGATGCGTCTGCGCGAACTGCTGGGTGAAACGATCGACTTTCCCGAGGACGGTTATCAGGCCGAGTATGTGAAAGAACTGGCCGCAAAGCTTCAGAGTGAAAAGGGCGATTTAAAAGGGCTTGATGATGCCGTTGCGATCGAGATCTGCGCCAGGTTTGGGGTGGAGAAGGTGCTCGACTGGATTTCGGAAGACCTCAAAGCGTTCCGTATCCAGTTCGACAACTGGTACAGCGAGAAGAGCCTTTACGACCGAAACATGGTCGCCAACGAGCTGGCCAAGCTCAAGGAGAAGGGCCTCTCTTTCGAGCAAGACAACGCCCTTTGGCTGCGCACCACTGAATATGGTGATGACAAGGACCGAGTGCTAATCAAGTCGGATGGCAGTTACACCTATTTCGCCTCTGATGTTGCCTATCATATGGAGAAGTTCGAGCGCGGGTTCGATCGGGTCATCGACGTTTGGGGTGCCGATCATCACGGCTATATCCCGCGCATGAAGGCAATGCTGGCCGGTCTTGGACACCCGCCGGAAGATCTGGAGGTATTGCTAATACAGATGGTCAACCTCCTGCGTGATGGTCAGCCATTCACCATGGGCAAGCGCTCCGGCAATTTCATCACCCTACGTGAAGTCATTGACGAGGTCGGCTCAGATGCGTGCCGGTTCTTCTTCCTGATTCGGCGCTGCGACAGTCAGCTCGATTTCGACCTGGAGCTGGCAAAACAGCAGAGCACTGACAACCCGGTCTACTATGTGCAGTACGCTCATGCCAGGGTCTGCAGCATCAACAGGAATGCCGCCGATGCGGGAATCGCCCAGCCGCAGCAGGGCGAGGTCGATTTAACCAGACTGGAACTTGAAGAGGAACTGGCTTTGGCCAAGCAGTTAGCCCGCTTCCAGGAGATGGTTGAAGGCGCCGCGTTGCATTACGAACCTCACCGGGTGGTTTTCTACCTGCAGGATCTGGCGGCCCAGTTTCACAGTTACTACAATCGGCAGAAGGTTTTAGTCGATGATCCGGCGACGACCCAAGCACGACTCTATCTGATCAACTGCGTTCGGATCGTACTGGCGAATGCCTTGCGCTTGCTCGGTGTGTCGACACCGGAGCAGATGTAAAGGGGAGGAGCATGAATACAGTGACGAAAAGCCGTACCCAGAGAAGAATGGAAAAGAAGCAAACGCTGATTCTGCTGGTTTTGGTACTGGCAGTATCGCTGGCAAGCTTTTTCCTCGGGGCGGTAGTCGGCCGTCAGGGGGCCGAGCGAGAAATGGTGCAGAAACAGGCGGCGGCGGAGCGGATTCTGGTCGCCAAGGCGCCGAAGGAGGCTGCTGCTTCTCAGTCAGCGGAAGAACATCAGGAAACGGAGGCTACGGCTGCAGCAGAAAAGGCCAAACTGAAGGCGGAAGAACCGAAACTGACCTTCTACGACGATCTGGCCAAAGAAGAGACTGTCCCGCTCGGTAGTGGGATCAACCTGCCCCCCAAAGCGAAAGAGGAACCAATAACGGCAGCCCAGCCGCCGATTCTCCTGCCGGATCAGCCGATTGTGAAAAAGGACGCTGCACCAGTCTCTACTCTGGTAGCCAAGGCTGAACAAACAGTTTCAGGCAAGGATGCGGCAGAGAGAATGGAGTTGTTGCCGATCGCTGATCCTGATGGGAATTACGCTGTTCAGGTCGGGTCCTTTGCCTCTGCCGGAGATGCAGGAGCCTTCAAAAAGAAATTGTTGGCGAAGCAATATCCGGCATTCGTTTTAGAGGCCGATTTGGGAGCCAAAGGGCTTTGGTATCGGGTCAAGATTGGTCCTTATGTAGATGCTGCTGCAGCCAAATCAGTTCAGCAACTTCTTGAGAAAAAAGAGAAAATTAAAGGTTTTGTTGCACATCAATAGGCGAAGAGACTAGTTTGTTACAAGTTGCTTCAGCCCTGTCGATCTACTCATCGGCGGGGCTGTTTTTTTGCTTGACATTTTGTTGGCAGAATACTATTTTCCTGCCTCGTGTCGCGGGATGGAGCAGTCTGGTAGCTCGTCGGGCTCATAACCCGAAGGTCGGGGGTTCAAATCCCTCTCCCGCAACCAAGCAATGACTTCCTCGGAAGTTTACATAGCTTGGCGGTGTAGCTCAGTTGGTTAGAGCATGCGGCTCATATCCGCAGTGTCCGGAGTTCGAATCTCTGCACCGCCACCATTATTGAAGAGGGACAGGTTCCATAAGGGGCTTGTCCCTTTTTCTGTCTTGGGGGCTGTAGGCAGTTGGCGTATCGTTTGTTTAGGAAAAGTAGTGCTTGAAAGACTCCCGCGTGTCAGAAAAAAGCCAGATCGCACTTGTACTATGCGTTTCCATATTGGTGGAGTGCATTTTGTCTAAGTGGTCTGGGGGGGGGGCTCAGGAGGGGGGCGGAGAGAACATGGCCCTTACCTGGTAAGGGAACTTATCAGGTGAAGGCCTTTCTTTTTCGTTGCGCACTTTTTCGTTGCTCGCTAATCTCTGGAACTATGTTGCCAGGGATTGAGAAAAAGATTAACGCAGCAGGGCTTACGTCTGGTAATCGCGTACTGGTTGCCGTTTCCGGCGGTGTCGATTCAGTTGTTCTGCTGCACCTGCTGGCCGACAGCGCTGCTCGGTTCGGTCTGCAGGTGCAGGTCGCCCATCTTGACCATCAAATCCGTTCAAATAGTCATTATGATGCCGACTTCGTTCGCCAGCTCAGCGACAGTTTACAGCTTCCCTGCGTTGTTGGAGTTGTCGATGTCCCCGCGCTGAAAAGGGGTGCAGGCATCAGTCTGGAGATGGCCGGCCGCCAGGCGCGGCGTGACTTTTTATTGCGAACTGCTGATCAAGTAGATGCACGGATGATTGCATTGGCCCATCACCGGGATGATCAGGTCGAAACATTTCTGTTGCGCTTGCTGCGGGGAAGTGGCGCGACTGGCTTGGCAGCGATGCGAACATTGCACGGGCGCTGGTGGCGGCCGTTACTCGATTGCAGTCGGGAGCAGATTCAGACTTATGCTAAAACGAGGAATCTGAGCTGGGTTGAAGATGCCAGTAATGTCGATCCGCAGTTTTTGCGCAACCGCGTTCGCCATAATCTGGTGCCCCAGTTGGGCGAGATCAATCCGCAATTTTCTGGACGAGTCAGCGAACTCTGCCGACAATTGCAGGTTGATGAAGACTATTGGTGCCAGCAGGTCGAAGCGGTTTTCCCCAGCCTGATTGAGTCGGCTCAGGATGGCTTGCGGCTTAAACGGCAGGAGTTGTTGGGGTTGCATGAGGCGTTGCGGGTACGGGTACTGCGTGAGGCCCTACGGCAGCTGCGTGGAGATCTGCAGCGGCTAGAGGCGATACATCTGAATGCGATTGTGGAATTGGTGACGGGGAAGCGAAGCCAGGCCCAGCTCGATCTGCCCGGCTGCTGGGTGGCACGGCGCTACGAAACCCTTTGGCTGCGAAAATGTGCGCCGGAGTCGGTATCGAGCTATGATATGGAGTTGCCTGTTCCGGGGGAACTGCGATTGCCCTGTGGGAGGGTCCTTCGTGTGCACTTGACAGATGAACCAGCTGGCGAATTTGCTTTGGCTGTCGAGTTTTCGCTGGCTGAAATCGGTGCGCAGCTGAGGGTGCGCAGTTGGCAACCGGGAGACCGGTTCGAGCCGCTTGGGTTGCAGGGGAGTAAAAAACTGAAACTTTTTTTCGGTGATGCGAAGGTGGAATTGGAAGATCGACTCCGGGTACCGCTTCTGATTTCGGGAAAGCAAATTTTGTGGCTTGCTGGAATGCGTCGCTCGCGTCACGCAACGGTCAATGAGAGAACAAAGGAAATTCTGCGAGTAGAGCTGCTGGAAGAGGCTTAAAAAGCGGACAAAGCACTTGTTAGGGTTTCCTCTTTATGGTAGTTTTTTCTGCTAGTTTCACCTTTTTTTTCATGATAATAAACCGTCCATATAAATCTCTGAAAACTCCTAGGGGGTAATGTGAGCCAATTCCAGAAGAATCTTGCTCTGTGGCTGGTCATTTCGCTGTTGATGATCATGCTGTTCAATATGATGACCCAGCGCGAGAGTGAGCAGAAACAGATCAATTACACTGAGTTCCTGACTGCTGTCGAAGCAGGGCGGGTAACCAATATCACTATTCAGGGCACCCAGATCAACGGCGCCTACGAAGATGGGACTAAATTCCAGACCAACGCTCCGCCTGATATGGAATTGATCCCGGAGCTCAAGAACAAAGGGGTCGTCATCGAGGCCAAGCCGGTCGATGATCAGGGTTTTTGGTTTACCCTGCTTGTTTCCTGGGGGCCGATCCTGTTGTTGATTGCAGTCTGGATCTTTTTCATGCGGCAGATGCAGGCTGGTGGTGGCAAGGCGATGAGTTTCGGCAAGAGTAAGGCGAAACTGCTCACGGACACCCAAGGCCAGGTTACCTTTAAGGATGTCGCCGGGGTTGACGAGGCCAAGCAGGAGCTAGAAGAAGTGGTCGAGTTCCTGAAGGATCCGAAGAAGTTTACCAAACTTGGCGGCAAGATTCCGAAAGGTGTACTGCTTGTCGGTTCGCCCGGTACTGGTAAGACCTTGCTGGCCCGTTCGGTGGCCGGCGAAGCTGGTGTGCCGTTTTTCACTATTTCTGGTTCCGACTTTGTCGAGATGTTCGTTGGTGTTGGTGCCAGCAGGGTACGTGATCTGTTTCTGCAGGGGAAAAAGAATGCCCCCTGCATCATTTTTATCGATGAGATCGATGCCGTCGGTCGCCACCGTGGCGCCGGCCTCGGTGGCGGTCACGACGAGCGTGAGCAGACCCTCAATCAGCTGCTGGTAGAGATGGACGGCTTCGAGTCGAACGAAGGGGTTATTCTGGTAGCGGCGACCAACCGTCCAGACGTACTCGATCCAGCCCTGTTGCGCCCAGGCCGCTTCGACCGCCAGGTGGTGGTGCCGCGTCCCGATGTTAAAGGACGACTGAAAATCCTGCAGGTGCATTCCCGTAAGGTGCCTATGGACGACTCGGTAGACTTGGAAGTGGTTGCTAAAGGGACCCCCGGTTTCTCTGGTGCCGATCTGGCCAACCTGATTAACGAAGGTGCCCTGCTGGCAGCGCGCGCCAACAAGACCAAGGTCGACAAGGATGACCTGGATGCAGCCAAGGACAAGGTTCTGATGGGTGCCGAGCGTCGTTCGATGGTAATCACTCCGGAAGAAAAGAAGGTAACTGCCTATCACGAAGCTGGTCACGCCTTAATCGCCCTTCTGACCCCAGGTTCCGACCCGGTACACAAGGTATCGATTATTCCGCGTGGCCGGGCGATGGGGGTGACCATGTATCTGCCGGCGGAAGAGAAATACAACGAGACCGCCAAGGGCCTCAATATACGTATCAGGGCGCTGCTTGGAGGCCGGGTGGCCGAGGAGTTGACCTTCGATTCGGTGACCAGCGGCGCCAGCAACGACCTCGAACGTGTCACAGCGATTGCCCGCAAAATGGTCTGTGAGTGGGGGATGAGCGAGAAGATCGGACCGCTAACCTTCGGCGAGAAGGAAGGGGAGGTCTTCCTTGGGAAGGATATGGGTCACGTCAAGAACTACAGCGAGGCAACTGCGGTTGAGCTGGATAACGAGATCCGGCGGATTGTCAGTGAGAACTACGAAATCACTCGCCAGGAGTTGAAAGCCAATCAGCAGAAGCTGATCGATCTTTCCGAGGCTCTGCTGGAGAAGGAAACCTTAGATAGCGCAGAAGTGCTTTCGATTGTTTTCCCGGATGGTGCACCCGAATACTTGAAGCCGAAGGCGTCTGAAGAACCTTTTAAGTTTGATTCCGAACCGGTCGCAGAGGCACCTGTCGTGGCAGAAGTTGAAACTGCGCCAAATGGGGAGGTGCCGGAAGCGTGATTCAGCAGCCGGCGCTACAAATGCGCGGGCGGGGTTGCCTGCTCGATTTGAGCCGCCCCTGTATTATGGGGGTGCTCAATGTTACCCCTGATTCTTTTTCCGATGGTGGACGTTTCGCCGATCCAGAGCTGGCGTTGCAGCAAGGTTTGCGGATGGCTCAGGAAGGGGCGGGGCTACTCGATATTGGTGGCGAGAGTACCAGACCCGGTTCAAAAGCTGTCCCCGAGCAGGAAGAGCTGGATCGGGTCATCCCGGTAATTGAAGCGTTGCGGCAAGAAACTGACCTGCCGATTTCGATCGATACCAACAAAGCGGCTGTCGCCCGGGCGGCCATGGCGGCCGGGGCGAATTTCATCAACGATATTAGTGGGCTGACTTTCGATGCACAGATGGCCGAGGTCGCGGTAACGACCTCGGCCGGACTGTTTCTGATGCATACCCGTGGGTGCCCCGAGGTGATGCAGCGAGACACTAAATATCAGAGCTTGCGCGACGAAGTCTGTGCTAGTCTACAGCTGAGTATCGAAACGGCAGTGGCGGCAGGGATTTCAACCGAATATCTGGCAGTCGACCCGGGAATCGGTTTCGGCAAGAGCGCTGTAGGAAATCTGGAACTGCTACATCATATCAGTGATCTGCATCGTTTCGGGTGTCCGATCCTGCTAGGCACTTCACGGAAAAGTTTCATCGGGCAGGTGTTGCGGCAAGATATCCCAACAGAGCGCCTCGCTGGGACCCTGGCGACGGTTGCTCTCGGTGTTGAGCAAGGGGTGCAGTTGTTCCGTGTGCACGATGTGAAGGCCGCTGTTGAGGCGGCCATGGTCGCTTGGGCAGTCCGCGAAAAAAAACTTCCCTGAAGTCTCTGTTTTTCCTGTTGAACTGCAGGTTTTATTGTTAAGCTTTTTACTGCTTTCGGAATCCTTTGCTCCGGTTGGTAGGTTTTGCAATGCTCGATGTTTTCTCTAATATCCGACTTCTCGATCTCCTCGATATTAGCATTGTTGCGTTTATCATCTACCGGATCATTCTGCTGATCAAAGGCACTCGGGCGGTACAGATGCTGCTCGGCCTGGCGGTCATCCTGGTTGTTTATCTCGCTTCGCGGGTTGGCGACCTGCACACGCTCAACTGGTTTCTGAGCAATTTCCTCTCTTCGATCATTCTGGTCATTGTTGTCATTTTCCAGAACGATATCCGGCGAGCCTTGATGCATGTCGGGCGGAACCCGTTTTTTGGCGGGATGACTTACCGTGAGGAGAGCGAGGTGATCGATGAACTGGTAAAGGCAAGCGTGGCACTCGGCAACCGCAAGATCGGGGCCTTGATCGCAGTGGAACGGGAAACCGGGATCAACGATATCCTTGAATCGGGTGTCCAGATTAATGCCCGGGTGACCAGCGAATTGATCCGCGCTGTTTTTATGCCGAATTCACCCATTCATGATGGCGCTTTGGTGATCCAGCAGGGGCAGTTGAGTATGGCTGGCTGCTTTTTGCCGCTGAGCCAAAGTAGCGACATTAGTAAAGCCTTGGGAACGCGGCATCGTGCGGCGATCGGCCTGACAGAACTGGCCGACGCGATTGCCATAATCGTTTCCGAGGAAACAGGCAAGATTTCGGTTGCTGTTAATGGTGGCATCACTAGGAACCTGGACGCTACCAGCCTGAAAAAAGTATTGGGGCGCCTGTTGGAACCGCGTAAGGCAAAACCGAAACCAAAAAGTAGCAAGAAAAAGGGGTAGGCGGAGATGTTCAAGCTATTGACCGAAAACTGGACATTGAAGCTGCTCTCATTGGCTTTTGCTCTGATCCTGTGGATTTTCATCATGGGTGAGCGCCGGCAAGAAGTTGGTTACAGAGTGCCGTTGGAATTGCGGAACATTCCGGCGGGACTAATGATTGCCAATGAGGTACCGAGCATGGTCGATGTACGGGTCAGCGGGCCACGGACCTTGCTGATGAAGGTCAGTGAAGGCGATATCAGTATTGCAGTCGACCTGGCCGACCTGCAACCTGGACTGACCACCTTCAAAAGATTGGAGGAGAGGCTCAACCTACCGAACGGGTTGCGGGTGACACGGCTGTCCCCCTCTTTCATCGATCTGAAACTGGAGCGGATCAAAGAAAAGTTGGTGCCGATCAAGGTTGCTCTGCGTGGCGAGCCGTTGGAAGGATACCAGGTCGGGCGGGTCAAGGCAGTGCCTGACCGGGTGCTGATCACTGGGGCCGAGTCCGAACTGAAGAGTGTCAACGAAGTTACCACGGAGCCGATCGACCTGCATGGGGTCAACGAAGGGTTTTCATTGATTGTGTCCCTGGTTCATTTGGGTACCTATACCGATTTCAAGGATGAGAAAACCACCGAGGTTCAGGTGGAAGTTCTGGCGGTAGAACCGGTTGTTGACCCGAGCGGTGGGGGAATGAAACAGAAAAATACAGATGTTGTGGAAAAAGGGGATAAATCCTGATGGAAAAGAAACTGTTCGGCACTGATGGGGTGCGCGGAGTTGCCAATATAGAGCCGATGACCACCGAGATGGCGATGCAGCTCGGGCGGGCGGCCGCTTACGTATTTAAGAAAGATAAAGATCGTCGTCACCGGGTGGTGATTGGCAAGGATACGCGCCTGTCGGGCTACATGATTGAAAATGCCTTGGTAGCCGGTATCTGCTCCATGGGCGTCGATGTCCTACTCGTCGGTCCATTGCCGACGCCGGGGATCGCTTTTATTACATCGTCGATGCGCGCTGATGCCGGGGTGGTGATTAGTGCCTCGCACAATCCGTATCAGGATAACGGGATCAAATTCTTTTCTCCCGACGGTTTCAAACTTCCGGATGAGTTGGAGCTGGAGATCGAAGACCTGATCCTGAACAACCGCCTCGATGATCTGCGGCCCGTTGCCGACGAGGTCGGCAAGGCCTATCGGATCGACGATGCCATCGGTCGCTATATCGTCTATTTGAAAAACACCTTTCCGCGCGATCTCGACCTGCAGGGTTTGCGGATTGTGCTTGATTGCGCCCATGGTGCCGGATACAAGGTCGCTCCGGCGGTGCTTGCGGAACTGGGAGCCGAAGTGATCCCACTCGGGGTTAAGCCGAACGGGGTCAATATCAACGAGGGCTGTGGTTCGCTCCATCCGGAAGTGATGGCCGAGAAGGTGCGCGAGTATCGTGCTGATCTGGGGATTGCCCTTGATGGTGACGCCGACCGTGTCATTTTTGTCGACGAGAAAGGGATCGAGGTCGACGGTGATCATATCATGGCGATCTGTGGTATCGATATGCTCAGGAGCGGTCAGCTGAACAAGAACACGGTCGTTGCCACGGTGATGAGTAACATGGGGCTGGAAATAGCCTTGCAGAAAGCTGGTGGCAAGGTGGTCCGAACTGCGGTCGGTGACCGCTATGTGGTCGAAGAGATGCGCAAGGAGGGATACAACCTTGGTGGCGAGCAATCGGGACATATGATCTTTCTCGATCACATCACCACAGGTGATGGCATCCTTTCGGCGTTGCAGGTGCTGAGGATCATCCAGCGCAGTGGTAAGCCGCTTTCCGAACTGGCCAAGGTAATGACTTCGCTGCCGCAGGTGCTGGTCAATGTGCGGGTGAGTAAAAAGGCAGATTTGAAAAAGATCGCGCCGATCAAGGCCGTCATTGACGAAGTCGAAGCCGAATTGGATGACAGGGGGCGGTTGCTGATCCGCTATTCCGGGACCGAGCCGCTGCTGCGTGTCATGATTGAAGGTGAAGATCAGCACAAAATTGGAGAACAGGCAGATCGGGTTGCCAGTGCCGTGCGCGAGCATCTCGGGGCTTAGCCTGATTTCACGTTTACTTAAGTTGGAAAGATTGAGGAGTTAAGAGGTTGGCGAAACTTGGTGTAAATGTTGATCATATTGCCACGATCCGTCAGGCGCGTGGCGTTAGCGAACCCGATCCGGTTGCTGCGGCACTGCTGGCTGAACTGGCGGGAGCCAACGGTATTACTGTGCACTTGCGTGAAGACCGGCGCCATATTCAGGACCGTGACGTCGAAATTCTGCGCAAGACGGTGCAGACCAGGCTTAATCTGGAAATGGCGCTGACTGATGAGATGATCGCTTTCGCTTTGAAAGTGTTGCCCGATGCGGTGACTTTGGTCCCGGAAGGCCGTCACGAGCTGACCACGGAAGGTGGTCTTGATGTCAATATGCTGCGCACAACCCTGACCCAGAAGATTATTTTGTTGAAACAGGCCGGAATCGTCGTCAGCTTGTTCATCGAACCGGATCTGGAGCAAATCAAGGCGAGTCACAAGGTCGGTGCCGACTATATAGAAATTCATACCGGAACATACTGCGAAATGCGCAGCGAAAAAAGCCGGCGTGAGCAGTTGCAGCGGATCGAATTGGCAATCAGCGCCGCCCGCAAGCTGGGCCTCGGGGTCAACGCCGGCCACGGTCTTAACTACCAGAATGTCGGGCCAGTGGTAGCGTTGAAAGGGATTGAAGAGTTCAATATCGGTCACAGTATCGTCTCGCGTGCCTCACTGGTTGGAATGGATCGGGCGGTCCGCGAGATGCTAGCTTTGCTGAACGATTGAGCGATGGCGATTGTCGGCATTGGCACCGATCTTGCGCGGATTGAGCGTTTCCGGAAATTCGTTGTCGATGAGAGCCTGCTGTTGGAGCGGGTTTTTAGTGAGGATGAGCGAAACTACGCGTTGCAGAAAAAGGATCCTGCTCCGCATCTGGCGGCTCGTTTTGCCGCAAAAGAGGCCTTTTTGAAAGCGTTGGGAACCGGTTTGCGTGATGGACTGTCCTGGCAGCAGATGGTGGTCGTGCGGGACGAACTCGGTTGCCCGTCCTTGCGGCTGAGTGGCCGGGCATCAGAGATGCTGGCTGAGCGGAGGGTTTGCTCGACCCATTTAAGTTATTCGCATGATGGCGATTATGCCGTTGCTACTGTAGTGCTGGAGTCCTGATGCGACTGATTCGAGCAGAAGAGATGCAGGCGATCGATCGGGAGGCAATCAACCAGATCGGTATTCCCGGTGTAGTGCTGATGGAGAATGCCGGGCGAGCGGCGACGGATTCTTTTTGCCGTGAGTTTTCCACGCTGTATCCCGGTCCGGTGCTGGTGTTGGCCGGCAAGGGGAACAACGGCGGCGATGGCTATGTGATGGCTCGCCTGTTGACCGAGCGTGGATGGCAGGTGCAGACGCTGATTCTCGGCCGGGACGAGGATATCGTTGGCGATGCCGCTGTGATGCGCGGTATCCTGCAGAAATTAGAGCTGCCCTGTTCATGTGTTACCGAGGCATGTGAACTGCGTAGTGGATTCGCAGCTGCGGAGCCTGTTGTGATCATCGACGCCCTGCTCGGAACAGGATTGAAGTCGACGGTTCGGGGCCTTTATGCCGAAGCGATTGAGATTATCAACAGTTCCGGGGCGGCGGTGTGTGCTATCGATATCCCTTCCGGGGTTGACGGCTCCACTGGGCAGATCTGTGGTTTGGCGGTGCAGGCGGACCTAACGGTGACTTTCGATCATGCTAAAATTGGTCATGGCAGCAATCCAGGAGCTGCCTGTGCCGGCCTGCTCGAAGTGGTCGACATCGGCATCCCGGCCAACGGTCGGCTGCAGCTTGAATCGGATGTCTGCCTGGTCGATGCTTCGGTAGCCGTCGAGTGGTTGCCAGAGCGGCCCCAAGAAGGGCATAAGGGCAGTTTCGGCCACCTACTGGTTCTGGCTGGCTCGACCGGCAAGACCGGAGCCGCGGCGCTAGCGGGAAATGCTGCGGTGCGCGGCGGCTGCGGGTTGGTCACGGTCGCTGTCCCTGAATCAGTACACGATATCATGGAAATCAAGCTGACCGAAGCAATGACCTGCCCTCTGGCTGCTGAAGATGGCCGAGTCAGCTCGCAGGCCCAGGCGCAGATCGCCGAACTGCTGCAGAGTAGAGATGCGTTGGCAGTCGGGCCAGGGTTAGGGCAGAGCGAAGAACTGTCGGAGCTGTTGATCTGGCTGTTGGCTTCTTCGCAACTGCCGACGGTCATTGATGCCGATGGCCTTAACCTATTGGCTGGGCAGCTCGAGTTGCTGCACCATCGCAGTGGTCCGGCGCCTATCTTGACCCCTCATCCGGGAGAAATGGCTCGTTTGAGTGGTTTGTCGGTCGCAGAGATCGAAGCGGATCGTTATCGGGTTGCTGTCGAGTTTGCAGCCGAGCATGGTGTGGTATTGTTACTCAAAGGGGCGCGAACGGTTATTGCCGCTCCCGACGGCCGGGTGGCAATTAACGGCAGCGGTAATGACGGTTTGGCTACCGGTGGCAGTGGGGATGTGCTCACTGGCTTGATTGGGGCGTTGCTCGCCCAACGCCTGGAACCGTTTGAGGCAGCCTCTCTGGCTGCCTGGCTGCATGGCCGGGCGGCAGAATTGGTGACTGCCGGGCAGGGAGTTGCGGGAATGGCCGCTTCCGATCTGCTTTGTCAACTTCCGGTGGCCCGCCGGGAACTGAGTGAAGGAGTTTGCTTATGCTGACAGCCCGCGAGATTATGACGACGGAAGTGGTTAAGGTAAAGGCAGAAACTAGTCTCAAAGAGTTGGCAGAAAAATTCGTCGAAACAAGGCATAGTAATATGCCAGTTGTGGACAATGATGGCAAACTGGTTGGGATGATTAGTGAGACCGACTTGGTTGAACAGCAAAAACCACTGCATATCCCGACCGTCATGGCGCTGTTTGATGGTGTCTTTTATCTAGACAGCCAGAAACGTTTCCAGGAGGAGGTCGATCGGGTGACTGCGACAACGGTTGGTGAACTGTGCAATCGCAAGCTGGTCACCTGCTCTCCAGATACAACGATCCGAGAGATAGCAGGTTTGATGAGTAAACACAAGGTGCATCTGCTGCCGGTGGTCGAGAAGGAGCAGATGGTCGGCGTCGTTGCTCGGCTCGATCTGATCAAAGCAATGGAGGAGTAGGTGCCGCAGTGGGTTTATCACAGCCCTGGGGAAGGGCAAACCCTGGAACTAGGGATTCAACTGGGCCGGCTGCTTGAGCAGCCGGCCCTGATTCTATTGCAGGGTGATCTCGGGGCTGGAAAATCGGTGCTGGCGCGCGGCATTGCACGGGGACTGGGGGTGCCGGAAGAGATACCGATCACTAGCCCGACTTTTACGCTGATGAATCATTATCCGGCCCGGCTCGATCTTTATCATTTCGATCTTTATCGGCTTTCGGATCCAGACGAGTTGATCGAAATCGGTTTTGATGATTTTGCCTATGGTAAAGGGGTGGCCTTGGTCGAGTGGCCGGACCGGCTCGATGATGACGAAACTCCTGGCCTGTGGGTGCGGATTCGGCATCTGGGTGAAGATTGTCGCGAGTTAGTTTTCAGTCCTTGCGGCAAGGCCGCAGAAGCTTTGTCGAGGAGGTTGCAGAAGGAAGTGACAGGCTGATTTCTGTTGCTGTTTACGGTGTGTGAAAAAGCTTTTGACCGGTCGGTGAATTCCTGCTATTAAAGGGACTTTCCGGCGATTTGGGAGATTTTAGCTGGGCTGGTAACATCCTGTTTGTTACCGGCTTTTTTCCGATAGGGAGGAAGAGGACGGTTATGGCCCTGGTAGTTCAAAAATATGGCGGTACCTCGGTAGGAACTGTGGAGAAAATCCGCAACGTCGCCAAGAGGGTCGCCAAGACGTTTGATGACGGTAACGATGTCGTTGTCATTGTTTCCGCGATGGCCGGTGAAACAAACCGCCTGGTGGCTTTGGCCGATGATATGTGTGAGTTTCCCAGTGAGCGCGAATACGATGTACTGGTGTCGACCGGTGAGCAGGTCACCATTGCCCTGCTGTCTATGTGTCTCCAGTCGATGGGTTACAATGCCAAAAGTTATCTCGGTTCGCAGATTCCGGTCGTGACTGATAGTGCCCATTCGCGGGCGCGGATCAAGAATATTGATGACAAGAAAATCCGTGAGGATCTGAAGAGCGGTACCATTATTATTGTTGCTGGTTTCCAGGGGATTGATGAACACGGCAATGTTACCACGCTGGGACGCGGTGGTTCAGACACATCGGCCGTGGCAGTTGCTGCTGCGCTGAAGGCTGATGTCTGCGAGATTTACACCGACGTCGATGGTGTTTATACGACCGATCCGCGGATGGTGCCGGAGGCTGCCAAGATAGAGAAGATTTCCTACGAGGAAATGCTCGAAATGGCTTCGCTTGGGGCCAAGGTGCTGCAGATTCGCAGCGTTGAGTTCGCCAAAAAGTACAACGTCGTTATTCACGTGCGTTCGAGCTTCGATGACAAGCCAGGCACGTTGGTCATGAAGGAGGATCAAGAGATGGAGACCGTACTGGTGTCAGGGATTGCTTACAATAAGGATGAAGCAAAAATCAGCATCTTCGGTGTGCCGGACCAGCCCGGTATAGCTGCGCAGATTTTCACACCACTAGGTGAAGCGGGCATCACTGTCGACATGATCATTCAGAACGTCTCGCATGAAGGCAAAACCGACATGACCTTCACCGTGCCAAAGACCGATTGCAAAAAGGCGCTGAAGATTGTTGAAGAGGTGGCTCCGAAGATTAATGCCAGCGGTATGAAGCATACCGAAGATATCGCCAAGATTTCGGTTATCGGTGTCGGGATGCGTTCTCATGCAGGGATCGCGCAGAAGATGTTTGAGACCCTATCGAAAGAAGGGATCAACATCGAAATGATTTCCACCAGTGAGATCAAGATCTCGTGTGTCATCGCTGCAAAGTACACAGAACTTGCGGTGCGTGTGCTGCACGAAGCATTCGGCTTGAACAAGCTGGAGACGGATGAATAGACGGCAATAAATGAAAGGATGTTATGCAATGAGTCGGATTCAGATTTACGATACCACCCTGCGTGACGGCACCCAGGCCGAAGATATTTCATTTCAGGTTCAGGATAAGGTGCAGATTGCCCGTCGCCTGAACGAGCTGGGAATTGACTATATTGAGGGCGGTTGGCCCGGTTCGAATCCGAAAGACATCACCTTTTTTCACGAGATCAAGAAAGAAACCCTCAGCCACAGTAAGATAGCCGCCTTTGGCTCGACCCGTCGCGCCAAAGTGACACCGGCCGAGGATAACAACATCCAGATGCTGATCGAAGCTGCACCGGATACCGTCACCATTTTCGGCAAAACCTGGGATTTTCATGTCCGCGAGGCATTGCGTATTTCGCTGGAAGAAAATCTGGAGCTGATCAACGATTCGCTGGTCTACCTGAAAGAGCGGATTGGAGAGGTTATTTACGATGCCGAACATTTCTTTGATGGCTACAAGGCGAACCCTGAGTACGCCCTGAAGACCTTACAGGCTGCTGCCGCCGCAAACGTTGATTGTATAGTGCTCTGTGACACCAACGGTGGCACCATGCCCTACGAAATTCCGGCGATTATGGAAGAGGTGAAGAATGCGGTGGCTACGCCGCTTGGTATCCATGCCCATAACGACAGCGAATGTGCGGTGGCGAACTCGCTGATGGCTGTCAGTTGTGGTGCGGTTCACGTACAGGGAACCATGAACGGTTTCGGCGAGCGTTGCGGCAATGCCAACCTCTGCTCGATCATCCCGTCGCTCAAATTGAAGCTGGGAAAAGAGTGTATTACCGATGAGAAGTTAAAAACCCTGCGCAGTGCTTCCCGCTACTTATACGAACTCGCGAATCTGGTGCCGAATAAGCACCAGGCTTATGTTGGCAACTCGGCGTTCGCACATAAGGGGGGGGTACATGTGTCGGCGATCCAGCGGCATCCGGAAACTTATGAGCATATTCGCCCGGAACTGGTCGGCAACCGTACCCGCGTGCTCGTCTCAGATCTGTCTGGGCGTTCTAACATTCTTGCTAAGGCGGAAGAGTGCGGAATCGAACTGGACAGCAAGGACCCAGTAACCCTGGAGATTCTTGAGGATATCAAAGAGCTTGAGAACCAGGGTTTCCAGTTCGAAGGGGCCGAGGCTTCTTTTGAATTACTGATGCTCAAGGCGATGGGAAAGCTGAAGCATTATTTTACCGTTTCTGCTTTCAGGGTTATTGATACCCTGCGCGACAGCGATAAATCTCCGGTTTCCGAGGGGACGGTCAAGGTTAAGGTCGGTGGCAAAATAGAACATACCGCTGCTGATGGCAACGGACCGGTGAATGCTCTCGACATGGCGCTTCGCAAAGCCTTGATCAGCTTTTATCCTCAATTGAGTGAAGTTAAACTGTACGATTACAAAGTTCGAGTACTGCCTGCCGGTAAGGGGACCGAATCTGTAACCCGCGTCTTGGTAGAGTCGGGCGATCAAGACAGCCGTTGGGGTACGGTTGGTGTGAGCGGAAATATTATTGAAGCTTCTTATCAGGCGCTGGCCGATGCTCTTACCTATAAGTTATATAAAGACAATATATAACTTCATTTAACGGGGAATTACTTCTTGAACCACCTTTCTGAATTGGGAAGGTGGTTTTTTTTTGTTAAAAACGCTGTCAAAATTTCAACGATGCCAGTTGTCTGCGTCATATTTATGACGAAATATGCCTTCTTAATTAACACCATGAGCTGATTCGTTTGCGGTTTCTTTGTAGGTGGTTGAAAATATTACAAAAAATGTTTTGAGATGGTTTTTTTCTAGATTTGCGCAGACTAAAAGATGTAGTCATAACTGGCGATTAGGACTGATTAATTATTTCTTAGATGGCATTTGTGGCGGTTTTTAAAAACAGTTTCGCCAAAAAAATGACGAAATTTCTATTGAATTCACTCGTTGTGAGAGTTTTCCCCACAGCTTTTGTGTTGTTTTGGGGCAGTGAAAAAGTATCTTTGTGCTTAACGTACTGAAAAATAAAAGATAATCCTACGTTATTGGTTTGTTATAATGGCTCTTGTGGGGGTTGGCACAACTTGTGTAAAGACTGAAATGTATGGTTCGTTATGCTGTTTGTCCATATTGGATTTACTAGGAATCAACGTGAGCGCCGGGAGGTTGCAGATGAAATGTCCAAAGTGTAAAGGTAGAATGTACTCCGAAAAGTATTACGATTTTGTTCGTGCGTTTGATGCATGGAAGTGCTGCGCGTGTGGTGAAGTCGTCGATCCAACAATACTGGCAAATCGGGCACGTAACCACAGCGTCTATATTGGCTGAGGTAGTTGGTGCATAAATTCAAAAGGCCGGGGCAATTGCTCTGGCCTTTTTGTTGTTTGCCCAGCGGAGCTGGCAAACCCGGCTTGCTGAAAGAAGCAAGCGTCGCCCCGATCAGGGGGAAGACAATCCGAATCGCAAGGGCGTTGCTGGCAACGGCAGGGTCTGAAGGAAGCGATAGGAAGTGAGCTG
>NZ_QKAP01000090.1 GCF_003247215.1 Malonomonas rubra | reverse complement strand
ATGAAATTGTCCAGAGTGCGGGTTTCTGTGTCTGGCTGCATTCCCCAGACCAATTGCAGTAACTCTCCACGACTAAGCAGTTTCCCCTCGTTGTTGACGAATAGCTGCAGAATTTTGAGCTCCAGTTCTGTCAGCTGCAGTTGGCCGTTAGCGGTTTCGGCAATGTGGCTCTCCAGATCGATCCGGTTGCGGCCGAAGCGGATCTGTTTGCTTTGGGAGCGGCTTTCTGACCAATTGCTTCGGCGCAGTAAGTTGGCGACCCGCAGTAAGAACTCTTTGAGGTTGAACGGCTTCGCCAGGTAATCATCCGCTCCCTCGCTTAATCCCATGACCCGATCTTCCTCTTCGCCACGGGCGGTCAGCATCAGGATTGCCACTTGATTTCTGTCTTTGCGCAGTTGACGACAGACCTCAAGACCGTCAATGCCGGGAAGCATTAGATCGAGAATGACCAACGCGTAATCGTTCTCCTGAAGAGAATTCAGGGCAGCTTCACCACTTTCCACATGATCGACCCGGTATCCTTCCTCTTCCAGATTGTAGACAATTCCTTGGGCGATATGTGTTTCATCTTCAACCAGTAATATCGGGAAATTGTCGTTCATCTTTATTGCTCTTTTCTTGCCAGCGGCAGGGTCAGGTGAAAGGTGGAACCGAAACCGGGGCCGGCGCTTTTCAACCAGACTTTTCCGCCGTGACGGCGGATCGCGTTGCGGACGATAAACAGACCGAGGCCGCTGCCACGAACCGTTCGATCAGCACGGCGAATCCGGTAGAACATCTTGAACACTTTTTTACTGTATTTCGGATCGATACCGCGTCCTTGGTCAGCGAGACTCAAATGTGCCAGACGGCCGTCGCGGTGTAGTTTGACGGTGACTGAAGGGGGACCATCCGCGTAAAGTACTGCATTCTCAAGCAGATTGCGCAACACGGTTTCGATCAGGTCCTTGTCAAAATTGACCATCAAGCCCGGTTCGATTTTCCATTCCAGCTTTTCGTTCCCAGTCTGGAAGAAAGGTTGCTTGTGCTGCAGATATTCCTCAACCGTACGGGAGAGATTGCCGTACTGCCGATTCAGATTACTGTCCTTGTGTTCCAGTTTTCCGGCAGTCAGTAAATTGTTGATCAGGCCGCCGAGCCTCTCGGTGTCAGTCTGCATCAGCTTAACGAAGTCTTGCAGCTTTTCACCCTCTGGCTGGCGCATCTCGATGGTATCCAAGTGCAGCTGGATTGATGCGAGCGGCGATTTCAGTTCGTGGGTGACTTGGTTGATGAAGTGGCGCTGGGCACGGTTTAGCGAAGACTGTCGACGCCAGAATATAAAAATGACGTAGGTCCCGATCAGGATTGCCACCAGCAGCACGATCCCCTCGGCGAGAATGAACCAGTCGGTTGTGTCGGGCAGCCATTCGGCCTGATAGCGGTCAGCGAGTTCCTTGAGTTGCTGGTGGCGGCCGAGGAACCAGTAGATCCAGGAAACCAGCAAAAAGATCCACAGCAGCTGGATGCCGATAAAGGTGATCAGTGGGTGAAAGATGCGCCGAAACAGTTTCATATCTTTCTATTACCATCGCGAACCGGTAGCAACAAGAGGGTTTTTACACAACTATTACATTCGGTGAACGCTGTTCGCTGTAAACTGTGAGCCTTAACAGAGACAGGAGTTTACCATGGTGGAAAGTTTGACAATCGGGCGACACAGCGTACCTTTTCCCATTATTCAAGGTGGCATGGGGGTGCGAGTTTCAGGTTCCCGTCTGGCTGGGAATGTTGCCAAGTGTGGCGGGATCGGCCTGGTGGCTTGTGCCGGACTGGCGCTAAACAGTGAACACTACAACGGCAAGAACTTCTTTGCTGCCGATCGGCAGGCGCTGATTGATGAGTTGCATAAAGCCTATGAAATAGCTCCAGAGGGGGTGATCGGCGTGAACGCCATGGTCGCGGTCAGTAACTATGACGAATGCGTTGTAGCTGCTTGCGAAGGAGGCGCCAAGCTGATCGTTAGTGGTGCCGGCTTGCCGATGAACCTGCCCGCGCTGACCGCTGATTATCCGGAGGTGGCCCTAGTGCCGATTGTTTCATCGGTCAAGGCGGCTGAGCTGATCTGTCGCAAATGGCATAAGAGCTACCAGTGCTTGCCTGATGCGATCGTGGTCGAGGATCCGGATACCGCAGGTGGGCACTTGGGGGAAAAGCCGGAATTGATCGGCACCGGCCAGTACGATCAGTACGCTACCGTACGCGGGGTGAAGAATTACCTGAAAGAGAAGTGGAACCTGGAAGTTCCGGTGATCGCCGCCGGTGGTGTCTGGGACCGGGCCGATCTGCAGCATGCTCTGGCGCAAGGCGCTGACGGGGTGCAGATGGGTACCCGATTTGTAGTCACAGAAGAGTGCGATGCCGATGAGTCTTTCAAACAGGCCTACATCGATTGCTGCAAAGAGGATATCGGTTTGATCATGAGCCCCGCCGGGCTGCCGGGGCGCGCTTTAATAGCTAATATTGAACAGGTGCGTCAGCGAGACGTCGATCTCGATATCCGTTGTCCGTCCGGGTGCTTGAAAAAATGCGCGTACAAAACTGGTCAGGAGCGCTTCTGCATCGTTCACGCACTCGATCGGGCGCAGCAGGGTGACATGAGGACCGGGCTGATTTTCTGTGGCAGCAATGCTTGGAAAGCAGAGCGTATCAGCACGGTAAAAGAGGTTTTCGAGGAGCTGTTTCCGGTGGCAGAACGGAATGCCAGCTGATAGCAGAGCAGAATAGATTGCCAAGGGCTGCGGAACATTTGTTCCGCAGCCCTTTTCGTTGCTGAGCAATTTTTCCCTCGAGATGATTAAAAGCCCCCATTCTAGGTGAATTTTCTGTATAATCCTCGGGCTTTGTTGGAAAGGTTCCATTTTAGGAGATCGTTGATGCTGAGAAAGATCTTGCCGTTTGTTTGTTGTCTGTTACTTGTCTGTGCGCTGCAGGTACCGATTGTTCAGCCGGCAATTGCCAATGAAAAAGAAGAACGGGTTCGCTTGCTTCAGGAAAAGCTGAAGAAACTCAAGCAGTTGCTTGTGCAGATGGAAGAGCAGAAGCTAAAAGAGACGCCGCCAAACGAAGCTCCATGGGAGCCGTTGCTCGATTTAGGTCTGGAGCGGCCCGCTTACGATCAGTACGCTTACTTGATCGCTTCGCAGATGCAGCAAGAGGTGCTCGACAGTGTGCTGCAGCAGTTGTACTTTTTTTCCAATCAGGATGAACTGAAAGAGAGGGGTACCCTGTTTGTGATTCCGACCCTGCCGCTGGACGCCGGCGAAACTATGTCAGTCGAGAAATACAATCGTGATCTCGCTGTCGCCATACTACGCAAGATCGGACTGCCTTCAGCCTTGGAAGGGGCTATCATCGTGGCTCCTAATCCTCTCGGAGAAGAAGGGGTGGCCAAGGGGCCATTGCTGTTAATCGATTTGACCGGAACCGATCCGATGTTGCGTTCGCGGATTTTTGAGCAACTGCAGAAGGTTCGCCTGTTCACCGAGGATGGTAGTGTCCAGGATTACGTCTCTGCATTGCTGAAGAATGCTGCCCCGCAGTCTTTTACCCTGTTCATGCAAGGGGAGCTGATGTGGTTGAAGGTTGCTGATGACTAAGTCGCTCGGATGGCGTGAGCCTTGAGTTAAGTGGGCTGTTTGTAGTATCTTGACAAGATTGCAAAAGTTTTTTCGTCACCGGCTTTTTTTTAAGGAGTAAAAATGAGTTCCGAACAGGAAAAGTTTATCCCTAAGTGGTTAGCCTGGGAGAGCACCCAGCGCTGTAATTTGAATTGCGTGCACTGTCGCTGTTCTTCCGATATGGATGCTGCCGAAGGGGATTTTACCACCGAAGAGGCCTTCAAACTGATTGACGATATCTGTGAAGTCAGCCAGCCGGTAATGGTACTCTCCGGAGGCGAGCCGCTGCTGCGCCCCGACATTTTTGAGATCGCCGAGTACGGGACCGGCAAAGGTTTACGTATGTGCATGGCGACCAACGGTACCCTGATCACCGACGAAGTCTGCGAGAAGATGAAGAAGGCCGACATCAAGATGGTCTCGCTGTCGCTCGATGGTTCGACAGCCGAAATCCACGATGATTTCCGCTCCTGTCCTGGCGCATTCGAAGGGACCCTCCGCGGTGCCGAGACCCTCAAGCGCAACGGCATCAAGTTTCTGGTCAACTCCTCCTTCACCAAGCGCAACCAGCATGACATCGCCGCGACCTTCAAATTGGCGAAAAGCCTCGGCGCCACCGCCTGGTACATGTTCATGATCGTACCGACCGGTCGTGGCGAAGAGATTATGAACGAGCTGGTTTCCAAGGAGGATTACGAAGAAATCCTCGCCTGGCATTATGAGCAGGAGAAAAACGAGGATGATATTTTGATGCGCCCGACCTGCGCACCGCACTACTACCGCATCGTGCCACAGATGGCCAAGGCGGAAGGGGCTGACTTCAAGCGTCGCTCGCTGACCTTCTCGACTGGCGGCGGGAAGGGCTGCATCGCCGCCCAGACCATCTGCCTGATTGACTGCTTCGGAAACTTGAAGCCTTGCTCCTATTTCCACTCTTCGGTCGGCAATGTCAAGCAGGTCAAGTTCAAGGACCTTTGGTTCAACTCAAAGGTCTTTAACGACCTGCGCGATTTCAAAAAGTACCAGGGCAAGTGTGGCGAGTGCGAGTTTATCAACGTCTGTGGTGGTTGCCGCGCTCGTGCCGATGCAGTTTATGGCGACTATATGGCCGAAGAGCCGTTCTGCAACTACATCCCGCAGCGAACCCTAAAGCGGATGGAGAAGGAAGCGGCGGAAAATTCAGTGAAAGATTAATTTCGATAGTAACTAATCATTGTCTGTTTAGCTTAGGAGATCGTCAAAGATGACCGAATACAATTTTCTGAAAGCCTGCTGGTGTCAGCCAGTTGATTGCGTTCCCGTATGGCTGATGCGCCAGGCCGGCCGTTACCTCAAGTGTTACCGCGATGTTCGCGCTCAGGGTGGCGGTACCTTCCTCGACCTGTGCAAGGATCCGGCCCGTGCCGCCGAGGTGACTATCCAGCCGATCGATATCTTGAAGGCCGATGCGGCGATCCTGTTCTCCGATATCCTCACCCCGATCGAGCCGATGGGGATGAAGCTCGACTTTGTACCCGGTCCGGTGTTCGAAAAGCCGATTCGTACCGCCGCCGATGTCGATGCGTTGATCGTTCCAGAGGATATGGCCGAGGCGGTGCCCTACGTGCCGGAGATCATCAAGCGGTTGCGCGTCGCCTTCGAGGGGCGGGTGCCGCTGATCGGTTTCGGAGGTGCGCCATTTACTCTGGCCTGCTATATGGTCGAAGGGAAGGGGAGCAAGGATTTCGCCGCTCTCAAGCAGATGATGTATAGCGACTTCCCGCTTTACGATGCGTTGATGAAGAAAATCACTGAGATGGATCGCCGCTACCTTAACATGCAGATCGAAGCTGGTGCCCAGGCGATTCAGATCTTCGATACTTGGGGTGGGCTGCTGGCTCCGCACGATTTTGAAAAGTACATCCTGCCGTACGTCAAGACCCTTATCGATGGCCTCAATCGCGACGGTATTCCCGTCATCTATTTCGTCAAGAATGGCGGCACCATGCTCGAACTGGTTAAGGAAGCCGGTGCTGATGTGCTCGGCCTTGACTGGCATGTCAACCTCGGCAAGGCTCGCGATATTCTTGGCCCCGACATCGCAGTGCAGGGTAACCTCGACCCGACTGTCCTCTACGCGCCGAAGGATCACATCGAGCGCGAGGTGCAGCGGATTCTCGACGAGAATGCCGATCGTCCCGGTTTTATCTTCAACTTGGGGCACGGTATCCTGCCGACGGTACCGCCAGAGAATGCCATCCATATGGTGGATTGCGTGCACAGATTAAGTCAGAAATAAGTAAGTCCATTTTGAAAACTCAAGGGGCAGAATTCTATTCTGCCCCTTTTTAGATTCAACACCGGCGGGTTGCGTCCCGCCAAACGCCTTACTCTTTTGTCCCGTCATAAAAGAGTAATCAGAAAAAGGAGCCCTGTTGCCTTTGCCCGCTGACGCAGGAACCTGCGTTCCGCAGAGTTTTTATGTGCCGCTCCCATTGGCTTCACTCAACCTTGCGGCAAAACTCCATAAAAACTCTGCGCCGCTTTGGTAAAGACAAAGGGAGGGAGATTCCATGTCTGATACCAAACCAACCGCACTGATTCTGTTGAATATGGGCGGCCCCGACTCGTTGGAGGCGGTCGAGCCGTTTCTTTATAACCTGTTTTCTGACCGCGAGTTGATCCAGTTACCGGCTGGGGAGTTGCTTCAGAAGCCGTTTGCGAAGATGATTTCTCACTTTCGTGCCAAGAGAGTGGTAGAGAATTACCGCACCATTGGAGGCAAATCCCCGTTACTCGAATGGACCCAGAAACAGGCGGAAGGGATCGCTGCGCGGCTGGAAAATGTGCAACCGTATGTGATCATGCGATATTGGCATCCATTTGCCGATGATGTGCTGGCTGAGATCAAACAGGCAGGGATCAAGCAGGCAGTGGTGCTGTCGATGTACCCACATTACACCGGGGCGACCACCGGTAGCAGTGTTAACGACTTTCGCCGCGCGGTCGACCGGATCTATCCCAAGTTGCAGTATCGCCTGATCAAGGACTGGTATAATTGGCCTCCCTATCTCGATGCGTTGGCCAACCGGGTAAAAGAGGGAATTGAACAGTTTCACGATATGGTGCAGAACGAAGTGCAGATTCTGTTTTCAGCACACGCTCTACCGCAGAAATTCATCGACCGTGGCGATCCCTACCAGCAACAGGTTGAAACTACTGCTAGCGAGGTGATGAAGAGAGTTGGTGACCACTACAATTGGCGAATCGCTTACCAGAGTCGCAGCGGTCCGGTAAAATGGATGGCTCCCGGTACCGAGGAGATGATCAAGTGGTTGGGCGCCGATGATCATAGCTGCTTGCTGATGGTGCCGATCTCTTTTGTCTCCGATCATATAGAAACTTTGGAAGAAATCGATATTGGATATAGGAATCTAGCGGCCGCGTGCGGATTCCATCATTTCCACCGTTCCCCCTCGTTAAATGCGCACGCTGATTTTCTTGGTGCCATGGCCGCTTTGGTAAAAGATAGGTGCGGGCTATGAAAGAGTGCTTGCTATGCCAGAAACAGTTTGATCCAGAGCAGGACTTGACAGATCCGGCACAGCTCACCGGACAACTACTGGCAGAAGAGGATTACGGTGACGCCGGTCAACTCTGCCCTGACTGTTTGGCCAGCCGGGGGCGATTGGCGATGATGTATCGGAGTGATTGTTTCGACTGAAATTGGTTGCTGAAGTCGAAGTCGGTAACAAAAAAAAAAACGGACTGCATCGAGAAGATGCAGGCCGTTTTTTTTTGTTTCTGAAAAGAGATCAGGAGCCACCGTATGAGTGTAGGCCGGACAGAACCAGGTTGACCCCTAGGTAACAGAAAACGGTTGCCGCAAAACCGAAAATCGACAGCCAAGCAGCCCTTCGGCCGACCCAGCCGCGAGTGAAGCGGGCATGGATGAAAGCGGCGTAGATGAACCAGACAATCAGGCTCCAGGTTTCCTTCGGGTCCCAGCTCCAGTAGGTTCCCCAAGCGTAGTTGGCCCAGGCGGCGCCGGTGATAATGCCGAGGGTCAAGAGCGGGAAGCCGATCATGATAGCGCGGTAGTTGATGTCGTCAAGTACGCGGGTCGGCGGAAAGAAACCCAGCAGCCCGGGCATCTTGGTTTTGTCGCCTTCGAAATTTTCTTCCTTGCCGATCTTCATCAGGTACATAATCGATACCCCGCAGGCCAGCGCGAAGGCAGCGTAGCCGAGGAAGCAGGTGATAACGTGGTAGGTCAGCCAGTTGCTTTGCAGCGCCGGGACCAGCGGATCGATGCTGGCGTTCAGCCACATCTGTGCTCCGAGTTGAGCGAACAGGGCGAACGGCATGGTAAAGGCGCCGACCGAGCGCTGTTTGTATTTCAGGTCAAGCAGCAGGTAGATCAGTACGATCGACCAGGAGAAGAAGACCACCGACTCATACAGGTTGGTCAGCGGGGCACGGCCATCGACGCCTAAGATCTGGTACGATTCGTACCAGCGCATGCCGATTGCAGCAGTATGCAGGACAAAACCGATAAGGGCGGTCAGGTTGCCAGCCAAGCCGACGCTTTTGGTGCGGGTCGCCAGGTAGGCGAAAAACAACACCATCGAGACAAAGTAGGCAACAGTGACTAAGTTGAAAAGAGTTCCGCTATCCATAATTTTATCCCTCCTTCACTGGGGATTTGTTTTCAATTGTTGCATCGAGTTTTTGTCTTAGTTCATCAAATGCCAGCGAGAAACCGGGCTGATTCCGATGCGCATTGGCGGCAACCTGGACCTTGGTTTTGTTCCCATCCGATTCCAGGCAGACCCAGATTCGCTTATGGGAGAAGAAGAAGGCTGTCAGCGAACCGAACACCATCAGTAAGCAGCCTAGCCAAACGATTTCGACACCCGGATCTTTGGCTACTTGCAGTCCGGTGTACTGTGGCTCGATGTAGTCGATCAGGGCGAAGCTGAAGACTCCGGCACGTTTGACATCGAACTGTGGGAAGTTTTTCCAGACAACAAAGGGTCGCCCATGCTGACCGTCCGGGGTGTTGACATGCAATTGCATTGCCGGTCCGAACTGGCGATCATTTTCAGTGAACCCGCTGATAGCAAAAGCGTAGCCGCCCGGCAGTTTGATATGCTCTCCTTGGCGGGTATTGAAGTTCATTACCTTCCCAGTAGCGTTTTCCGTAACCGTCACCTTGAAGGAGGCGTTGCCCGCCGGGCCGTAGCTCGATTGGTAGAAGGTGATCCCTTTGTAAGTCAGCGGGTCGTTTACCTCAATCCGCTTGCGCATTATTTCCTGGCCGTTTTCCAGAACTGTCAAGTCACTGTTGTAGTCTTTCGGGCGGCGTGAATTTGGATAGTAGCTGACATCGAAGTCGTCACAGCGGACCTCGAAGCCTAGCTCAATCGGGGTTTGGCCGTTGCGTGACCAGACCTGCTTGATCGAGGTTCCTTCGACGATGTTCACGTACGCCTTGTAGCCCCAGATATTTCCGATAATCGCCCCCGCCATGACAATCAAAATCGACAGGTGGGTCATGTAGGCACCGAAGCGGGAATAGATCCCTTTTTGCGCGAACAGGTAATGTTTGCCGTCTGCTTCGGTTTTGGTCACCTTGCCGAATTCCTTTTTTAGCAGGTCGCTCAGACGGTGGGAGATCTGGTCTGCCCCCTCCTTAACCGAGTACTCGGCGCGATTGCTCGAGTTCTTCAGGATACCGGGAGAGGCAACCAGTTGCGGTTCAGAGACAAACTTCCAAACGCGAGGGAAATGTTTGATCGAACAGCAGATCAAGTTGACGCTGAACAGGGCTAGCAGCCCGATGAACCACCATGAGTGGTACATATCGACAAACTGCAGTTTGACAAACAACTCGTAATT
>NZ_QKAP01000123.1 GCF_003247215.1 Malonomonas rubra | reverse complement strand
ATTAAAAAGAGAATTTCATATATAAATAAAATAAACAGTTTTTTTGTTAGCGATGATTTTAGAAGAATTAATTCAGAAGAATATTTTCTAAATTATTCAAAAAAGTATCCAGAAGATTCTATTGAAGATTCACTAAAGGAAGATTTTTCACGCAAGCAAGTGCGAGAGAGACAGCTTGGATATACGCTGGTAGGTCCTCACAAGGAGGACATTATTTTTAGTTTAAATGGTAAACCAGCCAGTGTTTATGCTTCGCAGGGACAAAAACGATCAATGGTTATTTCTTATAAAACCGCTCAGATTCTTGACTATAAATCAGTTCAGGGTCATTATCCGGTGTTGATTTTGGATGATATGACTAGTGAACTCGATGCAAAAAGAAAAAATACCCTTTTGGAAAATCTACTGGAAAATTCTGGCCAGGTATTTATAACCTCGACAGATTTCAAACAGACCAATTTTTTTGAAAAAAGCAAGGTTTTCACTGTCAATAATGGCGTGATCAGCGAAGCTGATTAAGGTATGAGGAGCAGTATGGCAGAAGAAAAGATTTACGGTGCGGAGAGTATACAGGTTCTCGAAGGCCTGGAGGCTGTCCGTAAACGGCCAGCTATGTACATAGGTTCAACTTCGACCCTCGGTTTGCATCATCTGGTATACGAAGTTGTCGATAACTCTATCGATGAAGCCTTGGCTGGTTATTGCGATGATGTAACGGTTACCATTCATGACGATAACTCGGTAACGGTACAGGATAACGGGCGCGGCATTCCGGTAGATATGCATGAAAAACAGAATAAATCTGCGGCCGAAGTCGTTATGACAGTTCTACATGCCGGCGGTAAGTTCAATGATGAAGGTGAAGGTGCTTACAAAGTTTCCGGCGGTCTGCACGGTGTCGGCGTTTCAGTTGTTAACGCACTCTCCAGCAAACTGGAACTGGTCATCCGTCGCGATGGCAAGGTGCACCGGCAAAGTTACGTACGTGGTGTACCGACTGGCCCACTCGAAGTTGACGGCGACACCATCAAACGTGGCACCAAGATTACCTTTTGGCCTGATCCGGAAGTATTTGAAACCACAGAATTTTCCTTTGAAACTCTGTCGCAACGTTTACGGGAACTGGCTTTTTTGAATGCTGGGGTAAAAATAGTCATAACTGATGACCGTACGGAGAAAAAGAACGAATTTATCTATGAAGGTGGAATTCGCTCTTTTGTTGAATATCTCAACCGGGCAAAAAGTCCGCTGCATTCCACACCTATCTATTTTCAGGCTGAGAAAGCCGGGGTTGATATTGAGATAGCCATTCAATACAACGATGGCTACGACGAGAAAATTTTTACCTTTGCCAATAATATCAACACCCATGAGGGGGGAACACATATGAGCGGTTTCCGGGCCGCTCTAACCAGAACCATGAACGCCTATGCCACCGCCAACAACCTGCTGAAGAATGTAAAGGTGGCGATTTCCGGAGATGACCTTCGTGAAGGAATTGCTGCGGTAATTTCGGTCAAACTGTCCGATCCGCAGTTTGAAGGGCAAACCAAGACCAAACTTGGTAACTCGGAAATAAAGGGCTATGTCGAGACAATGATGAACGAAAAACTTGCTGAATTCCTTGAGGAAAATCCGCAAGTTGCCAAACGGATTCTGGAAAAAGGAATCGAAGCTGCACGTGCTAGGGAAGCGGCGCGTAAAGCTCGTGATCTTACTCGCCGGAAAGGTGCACTTGAGGGGCTGTCGTTGCCTGGAAAATTGGCTGATTGTCAGGAAAAAGATCCGGCTCTTTGTGAAATCTATTTGGTCGAGGGTGATTCCGCGGGGGGCAGTGCCAAGCAGGGTCGTGACCGGCGTTATCAAGCTATCTTGCCATTGAAAGGGAAGATTCTTAACGTTGAGAAAGCGCGTTTTGATAAACTGCTGACCTCCAATGAAATCCGGACCCTGATTACCGCGATGGGAACCGGGATCGGCAAGGAAGATTTTGATGTTTCCAAGCTCCGTTACCATCGCATCATAATTATGACCGATGCCGATGTCGACGGTTCACATATCCGTACCCTGCTACTCACCTTCTTCTTCCGCCAAATGCCGGAGATTGTCGAGCGGGGTCATCTCTATATCGCTCAGCCACCACTATACAAGGTCAAGCGGGGTAAAAAAGAAATATACCTCAAGGATGACGAGGCCCTGCTCGATTACCTGCTTGATGCCGGGACTGATAGTGTTTCCCTGGAGATGGACAACGGGCAGAAAATTTTGCGCGGCAAACAGATAATTCCGACTCTGCGCAACATCCTCGAATTTAACCAACATTTCGACAAGATTGTCAATCGAGGCGTGCCGAGTGAAATTTTGCGGATTTTCCTGCGAGGAAAGGTTAAAAACGGCTTTGCCGACAAAGCCGCTCTCGATCCTCTTGCCGAGCGACTACGTGAAGTAGAACCGAATGCCAAATTCGAAGTACTGGAAAATCCGGATCGCATTCTGGTCACCTATGGCAATCTGCACGCCCGGATCGACCGGCAGACCGTGGAAACCCTCTCCTCCCATGAGTACAAGCTGTTGTTGCAGTCTTATAAAAATGTCGAGGATATCTGTAAAAACGGTCCAGCGATCCTTGTCAGTGAAGGAAAAGAAAATGTGGTAATCGAGGATCGCAAAGAGTTGCTCGAGACTTTCCTTAGCCGGGCGAAAAAAGGTCAGTATATTCAGCGTTATAAAGGCCTTGGTGAAATGAACCCGGATCAACTGTGGGAAACCACCATGGATGCTGAAAAACGTGTGCTTCTGCAAGTGACCATCGAAGACGCGGTACAAGCCGATGAGATATTCACTGTGCTGATGGGGGATCAGGTTGAGCCGCGGCGCGAATTTATCGAGCAGAATGCCCTGAACGTCGCTAACCTCGACGTCTAAGTTTGTATTGAAAAACTCCTTGCAGGAGTTTCGGAGGAATAGATGCTGACAGAAGAGAACAAAGTCACCGTCAACATAGAAGACGAAATGCGCAAGTCCTATATGGACTACGCGATGAGCGTCATTGTCGGTCGTGCCCTGCCGGACGTTCGCGATGGTCTCAAACCAGTTCACCGGCGGATTCTGTTCGCCATGCACGATCTCGGCAACGACTTCAACAAGCCGTACAAAAAATCGGCCCGCGTGGTTGGTGATGTTATCGGTAAGTATCACCCGCACGGCGACACAGCGGTTTACGATACCATCGTTCGCATGGCACAGGATTTTTCGATGCGTCACCCGCTGGTCGATGGTCAGGGCAACTTTGGTTCAATCGACGGCGACTCAGCGGCAGCAATGCGTTATACCGAAATCCGCATGGACAAGTTGTCCCACGAGCTGCTCGCCGATATCGAGAAGGAAACCGTCGACTTCGGCCCCAACTATGACGACTCGTTGGAAGAACCTCTGGTTCTGCCCTGTAAGTTCCCCAACCTACTGGTCAACGGCTCTGAGGGTATAGCAGTCGGCATGGCGACCAAGATTCCGCCACACAACCTCGGCGAAGTGATCGATGGATTGGTGGCATTGATAGACGATCCGCGCCTAACAATCGAGGAGCTGATCGAGAAGATTCCCGGCCCCGATTTCCCGACTGCTGGCTTCATCAACGGTAAGGAGGGAATTCGCGAGGCTTACGCCACCGGCCGCGGCATCGTGCAGATGCGTGCCCGAGCCTTGGTCGAAGTCGACCGCCGCAGCGGTCGCGAAGCGATCATCGTTACCGAAATACCCTACCAGGTCAACAAAGCGAAGCTGATAGAGAAGATCGCTGAGTTGGTCAAGACTAAAAAGATCGAAGGGATCAGCGACCTGCGCGACGAGTCAGACCGTGACGGCATGCGTATCGTCATCGAATTGAAGAGGGATATGGTTCCGGGTGTCATCCTCAACCAGCTCTACAAGATGACAGCCATGCAGTCCTCCTTCGGCATCATCATGTTGGCGATCGTCGGTGGCCAGCCGAAAATTCTAAACCTGCGTGAAGTGCTCGATTCTTTTATCGATCACCGTCGCGAGATCGTCACCCGACGCTGCATATTCGAGCTGAAAAAAGCCGAAGCCCGCGCCCACATCTTGCAGGGTTTCAAGCTGGCGCTGGAGAACCTCGACGAAGTGATCCAGATCATCAAGAGCAGTGCCAACCCGGCCGAGGCAAAAGAGCGGTTGATAGAGCGTTTCTCCTTCTCCGAAATTCAGGCCCAGGCTATTCTCGATTTACGCCTGCATCGCCTGACCGGAATGGAGAGGGACAAGATACTCGAGGAACTTGAGCAGATCCTGGCGCTGATTAAGCGTCTCAAGGATATCCTTGCCAGCGAGGTGGAGATACTAAAGATCATCAAGAGCGAATTGCTCGAGGTTCAGGAGAAGTTCGCCAACCCGCGCCGTACAGAGATCCTCGACAAGACCGCCGACCTGACCCTTGAAGACATGATCGTCGAAGAAGATATGGTGGTCACAGTCACCCACGGTGGCTACATCAAGCGAAATGCGGTTTCCCTTTACCGGGCGCAGCGCCGCGGCGGCAAGGGGAAGAGCGGTATCAAGCCGAAAGAAGAGGATTTTGTTGAAAGCCTGTTCATCGCCTCGACCCATTCCTACGTGTTGATTTTTACTACCTTGGGCAAGGTATACTGGCTCAAAGTGCATGAAATTCCACAGGGTGGACGCGCCTCACGCGGTAAAGCAATCGTCAATCTGCTCAGCTTGGCGCCGGATGAAAAGGTGACAACCATCCTGCCGGTCAAAGCATTCGAGGAAGACAAGTACATCGTTACCGCCACCGCCAAAGGGACCATCAAGAAGACCGAACTGATGGCTTACTCCAACCCGCGTTCCGGGGGGATAATTGCCCTGACCATCGATGAGGGAGACAGCCTGATCGAAGCTCGCCTGACCGACGGTAAACGTGATCTGATCTTGGCGACCCGTAACGGCAAGTCGATCCGTTTCCCCGAGGGAAACGTCCGTCCGATGGGCCGGCCGGCCCGTGGTGTCCGCGGCATGACCCTGGAAGGGGATGACGAGGTGATCGGTCTGCAGTCGGTCACCGAAAACACTGCCCTAGCCTTAGTCACCGTAACCGAAAACGGTTACGGTAAACGCACTGATATCGGCGAATACCGGGTCCAGAGCCGCGGCGGCAAGGGAATCATCACCATCAAGACCAGCGAGCGTAACGGTAAAGTGGTGGCGATCAAGATGGTCGATGAAGAGTCGGATCTAATGTTCATTACCGATCGCGGTAAGTTGTTGCGGACTCGAGTCAACAACATCCGTTCCATCGGCCGCAACACACAAGGAGTGCGGATGATGGTGCTGGAAGAGGGCGAATTGATCGTCTCGGTCGCCAAACTAGCCGAGAGAGAAGAGGTTGATGAAGCTGCACCGCTTGAAGAAGCAATTGAAGCAGGAGCAACGACAGACAGCGAAGAAGAATAAATCGCGGCGCTGGATTCCGCTGCTACTATTTTTGCTTCTGCTCGCGACGGTAGCCGTACCTGTTTATCAACATCGAGAATTGACCGCGCCGCAGCGTTTATTTGACGCTGCGGTCGCGCAGGAAAGCCTCGGCGAGATAGTTGGCGCCCAGAGGGTGTATCAGCGTCTCTACCGGGATTATCCCGATTCGGAAATGGCGCCACAAGCGTTGTTGCGGAGTGCGAAAATCTGGCAGTATGATCGCCAGCAGGATCAGCAAGCCCTGCTCAGCTATCTGCAGTTGGAACATGATTACCCCGCTCACCCGCTGGTGTTGGTTGCCCAGGAAGCTGCGGCTCATATTGTTAAATATTCTCTGCGCGATTATTCTCGCGCGATAAGTTATTATCAGCGTCTGCTGGAACAACCCACCGGCGAGCGAGATAAATATCTGTACGAAATCGCTGATTGCTATTTTCGCCTCGATAATTACAGCCAGGCCCGGATCGAGTTGGAGTCGCTTCTCGAGGAACAGCCGCAAAGCGAACTTTTGCCGGATGTGTTATACCGTAAGGGAGGGTTATTGCTGCTGGAAAACCGTATTAAAGAGGCGCGCGCCGACTGGCAACGCTTGATTGATCAGTTTCCCGGCAGCAGCTATAGCCTCCAGGCTGGGTTTAATCTGGCAAAAATGCTGGAAGAAGAAGATCATTTGCAAGAAGCGTTGAAAGCCTACCAGCAATTGGAGAATTATCCACGTCCTGCTTTGTTGGAAGAAAAGATCGAACACCTCAAACAGCGGATAATAAAGAAAAGGAAAGCCATTTAATGCAGCTATCAGAACAGAGTAACTACGCTGTGATCGGTGCCGGGAGTTGGGGAACCACGCTGGCCAACCTGCTGGCGGAAAAAGGCTTCCCGGTGACGCTCTGGGTTTATGAAACCGATTTGGCCGCACGGATGCAGCAGAACGGCATCAACGATATATATCTGCCCGGTTTCACCCTGTCGCAAAACTTAACTTATACCTCTGATCTGCAAACCGCAGTTCGTGGTATGCAACTGCTGCTGTTTGTCTCGCCATCCCAAGTGACCCGGCAGGTGTTACAACAGGCTTTGCCCGATATCGACCCACATGCGCTGGTCGTTTGTGCATCGAAGGGGATTGAAAATGACAGCTTGATGCTGATGTCGCAGGTCTTTGAAGAACTTTTACCGACCGAGTCGTTTCACCGGCTAGGTTTTCTCTCTGGGCCATCTTTTGCCAAAGAGGTGGTACAGGGGATGCCGACCGCAGTGGTTGCTGCCAGTCGCGATCTGAGCTGTGCGGAGCAAATTCAGGAGGTTTTCAGCACTGAAAAGTTTCGGGTTTACACCCACGACGATATTATCGGTGTTGAGTTGGGCGGTTCGATGAAGAATGTTATTGCTCTGGCAGCTGGGGTTGCTGATGGACTCGGTTTCGGCCACAATACCCGGGCGGCACTGATAACCCGTGGCTTGGCCGAGATGACCCGATTGGGACTTAAACTTGGCGGTCGGGCGGAAACTTTTGCCGGTTTGGCCGGTATGGGGGATCTGGTGCTGACCTGTACCGGGGATCTTTCCCGCAACCGTACTGTCGGTATCGAACTCGGCAAAGGGCGTAAGTTGGATGAAATCCTCTCCGGAATGCAGATGGTAGCCGAAGGGGTGAAAACTACTCTTTCGGCCTATCAACTGGCCGAGAAGTTGATGGTTGAGGTACCGATTATTGAGCAGATGTATCAAATTCTTTATCAGGGCAAGGACCCACGCCAGGCGGTCAGCGACCTTATGCTGCGCGATTTGAAAGCGGAAACTGTTTTAGCCGAGTTAATTCTTTAAAAGGAGTTGTCATGAAAAAAATGATATTTTTTGTTGCTTTTCTGTTGTTCAGTTTTAGCTTTGCCCAAGCTGGCACGCTGGTCGAGATGAAAACCAGCATGGGGACAATCAAGCTGGAATTGGAAGACGAAAAAGCACCTATAACGGTCAATAACTTTCTCAACTATGTGGATGAAAAGTTTTATGACGGAACCATTTTTCACCGGGTGATCGACAAGTTTATGATCCAAGGGGGCGGATTCGACCAAACAGCGAAGCGCAAAGAGACCAAAGCGCAGATCAAGAACGAAGCCGACAACGGGTTGCTGAACAATAAAGGCACCATCGCCATGGCACGGACAGGCGTGATCGACAGCGCAACCAGTCAGTTTTTTATCAATTTGGTCGATAACAATTTCCTCAACCATCGCGGAAAAACAGGAAATACCTATGGCTATGCGGTCTTTGGCAAAGTGATCGAAGGGATGGATGTAGTGGAAATGATTGGCAAAGCCAAAACCATAGCCAAGAGTCAATTGTTTCATGACTATCCAGAGCCGCAGGTAATTATTGAATCAGTGCGGCGTCTGGAACCCTGATTGGCAGCAGCGTTGCAGGAACAACTGATCGGTAAATAAAATCTCCGTTTGCCGTTGCAAGGACTGGACGTTTTTTCTTCCCGGTTTATAATCGGTAACTTGGGACTGAAAGGGAGAGGGATGACGACTTTTCGGATCATGAGTTATCACGTCAATGGGTTCCGGACGGCAAACGGAGAAACTGATCAGCGGCTGAGTGCTCGAGTGATCTGTTCACAACAGCCTGATCTAGTGATGCTGCAGCAACTCGGGTCGCCGATTGCAGCCGGAACCTTGAGCGATTTCTCTGATCAGGTTGCGCTGGCCGCCTATGGTCCTGACGAAGAAGGGGCCTGCGCTTTTCTGTCCCGTTTTCCGCTACATAACATTCAAAACTTTTCCCTCGGCCATGGCGGTCGTTGTGTGCGGGCCGATCTCGATTTGGAGAATGAACGGGTTCACCTGTATAACCTCTGCCTCTCTTTCGATCCTTGGCAGCGACGTGACCAGATCCGCACACTGCTAAGTGATCAGTTGTTGAATAATCAGACTTTACCCTGTGCAACGGTGGTTTGTGGGGATTTTACCCTTCCGCTGTGGGGCTACGGCCAAATTCGCATAAGCGAGCATTTGCGTCGGGCGCGATTTCCGATGTGGCGGGCCAACTACCCAGGAAACTTCCCTCTTTGGGGGCGCGACCGGATTTATTTCCGTGGCCCAATCAGAGCGCTGGCCGGAACCGTGTTGGCGACCGCCGAAGCAAGGAAAGCCTCCCCGCACCTGCCGTTGGTGTTGACGGTAGAAACCTGTGATACGAGACGTTTTCTCCAAGTAAAAGAGCGGTTGCGAATCCGGAAACCGAGCCCCATCTGTGGATAAACCTGTTGAAACTGTGAATAACCTTCTCCGCAAACACCATAACTACTTAAATAATGAAGAAAAAAGATTTGGCATTGAATCTTTATCGTCAGCTCGAGGCAGCGTACCCCAACGCTAAATGTGGCCTCGAGTACCAAAATGCCTGGCAGCTTTTGGTAGCAACGATCCTTTCCGCCCAGTGTACCGACAAGCGAGTCAATCAGGTCACCGTCGACCTATTTGAGCAGCTGCCTGGGCCAGCGGAGATGGCTGTCGCCAGTCAGGAGCAGGTCGAAGAGTTGATCCGCTCTACCGGATTTTTTCGCAATAAAGCCAAAAATCTGGTTCTTTGCGCCGAACAGGTGTTAACGCGTCATCAAGGTCTGGTACCGGAAACCTTGGACGAGCTTGTTGCTCTAGCGGGAGTTGGGCGTAAGACCGCCAATGTTGTACTCGGCAATGCCTACCAGATCCCAGGGATGGTAGTGGATACCCATGTAAAACGACTGGCGAATCGGATCGGTTGGACCAAAGCGGACAATCCGGTGGTGATCGAAAAAGAGTTGACCAAACTCCTTCCACCTGAAATCTGGACCCAGGTGGGGCACACGCTGATAGCTCACGGACGTGCATGCTGTAAAGCTCCAATACCGGTCTGTAGCCAGTGCCCGATCGTGGATCTGTGCCCGCGAATCGGAGTTGATAAATCTAGGTAATTGGCTAAAAGTTAATAAAAATTATAAAACAGGTAGAATCCTTATTTCTTTTATTGTGAAACTGTAATGTTATAAAATGGGCGTTTGCCCTTTTTATGCATGGTGTGACTTGGAATCAGGGTTGTTAGAATGAAAAGATCACCGTTTCTCAGATGGTCCATGAGCAAGATTTGCAATTATTGAATCAGGACAACAGGTTGGCTTGTATGTCGTAAAAGACGTTTTCGAGACGAACGAGTCTCACGGCTTTTGTTTGTTGCGCGGAAGATCCTTTTTTTAATTGAGAAGCTACCCCGAAGATTTTTTCTGCCGACCGTTTGGTGGAAAAAAACAGGCAAGAACAGCACGAAGCACTCTTCGAGAGGCTGGCAGAACTTGACCATCCTTCCATTGCACCGATTTATGATTCTGGTCTGGAAGAGAACAGTTTCTATTACACCTCCGCTAGCTACAACGGTGATAATCTGGTCAAGCAGATGCTTATCCCCTCCCGGCTGAGGAGTCTCTGAAGATTACCTTTGAGCTGGCTGATGCTTTTAATTATACCTATTAAAAAGGGGTTCAGTCCGCAGCAGTTAAATAGCGAGACCATCTTTTTTTGATGTTGAAGGTCGGGCGGCTTTAACAGGCTTTTGTATTGATAGTGCGCTCGAGCAGATTCTTACTGATGGGTCAGGTGAGGATTGCAATAGCCAACAAGCGACGGATGCCAATTTGTTGCGGAATTTGGGTGAACTGATGCTGCAGATGCTGCTTGGCCCTGAATACGATCGGCAGAAACCGTTTGAGATACAGTGTGACAAGATCAGCGATCCCCATATCCATCGGCTGCTCGGTCGCTTATTGCTGCCAGTCGAGCAGCGTTTCATATCGTTTAACGAACTGTTGGAAGATCTGCAGGGTTTTGATGAAATTGAAGGTCTACCCAGATTAACGACCGAACAAGGAAAATAGAGGGCTGCTTTTTCAGATGAAGAAGAGGTTTTCTCTTCATCGGCCAATGAATTGTCAGAACGGATGATTGCCGATATCAGCCACTCGGTTGCGGAAAAAAACAGTTTGCAGCAGGTGCTCGACAACGCCCTTTTCGACCTCAATCAGGCGGATGAAAAGATCAGCGTGGGTCAGCCAGTTGGCGTTGACAAAGCAGGAAGTAGAAGAAGCAAAAGAGGAAGCCAACGTCGCCTGGGAATTGGTCGCCGGGCAGTTACGGTTATTACTACAGCGAGCAAACAAGCAATGAATTGCTGGCCAAGTTGAAGGCAGATGAAGAACTGATCAAATCTGCCTCTTGACACTCGGGGCAGCCGCCGAGGCAGCAGATAGAAGGTGGGTAGGCGCAACCGGCGGCAACAGAACCATTCCCCAGAGAAGATACTCAAAAAGCAACAAATGTTGCGTTTAAGCCGATCTCTGAGGAAGCGAAGGAATGGTGGCCTGCCAGGAGTTAATTTTCAGCCGCGGAAGCGATTCCGATGGAAAAGGTCAAAGCTGTACTTGGCTTTGCGCAGCAGGATTTAAGCGGGTATTTTTCCGCGTACAGTGAACAATATCGTCCAGAACTCGGACGCAGCCAAGAAGATTGGCGGGAAATACGCCGCACCCGGGTGACTCGGCCGAAGGGAATCTAGCTGAAGTTCGACGACATTCAGGTGCGCCAAGTTTGCGAAAATCGGATACAGGTGAAACTGAAGCAGAGGTATAGTCCAGATTTCTATCAGGATCAGATCCTCAAGTCGATCAACTTGATCAAAGAAGATGGCGAGTGGCGGATTTTGATGGAGCACTCGCTCGGGATGTTATCTACAAGCATTGACATAGTCAGTGGTTAGTAGGGATAAAAACAAAAAAGCTCCACGGTTTAAGCCGTGGAGCTTTTTTGTGGATGCGCCCTCTAAGAAATCAAACCGATCGAATGTTAGCCGGATCGGTAGAATTGTTTGCTTTAAACTTTAACCACATTGGAGGATTGTGGACCTTTATCCCCCTGAATCACATCAAAAGTCACCCGATCGCCTTCGGAAAGAGATTTGAACCCTTCAGATTGAATTGCAGAGAAATGGACAAACACGTCAGGGCCATTTTCCTGCTCAATAAAACCGAAACCTTTTGCATCGTTAAACCACTTAACAGTACCTTCTGCCATGCTTCCTCTCCTTGTTTTACGAGGGCAACCAAATTAGGACAATTTCGCTTCTATCATAAGGTCGAGCTAAAAACAACGTAATTGTTTTAAATATAAAGCAGTTTGTATTCGAAAAAAGCTCGATTAAACAAGCAAAACTTTCAATTAATACGGCTGTTTGTGTTGCAATAAGAAGACCGGGAGATAACATTTTTACAGAACCCTTACCGCTCATGGCAAAGTGTATTGCCTTCACTTTCACTGATAAAGAAAGGCGGGTTACAATTAAAACGGACCTATGACCTGTTTTTGATTCTGAAACCAAGGAGCCAAGAATGAAAAAAGATACCTTTCAATCGATCCGCACCCTGCAGGTATCCGATCGTAGTTATTTTTACAATTCTCTAGCCGCAGCATCCGCCAACGGCTTAGGGACTCTGAAGCATCTTCCCTTTACCATAAGGGTTTTGCTGGAAAACCTGCTGCGCAAAGAAGACGGAAGAACCGTTACCCGTGCCGACATTGAAGCGGTTGCAGCCTGGCAGCCACAGCAGGCATCAGAGAGCGAGATTTCTTTCAGCCCGGCCCGGGTGTTGATGCAGGATTTTACAGGGGTGCCGGCGATAGTCGATCTGGCGGCGATGCGCGACGCGGTTGCCGAATATGGAGGGGATCCGGGGCAGATCAATCCGCAGATTCCGGTCGACTTGGTTATCGATCACTCGGTGATGGTCGATCAGTACGGCAACCCTTCCGCTTTTTCGGTCAATGTTGAAAAAGAGATGGAGCGTAACCGTGAGCGTTATACCTTTTTGCGCTGGGGGCAGACCGCTTTCGACAACTTTCGGGTGGTGCCGCCGGGAACCGGGATCTGTCATCAGGTTAACCTGGAGTATCTGGCAAAGTCTGTCTGGACAAACGAAATCGACGGGGAAGTCTGGGCCTATCCCGATACCTTGGTCGGTACCGACAGCCACACCACCATGATCAACGGGCTCGGCGTCCTCGGTTGGGGGGTCGGCGGCATCGAAGCGGAAGCGGCAATGCTCGGTCAGCCGATTTCGATGCTGGTGCCGGAGGTGGTCGGTTTTCGATTGTCCGGCTGCTTGAGTGAAGGTGTCACCGCGACCGATCTGGTGCTGACTGTAACCCAGATGCTCCGGGAACATGGGGTTGTCGGCAAGTTTGTCGAGTTCTTCGGCACCGGTTTGTCGCAGTTGCCGCTTGCCGATCGGGCGACCATCGCTAATATGGCTCCGGAGTATGGTGCCACCTGCGGGTTCTTCCCGATCGATCAGATCACTCTCGATTATCTGGAGCTGACTGGCCGCGAGCCTCGAACACTCGCTTTGGTAGAGGACTACTGCAAGGAGCAAGGACTCTGGCGTAGCGACGATTTGCCTGATCCGCAGTTCAGCGCCGTGCTGGAACTCGACCTGACCAGTGTCAAGCCGAGTCTTGCAGGACCGAAGCGACCGCAGGATAGGGTTTTGCTCGAAGATTTGCGCACGGCCACCGAACAGGTATTACCGGAAGAGTCTCCGGCATCGGTCTCGATCGCAGGCAGCAGAGAGAATTTAAAGCATGGTGACGTGGTGATCGCCGCGATCACCTCCTGCACCAATACCTCCAACCCAGCAGTGATGATGGCCGCCGGGCTGGTGGCCAAGAAAGCGGTGGAAAAAGGGCTGCAGCAGAAATCCTGGGTCAAGACCTCGCTGGCCCCCGGCTCCAAGGTGGTTACTGATTATCTGGCCAAAGCCGGCCTGCAAAGCTACCTCGATCAACTCGGATTCAACGTGGTCGGCTACGGCTGCACCACCTGTATCGGCAACTCGGGGCCACTGACTGGTCCAATCGCCGAAGCGATCGATGAAGGTGATTTGACCGTCTGTTCGGTCCTCTCCGGCAACCGGAACTTCGAGGGGCGTATCCATGCGCAGACTAAGGCCAATTGGCTTGCTTCCCCTCCGCTTGTGGTTGCCTATGCACTGGCTGGGACCACTCGCATCGACCTGAGCCGCGAACAGCTTGGCACTGGTAGCGACGGGAACCCGGTTTACCTGAAGGATATCTGGCCGAGCAACGTTGAGGTGGCCGAAATGGTTTCCCTAGTCAACGAGCAGATGTTCCATAAAGAATATGCAGCGGTATTTGATGGGGACGAGCAGTGGCGTAATCTGCCAGTTCCGGAAGGATTGACCTATGCGTGGCAGCCAGATTCGACCTATATCCGTCACCCCTCGTTCTTCGCCCGGTTGCAGCGGCAGAGTGGGTTCGGTGGGTTCCATCAGGCACGACTGTTGGCACTGCTCGGTGACAGCATCACCACCGACCATATCTCGCCTGCTGGCGCGATCAAGGCGAGCAGTCCGGCAGGTGTTTATCTACATGACAAGGGGGTCGCAGAGCGTGATTTCAATTCCTACGGGTCACGCCGCGGTAACCACGAGGTCATGATGCGTGGCACCTTCGCCAACATCCGTTTGCGCAACAAGATGGTGCCCGGAACGGAAGGTGGGTATACCAAATTTATGCCGGATGGCGAACAGATGAGCATTTTCGATGCTGCGGTTCACTATGCCCAGACCGAGACTCCGTTGATGATTGTCGCCGGCAAAGAGTACGGTACCGGTTCCAGCCGCGATTGGGCTGCCAAAGGAACGCTGCTGCTCGGCGTAAAAGCGGTGCTGGCCGAAAGTTATGAGCGGATTCACCGCTCCAACCTAGTCGGAATGGGAGTTCTGCCATTGCAGTTCAAGGCCGACATTACAGTCGAAACGTTGCAGCTTGATGGTAGCGAAACCTTTAGCCTGGCGGCACTTGGCGAATTGCAAGCGAAGCAGGAGTTGCTGCTTCAAGTCAACCGGAGTGACGGTAGCTGCGAGACAGTAGTGGTTAACAGTCGATTAGATACAGATCAGGAGGTTGCGTACTTCCAAAGTGGCGGTATACTCAACCATGTTTTACTCAACTTGATGGGCAAGTAGATTGCGAAGGCAGATAAGGAGTGGACAGATGAACATGAATGAAGTTAAGGCCGTTGCTAAAGATCGCGGTGTAAAGCCAGGGCGGATGAAAAAGGATGATCTGATTCGGACGATTCAACAGCAGGAGGGGAATCCTGCCTGCTTCAACACCAATTTCTCGCAAGAATGCGGGCAGGGGACGTGTCTATGGCGGGGTGATTGCGATTAGTTGATAATTTGCTGTCAGTTTTTTTAACGGGCCACTTCTTTTGCGAGGTGGCCCGTTATGTTGAGAAGACAAACCTGGCGGGATTGTACCACCGTGGGTTTGGACTTTAGAAATCTTTCTCCTCAATAGCCAACACAATCACCTTTTCCCCGTCTACCTGCCAACGAACATTGAAGCAATCGAGCAGCACACCATATTTCCGCCCATCATCCGCATTCCGTTTATAAGCCGGGCGTGGATCGAGAGCCAGCGTTTCCACGATCAAGTTTTGCAAATGTGGCTTTTGGCTGGAAAAAGATTCAAGCTGTTGTTGAGCTACACTGGAAAACTCAACTTGCAGCTGGGGAACTGGTGCCCGGTCGGCAAAGCCTCCTTGTGCTTCGGCGATGCCGTCGGTGTATGGCAGGTAGGGTTTGATGTCGAGGATCGGCGTATTGTCGATTAGATCGGCCCCCTGCACTTCCAGCACCACCTTGCCCCCAGAACAATCGATCGACAGTAGTTTGACCGCCGAAAGTCCGATCGGGTTGGGACGAAATGGCGAGCGGCAGGCGAATACGCCAACCCGACGGTTGCCTCCCAGCCGCGGCGGTCGGACCATCGGCTTCCAACCCTGCCCGGCGGTCTGGTGAAACAGGAAGATCAACCAGATATGACTGAAATTTTCCAGCCCGCGGACCACTTCCGGACTGGAAAATTCTGGCAGTAGTTCGATTCTGGCCCTGACCGATGGCGCAAGTCGCGGTTGACGGGGCGCGGAAAATTTTTCCCGGTAGGGTGAACGAATCAGGGCAATCGGCTTGCAAGAGTATTCCATGGGAGCCCGTTTTATGTTATCGGCTGCACCAGCTGTTTTTCGCTGCGGTTGCTAATCCAGACTCCGCAGAAGACCAGCCCGCAGGCCAGCCACTGGGCCTGGTTCAGTTTTTCGCCGAGGATCAGCATGCTGAGAATGACGCCGAAGACCGGGATCAGGTTGACATAGCTGGCGACCTGACTGGCCGGAAGCCGACTGATACCGTAATTATAGCAGCCATAGGCGCCGAAGGTGATCAGGGTACCGAGATAAATCACCGCCATTGCTGAGCTGGTCTGCCAGCGTTCGGGAAAGCCGATATCGGGCAGCAGCAGGAAGGGGAAGAAAAACAGGCTGCCGATAAAGGCTTGTACCGCTGTCAGAAACAGTGGTGGGTAGTTTTTGCTCAGGCGCTTGAGTGAGACAGTGTAGCCTGCTGCACAGGCCATGGCAAGAAATTCACAGAGATTGCCGAGTAACGGATTCGGTGCTTCGCTGCTGCTTTCGCTGGCCAGACTTAGCCAGCAGGCACCGACAATCGCCAGGAAAAAACCGACCAGGGTCTGGCGGCCTATCTGCTCCTTGAGCCAACCCCAGGCGAGGATTGCCACCAGCAGCGGCAGAATGGCAGTAATCATCCCGGCCTGTGAGGCACTAGTCAATTGCAGGGCCTTGGCTTCGAAGAGAAAGTAAAGGCAGGGTTCGCAGATCGCCATGGTTAGCAGGTACTTCAGGTCTTGTTTACGCCAGATCAATTTGAAAAAACTGGGTACAAAAGGCAGAAAACAGAGACTGGCGATCAGCATGCGGCCGAAGATCACTTGCATCGGGTGATAGCCGCGAAAGGCCAGTTTCAGAGCAACAAATGAGCTGGCCCACAACAACATGGCCAGAATCAGGCTGAGGATCGGCAGCAGCCGACTTGTGTTTTCGGTCACCAAGTTCTCCCAGAGATTGATTGGATGGCGGATTAAGATATGCCGCTAGCGGTTTCGATGCCAGCAAAAAATTGTTCAGGGATGCTGTGTGCTTTCGGAGTTGGCGCATCTTTGGTCGATACGGCGACCTCTCTGTGGAAGAGCTTATCATACCGGGGGGATAATCGTTCGCAAGCGGCCCAAGAACTGCAGCTGCAAGTCGCTGATCGTTTATCAAACGATTGACCATCCTATCTGGTATTCTAGACCTGTTTTGTCCGAATTGAGATGCTACAAAGGAGAAATACCATGTCCGAATTTTTAATTATCGCTCATCGCGGCGCCAGCGGCCGGTGGCCAGAAAATACCTTGCTTGCCTTTTCCAAGGCGCTTGAATACGGGGTTGAGTGGCTGGAACTGGATATTCACCTGTCTGCTGATGGGGAACTGGTGGTGATCCACGACTTCACTCTGGAGCGGACGACCGACGGCTGTGGTCAGGTTTCGGATTATCCTCTTGCCGAACTGCGCTTGTTTGATGCCGGAATGGGCGAGAAAATCCCGTTGCTGGCCGAGGTACTTGATTTGGCAGCGGGCCGCGCGACGGTTAACATTGAGTTGAAAGGGGCCGGTACCGGAGCGGCGCTCGGCCTTTTTTTGCAGCAGCGGTTTGCCGGTCAGCAGTGTGTCGATAAACTTTTGGCATCATCATTGAATGGGGATGAATTAATAAATCTGTCGACTATCCTACCCTACCTGCCATTGGCTGTGGTGGCAGAGAGGGCTGATGAACAGCTATGGCGGCTGGCCGACGATTTGGGTGCTTGGTCTGTCAATCTGGACAAATGCTGTATAGATGAGGCATTGAGGGCTGTGGCAACACAGCACGGAAAAAGGCTGCTAGCCTTTACTGTGAACGACGATCGGCAGCTACAGCAATTGCAAAGATGGGGAGTCGACGGAGCATTTACCGATTTCCCGGAGCGTTTTGTGGCTAAATAGCCAGCTTTTTCAAGTTCCCTTGGTGATTGCGCCGATATTTTGGAGTAAAAGCTCAGCAGCTCCAATCGGGAGGAGTAAATAGAATGATGAGCCATAAAAGAAAACATAGTGGCCCCTATTGTTCTCGGTTTGGCAGCATCGCTGTGGAGCTTGGCTATCTTGACACCGAACAGTTGAAGCAGGGCCTTAAAGAACAGGTCGACGATGATTTGAACAATCGCCCGCATCGAGTAATCGGCGCGATCTGTTTTGCGCACGGTTGGATGACTCCGGAGCAGATCGACATTGTACTAAACCAGATGTTCATGGTCCGGGTTAAACGTAACCGGCAAGTTTCAGAAGAGAGGCAAACGGCTGTCTAGAGCCGGAGTGCGAGAATAAAGAGATGCAAAAGGAGCAGCCTACCGCTGCTCCTTTTGTTGTTTACAGGGTGTCTTCCAAATCAAGGCGGAAAAAGTCACGCGCTTTGAGTTTGTCTTCCTTGCTCTGTTTGGTCGGCGCCGTACCGGGCGCGAAGGCCTCATAAATAGCTTTGTCGTCATCTTCGGCCAGAAGCAACCCTTTTTTCGGATCAATGGGGTGAAATTCGATGCTGTCCGGCACCTTGAAGTTGGCCCGAGGATACTGTTTGACTGCTTCTTGCATAAATGCAACCCAGGCTGGTGCAGCTGCCTGTGAGCCGGTTTCGCTTTTGCCTAGGGGTCGTTCCTGATCGTAGCCGACCCAGGAAACACAGGCAAGTTGCGGGATGTAGCCTATATACCAGGCGTCCTTCAGGTCGTTGGTGGTGCCGGTTTTCCCTGCCGACGGGCGGTTAAGCGCCTTGGCCCGCCAACCGGTCCCTTCCTGGACCACGCTTTCCATAATGTTGGTGATTAGGTAGGCGGTCTCCGGTGAGATGACCCGCCGGGGAGGTTTGCGAATCAGGCGCTGATCCTCTGCCATGCCAGTGGAAAAATCCGCCGGGTCGATCGATTCGAGGATGCGGCCGTTGCGGTCCTTGATCCGAGTGATGTAGGTCGGTGGGACCAGAATGCCGCCGTTTGCGAAGACGGTGTAAGCGGTCAACATTTCCAGTGGAGTGACGGCGGTGGAACCGAGGCCCATGGTCAAGTCGCGTTGCATCGGGGTTTCAATGCCGAGCTTGGCAGCGTAATTGGCAGCATAGTTGATGCCGATATCCTCCAGAATCTTGATCGTCACCACGTTGCGCGAATGGGCTAGGGCTTGGCGGAAACTGGTCGGGCCGTAGAATTTTTCTTCGTAATTGCGTGGTTTCCATTCCTCCATTTCCCCACTTTCTATTTTCTCTTCGTAAATCAAGGGGGTGTCGAGAATCACGCTGGCCGGGGTGTAGCCTTTGTCGAGGGCGGCCGCGTAGATGATCGGCTTGATTGCCGAGCCGGGCAGGCGTTTGGCCTGAATCGCTCTGTTGAACTGGCTTTCTTTAAAGTCGTAACCGCCAACAATCGCCTTGATCTCGCCGCTGAACGGATCAATGGCGATCAGCGCCCCCTGTGCGTCCGGTTTTTGTTCCAAGCTGAGTTGCCAGGTCTCGCTGCTGATGTCTAGCAGCCGGACTTCGATTACCGAGCCGACCGGCAAGCGGGTTTCTTTTTTATTCCCCTTGTTGCCGGTGGCTGGAGTATCGGAGCTGACCACTCTGAGCGGCGCGGCCCACGCGCTCTCTTTAATCGAAATGACGCCGGTCTGTTCGCCGATCTTGCAAAGAATCAGGTCGCCCTGCTGACCGATTACCAGCGCTTCAGTGTAGTCGCCTTGCTGCAGCGGCTCTTCCGTCTGCATATTGAGCTGTTCTTCGATAAATTCCTGCTGCTCGGTTTCGTCCAAAATTCTCTCTACCGGGCGGAATCCCTGCCGTTTGCTGTGATCGCGCAGGTTGTTTTTTATCGCTTCGCGGGCGGCCTGCTGCATCGCCAGGTTAATACTGGTTTCTACCTCTAGACCACCGGAATAGAGTATGTCACTGCCGAAGCGCTCCTCCAAATAGCGACGCACCTGTTCGTTGAAGTAGGCAGTGACATCGAGTAGGTTGTTCAGCCGCGGTTTGATCTTCACCTTCTCGGTCGCTGCGGCATCCGCTTCCTGCTGGGAGACGAAACCGTCCTTGACCATCCGCTCGAGGACGTACTTTTGTCGCTTCATTGCCTGTCCGTAGTGGCGGTAGGGTGAGTAACTGCTTGGTGCCTGCGGCAGACCGGCAAGGATAGCGCATTCTGCCAGGGTCAACTCTTCGACATTCTTGTCGAAGTAGTTTTCCGCCGCCGCTTCGACTCCGTAGGCACGGTGGCCGAGGTATATCTGGTTAAGGTAGAGGTAGAGGATCTCCTCTTTGCTGAGCGCTTTTTCCATCCGCCAGGCGAGGATCGCCTCCTTGAATTTGCGCGTAAAGGTTCGTTCCGAGGTGAGCAGCAACTTTTTGGCCACTTGCTGGGTGATGGTGCTGCCCCCTTGTGCGATGCCGCCTGCTTTGACGTTTTTCAGCGCGGCACGCAGGATCGACTGGAAATCGATCCCCTGGTGCTTGAAGAAGTTGGAATCCTCAGCGGCAACGAAAGCCTGCACCAGCTGTTTCGGGATTTTTTCGTACGGCACCAATATCCGCCGTTCCTTCGAATATTCAGCGATGATGGTGCCGTCATCGGCGTAAATCCGGGTGATCAGCGGTGGTTGATAGTCGGAGAGGGTTTCAACTTTCGGCAGGGTCTCCGAGACGAAGAAATAGGCGCCGACTAGACATGCTGCACCAAGCAGCAGCAGACCGATCAAGCATAACAGCAGGTATTTGAAAAAACGTTTCATAAAAAGGCAAAGTTCCTTTTTCAGTCCTCCCTTAGGCGGGGTATCGATTGCCAAGGGTTACGACCAGTTTATTAATATTAATCTGGCAAAAATAAGCTTATATAGCATGGCAGTCGCCAAGGGAGCAACCGCCTGCTATGCTAGGAAATTGAATTTTGGTGGAAAATCGTTCTACTTTCCGCTACTCTCGCGCACTTGGCAAAGAAAGCCATGTTACAGGAGAATATTAGTTATGCACAGACGTACCAAAATAGTTGCCACTATCGGCCCGGCCTGCGAAAGCAGGGAGGCATTGGAAACGCTGCTGCTGGCTGGGGTGAATGTATTCCGACTTAACTTTTCCCACGGCGAAGCGGCGCAAAAAGCGATATGGATAAGCCAGATCCGCGAACTTTCGAAGCAGCAGAAAAGGCCAGTGGCGATTCTCGGCGACTTGCAGGGGCCGAAGATCCGTACTGGGCTTATGCGCGGCGGCGGCCAAAAGCTGACCGCCGGTCAGGAGGTGCAGATCACTACGGCTGATGTTGAAGGAGCCGACGGTTTGATCCCGACCGTCTACCGATCGTTGCCGCAAGATGTCATCCCTGGCGATCAGATCTTGCTCGACGATGGCCAGTTGGAGTTGACTGTGTTGCGGGTTGATGGCTGCATCGTGCATTGCCGGGTGATCGTCGGCGGTCTGCTGAAGGATCGCAAGGGGATTAACCTGCCGGGTGTCAAGGTCTCTGCCCCGGCATTGACCGAAAAGGATCTTGAGGACCTGCAGTTCTGTATTGAAAACGATGTCGACTGGGTCGCCCTCTCCTTCGTGCGCACCGCCGAAGAGGTCAAACGGCTTAAAGCGCTGATCACCCGGCACGATTCTTCGCTGAAGGTGATCGCCAAGATCGAGAAACCAGAAGCGGTCGACAATTTTGATGAGATCCTCGCCGCGACTGACGGGGTTATGGTGGCCCGTGGTGATCTGGGGGTAGAGATCCCTTCGGAGAAGGTGCCGCTAGTGCAGAAGAGGATTATTCGTAAGTGTAACGCTGCCGGCAAACCGGTGATCACTGCGACCCAGATGCTTGAGAGCATGATCAGTAATCCGCGTCCAACCCGTGCCGAAACTTCGGATGTTGCCAATGCAATTCTTGATGGCACCGATGCCGTCATGCTCAGCGGTGAGACGGCGGCTGGTAGTTACCCTCAGGCGGCGGTCAAGGTGATGGACCGGGTTGCCTGTGATGTTGAAGTCGATTCACAGTGGCTGGCTCGTCGGCAGGATCTGCATGACAAGATTGCCGAAGATAAAGGTTTGACCGAGGTGATCGGCCGGGCGGCCTGCCGGGTTGCCGAATCGGTCGGGGCGGCGGCGATCCTCGCCTTCACCCAGACCGGCAGCACGGCGACGCTGGTAGCAAAATACCGGCCCAACCTGCCGATTCTGGCGGTCACGCCGGCCAGTCGGGTTCGACGGCAGTTGGCTCTGTACGGTGGTGTGCGTTCGCTGAAGGTGCCGATTGAGGGGGCCACCGAACAGCAGATCAACTCGGTTGAAAAAGCAGTGATCGAGTCGGGGCTGCTCAACCGTGGCGACATCGTGGTGATTACCATGGGCAGTCCACTTTCCGCGCCCGGGACTACCAACCTGCTCAAAGTGCATTGCCTGAATGGTTAGTGCGCTTGACCGGGTGCCTGATTCGGTTTTATGCTGCATTCGGGTGAGCTGTGGAGCGCCCAGATATCTTTATCGCTAGTGAAGGAAATGGGATATGAAAAAAGCTGTGGTTCTGTACAGCGGCGGGCTCGATTCGACCACCTGTATGGCGATCGCCCGCGATGAAGGTTTTGAACCGTATGCGCTCAGCTTCTCCTATGGCCAGCGACACTCGGTCGAGCTTGACAAGGCACGTGAATATGCGCCCCTGATCGGCGCCAAAGAACATATGGTGATCGATGTCGACATGCGGCAGCTGGGCGGCAGCGCCCTGACTGCGGATATCGAGGTGCCGAAAGACGGCTCCAGCCCCGATGCGATCCCGGTGACCTATGTGCCGGCACGCAACACGATCTTCCTCTCCTTCGCTCTCGGTTGGGCCGAGGTTCTTGGCGCTGCGGATATCTACATCGGCGTCAACGCCCTCGACTATTCCGGCTATCCTGATTGCCGTCCCGAGTTTGTCGCTGCTTTTGAGCAGATGGCCAACCTGGCGACCAAGGCCGGTGTCGAAGGACAGCCCTACAAAATCCATGCGCCCCTGATTGATTTGACCAAGGCGCAGATTATCAAAAAAGGACTGGCGCTCGGCGTCGATTACCGGTTAACTCATTCCTGCTATGATCCGACCCCGACAGGGCAGGCCTGCGGGCATTGCGATTCCTGCTTGTTGCGGCTCAAAGGGTTTGCCGACGTCGGTACGGAAGACCCGGTTGTTTATGTTGAGCACGAGGGTAAGTGCTGATGCCGAAAATGCCTGATCTGCAGAAGAGTCACGATACCCGCAATATAGCCATCGACAAGGTCGGCGTGAAGGATATCCGTTACCCGATCGTGGTGCAGGACAAGCACCGAGAGAAGCAGCATACGGTGGCCCGGGTCAACATGTACGTCGATTTACCTGAGCAGTTCAAGGGAACCCACATGAGCCGCTTCATCGAGGTACTCAACCTTTATCATGGAGAGATCAGTGTCGATAACATGGAGACTATTCTGGCTGAGATGAAACAACGGCTGGAGGCGACCCGTGCCCATCTTGAGCTCGATTTTCCCTATTTTATCGAAAAGAGCGCGCCGGTTTCCGGGGCACGCAGCCTGCTCGAATATCAATGCCGGATGATCGGCACCCTAGAGGAACGATTCGATTTTATACTCGAGGCGAGTATTCCGGTGACATCGCTCTGCCCCTGCTCAAAAGAGATCAGCGAACGTGGCGCTCACAATCAGCGAAGTAACGTGAAGGTGCAGATCCGCTACAGCGAACATATTTGGCTCGAGGATCTGATCGCTTGGGTCGAGGATTGCGCCAGCAGTCAGGTCTACTCGTTGCTCAAGCGCGAAGACGAAAAAGCGGTTACCGAACAGGCCTACGACAACCCGATGTTCGTCGAAGATATGGTACGGGCGGTGACAGAGAAACTACGTGGCGTACCGGAGATCGAGTGGTTTAAGGTGCAATGTGAAAATTTTGAGTCGATTCATAATCACTCCGCTTACGCTATGGTGGAATTGCGTAATCCACGCTAGTTGTGGATACGTCTGTGGATACTGTGGATAACAAAAGAAAAACCCCCTTTAAAAAGCCTATTCTAGGGATATTTGCCAAGCAACCGCTCGCTGGAAAGTGCAAAACCCGCCTCTGCCCTCCCCTCTCCTTTGTCGAAGCTGCCGATTTGTATCGTGTATCGTTAGAGGAAACGGTGGCGCGCATGCAAGCTGCTGGCTGCTTTGATTTGGCGATCTGTTACCTCGGCGAACGGAGATGGTTTGAGCAGAGCTTTCCCGGCGTTCGCCTAATCGAGCAGTCAGGAGTTGATTTGGGGGAACGGATGGCGAACGCCCTGCAAGGTTTTCTGCGGCAGGGATACCGGCAGGCGTTGCTGATCGGCAGCGATGCCCCCGATTTGCCGTTATCTCTCGTCGAACAGGCGATTGCCGGTTTACAAAAGACGGAGGTGGTGTTGGTTCCGGCCGACGATGGCGGATATGTGCTGATCGGGGAAGCACGACATCATTCACAGCTGTTCGAAGATATTTCCTGGAGTAGCCCCAAGGTTTTAGCGGAAACCCTGGAAAAAATTGAGCAATACGAGATCCCTGCTCTTCTACTTGATGGCTGGGAGGATTTCGACGATCTGCCGAGCCTGCAACTTTTTTTGCGCCGCTCCCCGCAATGTAGGACTGCTGAATATCTACGCCACAACCTGACTCAACACTTTTCGTAAGAGAATGAAAAAGGAACCCGACTTGACTTGCTAGCAGCGCTGCAAGATAATCTGCCGGATATTAAATGAAACATGCAGAAGACTTTTTCTTTCCGGACAAAGGAGAACGCTCTTGTTCGATTTAGTACTACAGGCGGGCCCGGTTGTTAAACTGGTCCTGTTAATCCTGGTTTATTTCTCGCTCGTTTCCTGGGCGATCATCTTTTACAAATTCACCGTTGTCCAGAAGGCGATCAAGGAGTCGGATCGGTTCCTTGATTTTTTCTGGAGCAAGAAACGCTTCGACACCATCGGCCAAGGGGTCAAGGAATTCGCCAACTCGCCGCTGGCAACCCTGTTCCGCGAGGGCTATCATGAGATGTTGCAGCTGAAGAAAAAGCCGACCGAAGTGGGGGATGATTTCTCCAGCAAAATGGGCACTACCGACCTGGTGGGTCGTGCTCTGCGTCGGGCTACCACCCAAGAGACTCATCGGCTGGAAAAATACCTAACCTTCCTCGCCACCACCGGCTCCACAGCTCCTTTTATCGGTCTGTTCGGTACCGTCTGGGGGATCATGGACGCTTTCCACGGCATCGGTCAGACAGGTAGCGCCTCGCTGGCCGTGGTCGCTCCCGGTATCTCCGAAGCGCTGATCGCTACGGCGATTGGTCTGGCAGCGGCAATTCCGGCAGTCATGGGGTACAACCACTTCCTCAACAAGGTCAACGTGCTGATCGGCGAGATGGACAACTTTAGCCAGGAGTTTCTCAACATCCTTGAGCGGATGGAGCGCAACTAGATGGAAGTCGGCAACCAAGCCCGCAGACAGCGCAGCAACCTGTCACAAATCAACGTGACTCCCTTTGTCGATGTTATGCTGGTGTTGTTGATCATCTTCATGGTCACCGCGCCGATGCTCGAACAGGGGGTGCAGGTCGACTTGCCGGAAGTGGCGGAATCCCCAGGCTTGCCGGCGCAGCAGGAACCGCTGGTGGTGACCATGGAGCGCAACGGCAAAATTTCCATCGGTAAGACTGAAATCAAAACCATCAGCAAGCTAAGTCCGGTGTTGCAGCAGGCGTTGAAGGGGAAGCCGGATCGAGAGGTGTTTCTCGAGGCAGACCAGAAGGTTCCCTATGGCCGGGTGGTGGAGGTGATGGCGGCAGTCAAGCGCGCCGGGGTAGAAAAGCTGGGGATGGTGACCCGCCTCCCCGAGGAATAACCGGCACCCATGGAATCCTCTCGCAAGCAGCGGTGGAAACAGCTGCAGTCCACGTTCGAGCCGGGCTTTCGGCGTATGCTGGTGGTGTCTCTGCTGTTGCACCTGCTGCTGCCGATCCTCTATCAGGCTGACTGGTTCCCCAAGAAGGGGCCGGTTAAGCCTCCGGTTTACCGGGTCAATTTGGTCAACAAGATCGTCAAGAATCCGCAGGCAGGACGCCCAGAAGCGGTGGCAACGAAGCCGAAGCCAAGCCCGAAACCACAGGTCAAGCCGAAACCAAGCCCGAAACCACAGGTCAAGCCGAAACCGATTCCACCCAAACCGACCGCGAAACATGTGGTAAAGCCAGAGCCAACACCGGAACCTGCGCCGATCGTCAGTCAGGTGCAGGAAGACACTAGGCTGGATGCCCTGGCGGCGATAAAAGCCAAACTGAAAAAGCAAAAAGAGGAACAGGACCGGAAAGACCGAATCGCTCAGTTGAAAGCTGCAGCAGAAAAAGAAGCGACCCAGGTTGCATCACCGATCGCGGACGCCCCTGTCGGAATGCCGGAGGGTAAAGGGGATGAGGCTGGTGTTAGTGCCATCGCGTTTATTCGCGAACTGATTCAGGCGAATTGGAAATATTCTCCTTATCTATCTGCGGTGAGCAATCCGGAAGCAAAGGTCAGGATGTTTTACAGTACAGATGGTGAGTTGCAGCATTATGAATTTATTGAAAAATCAGGGGTTCAGGCGTTCGATGACTCGTTGACGCGAGCGATCCTCCAATCAAAAAGTTTGGGACAGCCTTTGCCCGATAATGAACCGATAATAGTTATTTTTAACCTCAAGGAAATGTTGGACCTGAGATGAATTTTTTACGGACGTTGGCTTTTGTCCTTTTTCTTGCTTTTTTTTCTGCGGCGACAGTAGGTTCCGTCGAAATCGAAATCAGCTCCCCCGGAGAACAGACAATCCCCTTGGCGATCACTCCGTTGTTGCCGATTGATGGAGTAAAACAGGGGATCGCCGAAGAGTTTCAGCAGGTACTGGAAAACGATCTCGATCTGTCAGGCCTCTTCGATCTGGTCGACCCTGCTTCTTTTCTCAGCGATGCCAAAAAGCTGACCCTGAGCAGCACCGAGGTCGATTTTACCCAATGGCGACTGCTCGGCGCAGAGGCAGTACTCAAGGGAGGCTACCGGTTCGAAGGGGAAAAGATGATCTTCGAGCTGCGGCTCTACGATGTCATCAGCCGCCGGCTGTTGACTGGCCGGCGCTATATCGCCAAAAAGGAAGATGTGCGGCGGATTGCCCATGCATTTGCTGACCAGGTGCTGTTAAGTCTGACCGGTGAGTTGGGACCCTTCTCCAGCCGGATTGCCTATATTTCCAACCGCAGTGGGCAAAAAGAACTCTACCTGATGGATGTTGACGGGAACAAACCGCTTCGGCTGACAGCGCATCGCAGTATTGTCCTCAATCCCGATTTTGCGCCGAAGCGCAAAGAGCTGATCTTTACCTCCTACAAAGAAGGCAATCCCGATCTTTATCGTAAAGAGATCTACACCGGTCGAGAATCACGACTTTCGTTGCAAGAGGGCTTGAATATAGGTGGGCGCTATAGCCCAGACGGCCGAGAGGTCGCTTTGACCCTGTCGAAGGATAAGAACTCGGAGCTGTACCTGATCGGTACCGACGGTTCCTTGCACAAGCGTCTGACCAAGCATTTTGGCATCGACGTCGATCCGAGCTGGGATCCCGACGGCAACCGGATCGCCTTTGTTTCCGATCGGCGCGGGAATCCGCATGTTTTCATCATCGATGTGCATACCTTGGAGGTGACTCGCCTGACTTACGAAGGGAAGTACAACGCAACCCCGGCCTGGAGTCCGAAAGGTGATCGGATTGCCTTTTCGCGTTTAGAAGGCAGGGAATTCAACATTTTCACCATTAACCCGGATGGCAGCGATGAGCGGCAATTGACCTTCGGGCCAGGAAGTAAAGAACATCCACGCTGGAGCCCTGACGGTCGGTTCCTGATCTATTCCCTCGACCGCGATGGCAACAAGGCGATCTGGATCATGCGTGCCGATGGCACCGGGGCACGGCGGATCTCGGCTCCAGGTGGCGACGATACGCACCCGGCATGGTCGGGGCGTTGGTAAAATAGCGCAAACTGCGCGAAATCCTTGAAACGGATGTTGTTTTTGCGCCCTGCTTCTGTATAATGGGCAAGTTCGTGGCATAAATATCAAAATCACTATCAATGTTATCGCATATGCGAAAGGAGTGGCTGTTATGCAAAATTGGAGCACCCGCCTGCTGCTGATGCTTTTTGTATTAACTCTGCTGGTTGCAGGGTGTGCCAAAAAGCCAGTTGCTGAAGAAGCTGTTGTTGAAGAGAAAGCCGAAGTTGCTGTTGTTGAAGAGCAACCTACTGCAGCTATTGTCGAGGAACAGGTTGACGAAGCCGCCGCAGCTCGTGCAGCTGCCGAGGAGGCCGCTCGTGCAGCAGAGGCAGCCGCTAGAGCGGGACTGGCCAGAATTCATTTCGATTTCGATCAGTATCTGCTGACCGATACAGCAAAAAATATCCTGGAGAACAACGCCAAGCTGCTGAAAGCCGCTCCTGTTGTTAAGGTGAAAATAGAAGGTCACTGTGACGAGCGGGGTTCCGATGAATATAACCTGGCACTTGGAGAAAAGCGCGCCCTGGCAACCATGAACTACCTAGTATCCCTCGGTGTTTCTGCCGATCGCTTGAGCATCATCTCCTATGGTGAAGAGATGCCGCTCGATCCGGCCAAGACCGAAGAAGCCTGGGCGAAGAATCGTCGCGCCGAATTCCGCGTAGTGCTCTAATCTGACATTCATGCTTAACCGGGCCGCGCATTGTTGATGTGCGGCCCTTTTTATTTCGGGAGGATTGCCTATGCGATTCACGGTATTATCGATCTGCTTGCTGGTTCTGTTCGGCTGTGTTCCGCCGTCAGAAAACCAATTACGGATGGAAAAAGATCTGGCCGAGATGAAACGCAGGCTTGCGCAGCTCGAAGTTCAACAGGTTGATAGTCAAAGCAGCGAGGTTTCCAGCAGCGACACTTTGCAACGGCAACTGGCAGAAGTGGTTGCCGGCTTGGATACCCTGCGCGTTGACTTCCAGTCGATCGATGGTCGGATCGATGATCTTGGCCAGAGCAACCAACAACTAGTAGATGATTTACAGCTGAATAAAGAGGATTTCGGCCTTCAGTTAACAGCCCTGAACAGTCGGCTAGATGAACTGGAACAAGGCAGCGCGAAGTTGGCTGGAGAGGTCAAAGAGCTGGCAGCGAAACCAGCGCCAGAAGCTCCTCAACCGGTCGAAGTAAAACCGGAACCCGTGCAGGAGTCCCCAGAGCAGATGTACCAGCGTGCTCTTGACTTGATCCGCAAAGAGAACCAGTTTGCCGAGGGGCGCAAGCTGCTCGAGCAATTTGTAGCGAAATATCCGGAGCACGATCTGTATGTAAATGCCCTCTACTGGAACGGTGAAGCCCTGTTTGGTGAAAAAAAATACGAAATGGCCATTCTGCAGCTGCAGGATGTCATCAGCAAGTACCCCACGCACCCCAAGGCGGCGGCGGCCATGTTGAAGCAGGCTCTGGCTTTTGAGGCCCTGGGAGATCCGCAAAACGCCCGGACTACCATGCAGAAATTGATTGATGAATATCCCAACTCGGAACAGGTTGAGGCAGCACAGAAATTTCTTGCTCAGTAAAGAAATGGTTATCGACATGGGCGACCTGCAGGTTGCCCTTATCCGACGAAAAATGGGCTCCTCTTTCAGGGGCCCTTTTTAACTGTCCAGATTCAGTTTGCGAAACGCAGCAAGTACGTCGTTCTGGCTGAGGATGCCGAGCAGCTTTTTTGGGTTTTCCGGATCGATCACCGGAAAATAACTGATGTTGCGTTTCTTCTGGAAGGTTTTCAATGCATCTCGCAACGGGGTGTCGGGTGGGATGGAATGCACTGCCGAGGAGACCAGATCTTTTGCCACCAGCAGGCTGGATAAAGAGGGGTCGAACAGCAGGTTGCGGATTTCCGTGTAGTTGATCATGCCGACAAAGTTGCGTTCATCATCGATGACCGGGAAACGGTCGTACCGACTGTGGGCGATCACCCGCAGCAGTTCCTGAAATGCAGTGCCATGATGAATGGTTTCAACATTGTGGCGCATGATATAGCGCACCAGGATATCGCCCGGATTCTCAACCTTGTGCCCTGCAGGTAGCCCAAGATTGATGCGGAAGTGTTGAGCGACACTGTGCAGCCCCTCCATCGCTCCCTGTGGTGCACGCTTGCGCAAAACCGAAAGAATGGGCACCTCTCCTGCTTTGACCAGTCCATGGCGCACCGCTAAGGGACCGATCAGTTCAAAGATTACCACCGAACCGAGGATCACGGTCTGAATCATCGCCCCACCCTCCGGCCACAGGGTGGCGAGCGTTGCAGCTAGGCCGATCGCCATTCCCGCCTGCGCCAGCAGGGTCATGCCGATCCATGTTCGTTCTCTGCGGCCATATTTGCCCAGTCTGGCACCTAGCCAGCTGCCAGCTAGCTTTCCAGCCGTCCTGGCTAGCACATAGGCAACACCGAGCAGGCCGATATGACTCAAGGTTTCAATGTGCAGGTTGGCACCGGCAAGAACAAAAAAGACTACATACAGCGGATAATCGATTTCGTTCAGAGACGTCACCAGCCGATGCCAGCGTGGTGAGCTGTTGGCCAATACCATTCCCAGCGCCATGCAGGTTAGCAGGGGCTCTAACTGTAGCGCACGGCTGACAGCAACTGCGGTTGTGACACAGCCGAGCAGCAAAATCTTATGCTCGCTAGCCAATTCCATGCGCTGGGCCCAGACCGAGGCTCCGAAGCCGAAAACACCGCCAAGTACCAGAGGCATTGACAGTTGATAGGCTAGGTCCTGCAGGTTGCCATCAGCGGTCAGTAACAGGTGGGTGGCAATGGCAAAGGCGAGTGCAGAGAGCAGGTTGTTTAAACCGACCAGGGTTAACAGGGCATTGGTGACCGGACCGTCCGCCTCGTATTCGCGGATTACCATCAGGGTGGCCGCAGGAGCGGTGGCGATGCCGATGATGCCGGTAAAGACAGCGAACAGGGTCGATGTCTGCAACAGGTTCAAGGAAGCAACAGTGGTCTGTAGAATAAATTGGTTGACGATAAATACCGAGCTGCCGACAAGCAGCCCGGTTATCAAAGCTTCACCGAGGGAGAAGAGATAGATCCGGTGTCGCCAGCGGCGCAGGTTTTCGGTCCGCAGCTGGCCACCGATATTCATCAGGATCAGTGCCAGCGCGACATCAGAGATGATCCGAAGTTCGCCCAGGGCAAAGTGGGTAACCAGGTGTGGTAGATTGAGTAATTCGGCAAGTGATGGGCCGGCAACCAGACCGGCGATCAGGTATCCGGTCACCCGAGGAACCCGGAACAGCATTGCCAATCGACCGCCAATCAGGGCGCCGAGCAGCAGCGTCGCCAGCGCCATGATTATCTGGAAGAAATCACTGTTCATTTGTCCTCAACAAGGAAGATGGTCATTTCATGAAGATGAGATTTAAATGTACATGAATTTTTGATAAGCGGGCAAAAAAAAAGGGAGAGACCTGGGTCTCTCCCTTTTAGGTGTAGCTGTGAAATCAGTTGCTTACCACTTGAGAGTCATCGATGCGTAAGCATCCCAAGCGGTATCGACTACCGGCATCATAGAAAATGCCGTGCCATTCAAGACATCATCAACTTTTCTCGGAGTACCGACCGGAGAACCGCTACCGGTGTATTCATAGTCGTAAAAGATCCCACCGAGTTTGATGAAGGCGTTCCGGTTAACTTCGAAGATGTAGTAGGCTTCACCAACGTGACCACGGGTGGCCAGCTTGCTGCCGAGTGCGTCATCCTGTGCTTGGGTGAACGGGGTCCAGTACTTGGAGCCGTAGTTGTACTCCAGGCCGAACTTGCCCATCGGTGCCGGGACTTGCATACCGACATAGACGCCGTAACCTTCTTGTTTCGAATCGTCGATCACCTGGTTGGTCGCAACCGGCATGACAACGTCCATTTCAGTGTCTACATACCCGTTGCCGTTGGTATCAACCGGGACATTTACAATTTGGGCTTCGTAAAGGTTGTCGCTGCCCATACCACCGAACAGGCCGGCTTTACCGTTCGATTCCAGCTGGGTCATGCCGAAGGAACCGAAGAAGACCGCACCGTCCATGGTTTCGTAGGAGGCGTTGACGCCGAGCAGGTTGATGTCACCGATAACCGTTGTCGGGGTGTAGCGGGTGACGAAGTTCATGTTCGGGAAGGCGCGGACATCAGCTGAAATGTACTTGGTGAATAGGTTGACGAACTGCGTCGGGAAAGCAAAGGTGCCCTTGAAGCCGTCAACGACATCCATCGCCCGGAACGCGGTCAACTGGATCAACCAGGAATCGTTGTTCAGCACATCGATGTTGAAGCCGCCCAGATGGGTATCTTCGAGTTCGCTGTTGTCATTGAACAGGGTACCGTTACCCCACTCCGACTCGAAGCCCTGACCGTAGCAGAAGCGGATCGCGGAACCTTCAAGACCGGTCAGCTCTTCTGCATGGTAGCCGATGGTGATCCCGTCAAAATCAAAGTTGACCAGATGGCCGGATGGGGTACCGCCCCGCTTGACGTTTTCACGGTAGTTCGTCGGAGAACCGTAGGTCGAAGGACGGCGGCCGATCGACAGGTAGAAGGGGGTGTCGGCGATATGGCTCCAGTTAAAGTAGGCCCGCTCGACCCGCAACCAGTCACCGCTCGGGCTGCCGCCGTTGGTACCGTCCATGCTAAAGGCATCCCAGGAATCAAAGACATTGGTGCCGACCGAGTCACCCCAGTTTTTGTACATGTTCAGGCGACCGGAAAAGCTCATGTTGTCGGCGATTTTCGCCCTCATGCCGAGGCGTAGGCGGGTGGTGTAGAAAAGATCATTGTTGATGTCGCTTTTCGGCGGTACATAACCAAGATCTTGACCTAGCATCGACAGCCCACCAATAGATGGAGCGGTGCCGGAAAAGAATTTAGCAGCATGAAGGGGAAATGCTGTAGCAAAACCCTCCAATGGCGAGCCAGCAATGAGGCCACCATCGTCAGCAGTCATGGGCATCCCGTCAGCACCGACATCATAACCCCAAGTTGCCGGGTCAGAAAAAACATCGGCACCAAACTGGTCCAAGTTAACATAAACACCTGGATTCCAAGCAACATCTTGATAATGCAGGCTGTGAACGTCGGTACGGAAATCTCCATACCACTCGCGGTCGAGGGCGGCGTGGCGTTCCGGCTTATCGACACGATCTTCCAGGTCTTCGAGCTGCTGAGCGATTTCAGCAATCTGCTTTTGCAGTTCTTCAATGGATGGTGCTGCCAGAACGACTCTTGGCATGAGCAGCATGCCAGCTAGCAGCATCAGGAGAAGATTTCTCATTGTTACCTCCCAAGAAAAATGATGAATGAGCAGTTAAGGCTCCAAACCCTTATGAGTTTGGAGCCTTAACTGCTTTAGAATTAAATGTTAACCGCAGGTTTCTGGCTGATCGGAGTCGACAGCATGATCAAACAGGAACTGATTGATGTCAAGCAGATCTTTCTCGGAGAAGTCTTTCCAAGCATCATTCGGGTGCTTATTGTCCTTAAAAACCCGGTCCCACTGGGCCATTGTCTTGGATAGCGGGGTGATAGGACCGCCTTCAGCACCTTCAGTGTGGCAAGTTTTGCAGTTCTTTTTGAAAAGGTACTTGCCCTTTTTCGGATTGCCTCCCTCAACAGCAAGAGCGCTGGTAACGGTGAAAGCGCCAAGCACGAGTCCAATAATCAGAAGTTTGCGAAAGTCCATTTTTTTATTCTCCTTTTGGCTTAAAGTGAGCAGGTTTGTATCTACTCATTAGTTATGAGGTCTCGTAGCTTGAATTTAATAACATTGTTTAGAGATGTATTTCAAGTCATTTAATCTAATATTTCGAATAAATAACTAAATAGAGGATTGGTTTTTTGCGCATGCTGTGGAACATGCTAATATCTTTATGGAATAAGCTAATTATGGTTTCAGAAAGTATTTGGGGGAGTAATCAATTCCCATTAAGCACGATATTCTTTTTATTTATTTGGGAAAAATTAAAAGCTTCCAATCCAAATCCTGCCAGGATTGTTGTTTTTAGTTAATTAGTTGATCGAGGATTGGGTTCTCCTAACTGTAGCAAAAAAAGTTATAAATGTAGCTGGTTAGCAAAAATTTTCCCTTATGCGAACTAAAAAATTTGAGTTTAACGACATAAAACGGCCCAGAACAATTTTAAGGATGGGAGCTAAACAAAATTGCAAAAAAAATGTTACAACGTCAAATATCCAGTAAGCAACCTGGATAGTCTCTATAGTTTCCAGTTGCTAAACACAAGTTGAGCCGTTAGGATTGTCTCCATAATAACAATGGAGGCAGTTAGCGTTCTGGTGATGCTCACGGTCTTCAAAACCGATGTGGGGCGTATCCCGTCCCGGGTGGGTTCGATTCCCATCTGCCTCCGCCAATATTGAAAAATCAAAGGGTTATGGCTTTTGCTGTGGCCCTTTGATTTTTTCTCGTCTTGCACAAAATCCACATTTGGGACACTCGCAGTGTTTCGTGGAGGGATTTTTATGGCTTCAAACAATAAGCGTGGGCCATATCAGTGTAATACTACATAAATATATTTTAGGGCCGTGAGTATTTGGAGAGACCAACTCCCATTATTTTCAGAATCACCTATAAGAGGCCGGATCTATACTTGGGCCTAAACTCACGAATTATGAGATTGAATGTGAACAACCACAGTATATGTACAATGGGTCACGTACCAATAAAAGGGGGGCGAAAAATGATTTTTAGTATCGTTGGAAGCTACCGCAAAGAGGGAACGAGTACCAAGCTTTCTCCTCCTTATTGTTTATAGCTCGACCGTACGTCCGATATGCTCGGAATAGTCTTTCTGTATCGACCTGTATTCTTGTCCAAATAATGGCGAGGATATCAAAAAATCAGCAGTAGAACGATTACAGGCGGTTGGCACATTGTAGAGTACTGCAATCCTCAGCAATGCTTTGACATCAACATCATGGGGCTGAGGCTGCATCGGATCCCAGAGAAAAATGATGAGA
>NZ_QKAP01000093.1 GCF_003247215.1 Malonomonas rubra | reverse complement strand
CAGGGGAGGGAGCGTTGTAGACCCCGCCTGTCTCAGCGTGATTGAGGGAGGATGGACAGGAGCCGTGTACGAGGCCCGTACGCACGGTTCTGTGAGAGGGATGAGGTGGGTATTGATCAACCCACCTCACCCTACTCGATTTTTTAAGAGGGATGCCAAAGCCTCAGCTTGGTTAATCCTTTGGGATCTCTGAACCTAGTAGAATTGCCAGCCAGTTGGTTGAATCGTTCACCTCCAGAGCAATCTTGACAATCATTGTCAACGGAACCGATAGCAGCATGCCGATCGGACCTAGAATCCAGCCCCAGAACACCAAGGAAAGGAAAACAACCAGTGACGAGAGGCCCAGCTTGCGTCCCATTAGCTTCGGTTCGACTGCATTGCCCATGATCAAGTTGACCAGCAGATAGATTGCCGCTACGAACAGGGCATGCAACGAGCCGAGCTGTACTACTGCTAGTAACACCGCCGGAACGGCGGCGATGATGGAGCCGATATTCGGCACATAGTTGAGCAAAAAAGCGATCAGCCCCCAGAGCAAAGCATAATCGAGTCCGAGCAGAGTCAAACCGATGGCGATGAGCAAACCGGTGCCAAAACTGACGAACGTCTTGATAGCTAAATACTGGCGGACTCCGCTGACGAACTTCTCAAAAGATTTCAATGACGAATCGGCATCCGACAGGGCTGCCTTTAGCTTGGCCGGCATGCCGGCAGCTTCGAGCAGGATGAAAATCACCGTGAGGAGAATCAAAAAGGAATTAGTCAGCACACCACCAGCTTTGGCCAGCATGCTGGCGGCCGATTGCATGATTGCTCCGGGGTCGAAGTGGCTAAGCAACACAGCCTTGGAAACCTGAATGCCAAATTTATCCAGATAGCTAAGTAACTGAACCGTCTGCCCCCGCAGTTTTTCCTGATAGAGCGGCAGGTCGCGGGTGAAATCGTTGACGGAGTTGCCGATCAGGGCGACGATCAGTAACCCGGTCAGCATGACACTGGATATAACCAGTAGCAAGGCGAGAGAATCAGGGACCTTGCGTTGTTTCAGCCAGTGAAACGGGCCGGCACAGATAATCGCGATGAAGATAGCCAGTAAAAAGGGGACCAGCAGGGCGGAGGCTGTTTTAACCCCGGCGATGATGATGACCAGCGCCGCCAAGGTTGTAAGCAGCCCGGCTCGTTGTTGCGGAAGAGTCAGGTTCGACATGCGTAAGCAGCCTTTGGGTTTAGGGTCAGAAATTGAACTGTGTCAACTAAACAGCAACCACCTGGGCTTGTCAATCTCCTCCTACAGATCAGTCTATTTTACAGCGCAGTAGTTTTATGCCGGACTGGAAATGGACTTCCATTTTGTTTGGGCGAATACAATTGAGCACCAGGCCGAGGCCGAACGTCGGGTGCCGAATCAGCATCTCCTCGCGCATCGGGGTGTTCATGTTATACGGAATGGCCTCTTCCGGGCGCAGGTTCTGCTGCAATTCCTCCCAGGCTCTTTCCGCTTTAGTGGTACGCGGTTTGCTGCTGCCAGTGCTGGATGTCTTTTTCGCGGCGGCGACTTTTTTGCTGCTGGCATCGCGATAATTGTGGATGCTGCCACAGGTATTACACTCCACCTTGATGACTTTTCCGCCGACCATTGCCACAATGGTGTGTCCGGTGGTGTCTTTGCATTTGGTACATTTCGAGGCAATGTAATCGCCGGCTGAAAGGACTTTCGCGGTCATAGATCCTCCTTCGAAAAGGCTGTCTTTGTACCCCGTGAAGGTCGGCCTGTCAATCGTCGAAAGATTAAAATGTTCAAGGAGATCTTGTGCTGGCTAGGCAAGGCAATTATTACGAAAAAGGTTTCAATTTTCGAAGTGTAAAAGGATTGTTACGGATGGCGATTATCAGTTGGAGTCAGGATTACAGTGTAGGTGTGGTTGAGCTGGACACTCATCACAAGCAGTTGATCAAGATGATCAATGAGCTTCATTTTGCTATGAGCAAGGACCGCGGGCAGCAGCTTGTTGCTGAGATCGTCAATGGGATTGGGGATTACGCGAAAATGCACTTCCAGGTTGAAGAGACATACATGCACGAAGGCGAATATCTGGGGATTTTGAAACATATCCGTGAACATAAAGGGTTTGTGGAAAAAGCGCAGGAAATGGCGAACCGTTGTGACGAAGGTGAGTTCATCCTCTCCTTCGAAGTGATCGAGTTCCTTTCCGATTGGCTGAAGAACCATATCCTAAAAAGCGATATGAAGTACGTTCCGGCGCTGAAAAGCAAAGGGGGGCGCTGAGTGATGGGGATACCTGCTAACATTCAGGGCAGTTGTTTGGCTGCCTTTGTTATTGCTCAATTTTCGCTTGATTCTGGAATGAATTTCAATGCTGCTGAGTTGATGCAGTAGCGTAGCCCGGTCGGTTGCGGTCCGTCGCTGAACAGGTGGCCAAGGTGAGCATCGCAGCGCGCACAGATCGTTTCTGTGCGGATCATAAAATGGCTCCGATCCTCTTGCTTGACGATATGACCTTCCGCAATCGGCTGAAAGAAACTCGGCCAGCCGCTGCCCGAATCAAACTTGCTGGAGGAATGGAACAGTTCCAGATCACAGCAGACACAGACATAGCGACCTGTTGCATGATGGTTCCAATAGCGGCCGGAGAAAGCACGTTCGGTCCCCGCTCTGCGGGTGACCAAGAACTCTTCAAGCTCAAGCTGTTTCTGCCATTCTTCTTCGCTACGAAACACTTTTTCCATGACTGTTTCTTTTATAGATGTTCGAAACCGGGGGAAAAACCTCGATACAGTTATGCTAACGGGTTTCGTAGCTGCAGGGCAAGCGGCAGTAAGCAAAATAGGTCTGTAAGCACAGCAGTTTGCACCTGGAGTTGGCGCTGAAAAAAGACCTCGGGGAAGTTCGTCTGTATTTGGGGGTCAGAGGTTGTAGATCTTATGCGCCCACTTGATGGCGTCCATGTAGGCCTCATTGAGTGGTTGCTCGTTGATCCCCAACTGCACAGAAAGCCCGGTCACCTCATCCCAGTTGGCCTTTTCTATGGCAAGGATCAGCTGCAGGATATCACGCATCGTCCCGCCTCCCCCTAGGAGAGCCTGCTGGATACTCTCATCGATGGTGATCTCCTCAAGAATCTCATCAAGGGGCCGGGACATAATGACATCCAGCAGGGAGAACAGCCCCATGAGGAAGAGCTCCGATTTTTTCCCCCGTAGGTTACAGGGCTCTGCAAGCTGCTCGCAAAACTTGGCTCTGACCAGGGAAATGACGACCAATTCGGCCGGTTTGTCATCGGCCATCGCCGAAACGGAGAGCAACGAAACCCAGTTGCGAATTTCCCGGATCCCGAGCAAAGAGAGCGCCTGCAGGATGTTGGTGACCTTATGCCGCAGCGCAAAGGCAGCGGAGTTGATCAGCTTAAGTAGTTTGTAGGAGAGCGAAACCTCGCTCTGGATGGTTTTAGCCAGTTTCTGGAATTCGATATCTTCGCTGTAGATATCCTTGAGAATGCGCAGAAATTGATATTTGTTGGTCGGGATGTCTTTGCGTGAAATAATCACCGGCTTGCTGAAGAAGTACCCCTGGAACAGTTGGTAGCCCATCGCCTTGGCCTGTTCGTAATCCTCTATAGTTTCGACTTTTTCAGCCAACATGCGGATGCCGCGCGGAATCATCATTTTCGCCAGCTGTTCCTGCTCTTCGGCACCACTGTCCAGAAAATCGACTTTGATGATATCTGCTATCTGCAACAGGGGTTCCCAGTTGTCATGATAAACGAAGTCGTCGAGGGCGAGGATGTAGCCTTGCTGCTTCAGTCGAAGGCAGGCAGCAATGACCTCACCGTCGGGAGTGACATTCTCGAGAACTTCGACAACCGCCTGCTCTTTCGGCAGCACGGTCATAAAATCCTCAACCAGAACCTTGTGCGTGCAATTGACAAAGACTTTTGCCCCGGCACTCATCTCATTGAGGCCGAACAGCAGGCTGCTGTTGGCGATAACGCTGGCGGCTGCCTGGTCCTGATCGGCTGCATCGAAGTAGTTGTGGAGTCCGGAGCGGAACAGCAGTTCGTAGGCGTAGACTTTGCCATTTCGATCAAAAATCGGCTGTCTTGCGATAAAATGTTCCAAGGAAGGCTCCAAACAGGAATCCGATTTAAAGTCAATTTATAGCACAAGCTTAATAATAATTTATTTTGGGGGGCAAAAGAAGAGATTAAATTATCTGCTGATCCGAAGTTGACCTTCTTAATAAGATAAGCTAACTTCCTTAGTGATATTTCTGCCCTTAACCCTAAAACAATGAGGTAGGATGAATGAAAAAAATGATTTTGTTGTTGGCCGTCGTCGCGTTTTGCAGTGTAACTGCCGCTGTTGCCGTACCTCCGGGGAAAACCCTTGAGTTTACCAAGAGCCCGATGGGAAAGGTGATTTTTTCTGGACAGATTCATAAGGATGCGGGGGTTAAGTGTATGGAGTGTCACAATAAGGATGTCTTTCCGAAGATGAAATTCGGGACAGTAGAGATCAAGATGGCGGACATCTATGCTGGAAATTACTGTGGTGTTTGTCACAATGGTAAACGGGCCTTCGAAGCCAAGGCCAATTGTAATCGCTGCCACGTCAAATAAGGCTGCAAAAATCTTTAAGTTTTATCCTGCCCGCCGAGACTCTTCCTCGGCGGGCTTTTCATTTCCTTTAAGGGGTTGGCCTGCATTCTGCAGCGATTTATATCTGGAGTTTACCAAAAGGGATATGGATTATGGCGGCTGCAGAGATTCTGAACGCATTTGTGCAACATGCTGAAATCCGGCTTCGACGGATTTACCCAGAAGAACAAGTAAAATATATTTTAAAACGGATAGTTGCCGAGCTCGACTGGGCACAAAATCCAGCAGCTGAAGAACTGGTTTGCCGTTTATGGGATGAGCGGGATGTGATCCTGATCAGCTATGGTGATTCGGTTTGCGCAGACGGACAGAGTCCGCTGCAGAGTTTAAGCTCATTTCTTGAGCAGCACTTGACGGAACTTGTTAGCATTGTACATCTGTTGCCTTTCTTTCCTTATAGCTCCGACGATGGGTTCGCCGTCATCGATTACCGGCAGGTCAATCCGGAGCTCGGTGACTGGCCGCAGATAGCAGCCCTCAATCGCCATTTCGACCTGATGGTCGATTTGGTTATTAATCACGTTTCCAGTCAGCATCACTGGTTTCAGCAATTTCTGCGCAACGAAAAACCGGGGCGGCACTATTTTATCACTCCACCCGACGATGCTGACTTAATTCAAGTCGTTCGTCCGCGCCAATCGGAACTGCTCACCGAAGTGGAAACCGATGCCGGTCCGGCAAAAGTCTGGACAACATTCAGTGCCGATCAGGTTGATGTAGATTTTTCCAATCCCGAGGTGTTGCTGGAGTACATCAGAATCTTGCTTTTTTATCTGCAGCAAGGGGCGCGTCTGATCCGGCTGGATGCGGTAGCGTTTTTATGGAAGGAGTGGGGTACTGCCTGCCTGAACCTGCCGCAGACACATGAAATAGTCAAATTGCTGCGTGATCTGATCGGCGTTGTCGCCCCGAAGTCGGTGCTGCTGACAGAGACGAATTTGCCCTATCATCAGAATCTAAGCTACTTTGGGGACAGCGACGAAGCCCACATGATCTATCAGTTCAGCCTGGCACCGCTCCTTTTGCACGGGTTGTACCGTGGAACTAGCCAGTACCTGTGCGATTGGGCGCGAACCCACTGCAGCGCACCGCCTGGTTGTACTTTCCTCAATTTCACCGCGTCGCACGATGGCGTCGGCATGCGTCCGCTGGAGGGGTTATTGCCGCAGGGGGAGGTTGACCTGTTACTGCAGGGAATGGAGAAGTTCGGCGGTCTGGTCAGTTATAAAAGGAATGCCGATGGCAGCAAGAGTCCTTATGAAATTAATATCGGATACTTCGACGCCTTAAAAGGAACCTGGTTGGGGGATGACTGCTGGCAGATTGCCCGTTTCTTGTTGGCACAAACATTGATGATGGGGCTGCGTGGGATTCCTGCGATCTATATCCACAGTCTGCTCGCGACGCCGAATTATCATGCGGGGGTTTTGCAGACCGGCCGGGCGCGGACCATCAATCGTCGCCGTTTGCAATATTCGGAGCTGGCGGAATTGTTGGCTGATGAGCATTCTGACCAGGCGATCGTCTTCAACGAACTGCGTCGCCGTTTGTCGATTCGCCGCCAACAACCCGCATTTCATCCTGACGGCAGGCAGGAGGTTTTGCATCTCGGCGAGCATCTTTTCGGCTTCTGGCGTTACAGCTTGGATGGTCGGCAACGGATTTTTGCTGCCCACAACCTGACCGATCAGCAGCGCAATCTTTATCTTGATGGCGCTTTGGATGGTCAATTCAGCGGTCGTTGGGTTGGTTTGCTGACCGGTGAAGTTGTCACCAGCCAACGGACTGTCATCGAACTCCCTCCATATCATGTTCTTTGGTTGGCCGAAGAAAAAATCTAATCAACAGAAAGAATATACAGGTTTTAGCGGCTTAATGGTTTCTTTTGCTTGGTGAGACTTCTGTTGAGCTTGGCGATGTAGGTTCGTCAAGGGAGAGAAAATGCCTGCAATGGAAACTCCTGAAAACCAAAAGTCATCCCTGCCTGATCTGCTTTTCAAGCTGGAAACACCGGATTATCAATTGTTCTTGCGTCTTGCTGAAGAGCAGATTGAATGCTGGGCCGATTATCTCGGATGAAAGTATTGCCCGCGCCGAAGCAGCGGCAGAAAGACTGTTTTCAGATGAAGAGGGTGAACAAACGATTGGCGAGTCTAGTCCATCTGGGGAGGAGCAAACTGCCCGGGTTGCTGCACAAGTACAAATATTGTCGAGGTGGGAATCGATTTTGAGGCGCCGTATGATTTTGATGCTGCTGTCGAAACCGGGATTCAGAAGCTGTCGGTGGTGCTGGTCAAGGGCTTAGAACCTCAATTTGGTGAGGATGGCCGGTTCGAATTGATGGTGAAAACCTCGGGCGAGGAAGCGGAGTTTGCTGAAGATAAAAAAGGGAAGGTCGATTTGCGCACCCGACACGCCCTTACAATAATTGAGGTTGGGCAGACGATTGGCAAATTGCACCAGCCGCAGGAAGGGGTTCCGGGAAGGAAGGCACACGGTCTGCCGCATCCGGCCGAGCGGGGACGGGTTTCTCGCTGGTCGCTGGCGAATGGAGTGGAGAAATTATCTGCCGCGGTGTTTGTTGGCCGGTTTCTTAAATCAGGTAACCGTTTATTGCTATGGAGATGTCCTGGTGAAAAACGAAATCCGCAATTCGACCGTCAGGCAACCGGGAAAATTATCATCGAGCGGGGTACCATCATGGGTGGTGCCTGTGTTGCCTTGGAAGGAATCGAGACCAAGGTGATTGGTACCTCGGCCAGGATCAATACTAAAGTGACAGCCGGGGTCTACTTTCCGGATACAGACCGTTTTGCTTTTTTGCGGGAAAGTATCAAGCGGATCGATCGCCAGATTGGGCGTCTCAAGTCTGCCATAAGCCCATTGGAAAAACTGGAAGTCGAGCGGGAACAATTCCACGCAGAACTGGCGGCATCGACCAAGCAGGGGCAGTCTAACAACAACACCAAATTAAAGGTCAGCAGTCAATTGCTCGAAGGGGTCTCGATCCATCTGGGGGAGGCTTCGGAAAAGAACAAGCACGTACGCAAGGGGCCATTGACGGTCATTGAAAATACGAAGGATGGTGGCCTGCGCTACCTGAGAATGTCGCCGTTGCAGAAAGCTGCCGTCGAACTGGAAAAGGAAATTTTACGAGCTGGGGCAAAAGTCGCTCAAGAAGCGGCTGTCTCCAAAGTGGCTGCTGAATAGGTTCACCCAAAAGTAATACTGTCACAGATAAAAACCACTAGGCTAAGTTCTGACAGTTTTTATCTGTCTGTCCTCTATTTGTTATCTTCCTCCACCGCCTCATAAATGTGATCCAGAATATCCGGAATCGCACTGATCACCCGGTTCCAGGTCGGCATGTTGGGTGTCTCCATTGGGTTTGACAGGTAAAATTCACCAGCCCGCATGATATTCTCGGCAAACAGCTCCACGGCCTTCTCTTCTTTGTGGCGATCTATTTCCAGCCCGTTCATTAGCGCGTCATTGTAATAGCGCTCAACAAAATCGAGTGCCTCGCGGAAGTAGGTTGCTTTTACGGTACGGAATGTTTCCAGCGAAAAAACATTCCCCTGGGTGGCCAGTTTGCGAATAACCGCTTTTGTGATGTCGGTACTCATCCGGGACAGACCACCCTGGGGATTCCCCTCCGACAGGTCCTGGTGCTTGTGGTCGTAGACATCGGCGATATCGACCTGGCAGACCCGGCTGCGAGTGTAGTTGCGGTACATCTCCGATAAAAGGCCGATCTCCAAGCCCCAGTCACTTGGGATGCGCAGGTCATTAAGGACATCAACCCGCATCGAGAATTCACCGGCTAATGCATAGCGGAAGCTGTCGAGGTATTCAAGGTAATCGGAGTAGCCGACAACTTTTTGCAACGAACGCAGCAGTGGGGTGACCAGTAATCTGCAGACCCGGCCGTTGAGGCTGCCGCCCGCGATTCGCGAATAGAAACCTTTGCAGAATTGATAGTTGAAGGCCGGGTTGGCGACCGGATAGATCAGCCGGGCCAACATATCGCGTTTGTAGGTAACGATATCGCAGTCGTGCAGTGCCACCGCACGGCTACGCCCAGAGGCGAGGACGTAACCGAAGCAGTACCAGACGTTGCGCCCCTTGCCCATCTCGGTCGGCGCCAGACCCTTTTCGGCTAACATCTTGTCAACGGCTCGCAAGCGCGGGCCATCGTTCCAGAGGATACGATGTTCCTGTGGCAGGCGGCCGAAGTATTTTTTGGCGTAATTGAACTGTGCCTCGTCGGCGCGATCGAGTCCGATAACAATCTCGCGCAGGTAAGAAGCTTGTTTCAAATCATCGAGGATCGGGTCCAGTGCCGGACCTTCCAGTTCGGAGAAGAGGGATGGCAGAACCAGGCTCATCGGCCGCCGGCCGGAAAACTTCTGTAATTCGTTTTCCAGTTCTTCGAGGGGGCGATCGGTCAGATTGTGCAGGGTGGTGATGACGCCATTTTGGAAAAAGTCAGCCATTGGTTTGCTCCTTTAGAATGTCCAGGATGGTCTGATTCCAACCGACCGGTCCCGGTTCGCTCGCGTAAATAACGGTGGTGTCTTTTGGTTTGGGGGACAGCCCGCTAAGCGAAGGGATTACCACGGCTATATCTGCCGCTTCCAGCATCGCTTGGTCGTTCGGTCCGTCGCCGAGGGCGATGCTGCGCCAACGGGTGGAAGGGGCTGATGAACGATAATGCTCAAGCAACCAGCGCAACGCTTTGCCTTTGTCGGCTTCTATACTGAGGACATGGTAGAAGCGGCCGCCGCGCAGCAGTTGCAGATCCAGCTTGGCGATCTCCGTTTGAAATTCCAGCAGCGAGTCGTCACTGTCTTCCCAGCGAATCGGCTCCGAACAGAGTCGCTGCTTGGCAAGCGCCGCACGAGTGCTGTCGAGTCCGGTTGCGGCGGCAACTGCAGCGACGGAATAATCATTAAAACCGGTAAAGTGATAACCTCGTTGTTGTCTTAAACTTTGCAGTTGTTTGACCAATTTGGGGTAAGGGGTGCCGAAAAAATGTGCAGATTGCTGACACGAGTCGAGAATTATGCCGGCACCGTTTTCGACGATGTAAGGAGTGTTAAGTTCCAGCTCTTGATGCAGTTTGGAGACTTCAGCTGCTGTTTTGCTGGTACATAAAATCAGCGGGATTCCCCTTTCCCGCAGCATTTGCAGGGCAGGGTATGCCGCCTGCCAGCTGTAGCTGTGGTGATCGAGCAGGGTTCCGTCAAGGTCGGTAAGAATGATCAGCTGTATCTGTTGCGTCATTGAAATCTCCTACGGCTTTGTAGGTCAGTTAGAGCATCAATGGTGCAAGGCAGGTGCCAGTCAGCGCAATTGGATCGAGCTTACCCTTTGCTTTTCGTTGAGCGACATCACCAGATCGGCGGTTTCGGGAAGCGTTTCGAGCTGATGTTTGGTCAGTCGCTCGTAATGCATGATAAAACGCTGTAAGGCGATCTCGCCCATCACCCCTTCCCCGCTCTGCTTCGCGGCTAGTTGCTGCTCCTGTTTTCTGCGCCAGAGATAGACCATCTGCCAATCGGGGATTTTCAGCATCAGCTGCAGATCGATCAGTGAGAACAGCTCACGATAAGGACCAGCCAGCTGGTCGTTGACATAGCGCCTCCAGCGACCATGGCTATCTTCCTTCTCTTCCATCTGGTTGATCGGTTTCTGCAATTCTGCTTCCGCCTGCGGAGTCGCCCCGACGCACCAGCCTTCGAACAGGATCATGTCGACTGGGGTAGTCACGAAATCCCAATCAGTTTCGGGCAGGCGGTCATCGTCCGCCTTGCTGAAGCGGGGAATTTCGACTTTTGCGTGTTCGGTCTGGCTTTTCAAACGTTTCAGCAGTTCCAATCCGAGCGGTATGTCGTGGGTGCCGGGAACGCCGCGAGTCGCGAGCAGGGGGTGCACTGATTCGCTCAACCTTTGGCGAGCAGCCTTGCCCAGGTAGAGGTCATCGATAGAGATGATGCAGGCGTGACAGTCGAAGGCAGCTTCGAGAATCCATTTCAGCAGATTGCAGAGGGTCGATTTGCCGCTCCCTTGCGAACCGTTTAGGGCGACCAACAGGGGATGGCCAGCGGTCCGTTTCTTGTCCAACCAAGCGGCCAGTGGCAAATAAAGACGCGGTAATTCCTCTGTCAGGGCAGTTGGCAGACCGCTCAGCGCCAGTTGCCCGCCGAACAGCGGTTGTAAAAAATCGAGCAGTTCTCGCTCTTCAGCGTCAGATTGAATTTTAGCTCCAGTTGGCCAGAGTTCTGCTTTGTACACGAATCATTCCTTACTTATGTGAAATTTGGAGGTTTTTTTATTTCCTGATTCAGGAATAGTCCCAAGTACTTATATTTTACTCTGTTTGGCGGGGACGTTGCGGTAACAGGAAAATAACCGTAGCAACGGCCGTAAAAATTCCGGCCCATTTCAACACCGAAATCAGCGAATGCGCAAAGAACAGTTGCGCTGGAAAGTTGTGCGGATCTTGAATGAAAAAGTACTCCATCATATTTTCCAGACAGTCGCAAACACCCGCTCCCAGCACAATGAATGGTGTCGAAGAAAGAATTGACGAGCCTATTTTGCCTTTACGAAACAGCAAAACTACCAAAAGTGAAGCTAGAAAGATGGTGTAGGAAATCGCATACAGATAATCGGTAAAGCACCAGCGCCGATAAACGGCGCTCCCTTCCGCTCCCCAGCAGTTAATGATTTCAATGCCAAGATTCTTGTCGAAAGCCAGCTGTAAAGCAAGGAGGCTGGCTCCGCCCTGCCCGTCGATCGCCGGGTTGACCAACCTCATGCAGATAACCATCATGAGGGTCATGAACAGCAGCGAAGTGAGCAGGACCGATTTTCTGCTGAGGAATTTAAGCATCGATCCTTTCTTCGCCAAGCAGCTTGTGCATGATCGTAAATGCTGCCCGGCGGCCATCTGCGGCGGCGGTTACCACTAGGTCGGCGCCGCGGTAGCAGTCGCCACCTGCATAGATATTCGGGTTGCTGGTACGGCAGCTGGCCGGGTCGATCAGCACTTCGCCCCACTTGCTGCATTCGACACCGGCATCGAGCAGACCCGGCAGCGGTTCTATGTCGAAGCCGAGGGCGAGGATGACGACATCTGCCGGGACACAGTGGGTGGTGTCGGGGAGAATCTCGACCCGCTGACGACCGTCATCCCCCGGTTCACCCATTTGGGTTCGCTCCACTTCGACGCAGACCGAGCCGTCATTCTTCTCGTAGATTTTGCGTGGGCTGATGTTGAAACAGAACTCGACACCTTCTTCGAGGGCGTTGTTATACTCCTTGCGACTGCCGGGCATGTTTGCCATGTCGCGCCGGTAGAGGCAGGTGACGCTCTCGGCGCCGTCGCGTATCGCCGTGCGCAGACAGTCCATTGCCGTGTCACCGCCGCCGATGACCACCACGCGTTTCTCCTTCATGCCATACTTGGCCGCAGCGGCCGCGCCGAAAAGCTGATGCTGTTTGACGGTCAGGTACTCCATCGCCAGCATCACTTGTTGCAAATCGTCCCCTTCAACCCCTTTTTTGCCCATGGTGGCACCGATCCCGACGAAGACAGCGTCATGTTTATCGATCAGGTCGGCCAGGGCGATATCCGCGCCGACGGCATGTTGCAGGTGTAGGTTGAGCCCGGCCTTGCGCAACAGCTTGAACCGTCGATCAACCACCTTCTTGTCCAACTTGAAGCCGGGGATACCGTAGGTCAGCAGCCCCCCGGGACGTTCGGCGCGCTCGTACATTTCGACACCGATACCGGCGCGCAGCAAAAAATGGGCGCAGGAGATTCCTGCTGGACCCGAGCCGACAATCGCCACCTTCTTGTCGTGGCGGATGCCGGGAAAGGGTAACTGCAGACCGGCCTCGAAACCCAGATCAGTGATCGAAGCCTCAATTGCCCCGATGGTGATGGCGCCGTGCCCGTCATTAAGAGTGCAGGCTCCTTCGCAGAGGTGCCCCTGCGGGCAGACTCGGCCGAGGATTTCTGGGAAGGGTGAGCTCTCATTCGACAGTGCGAAAGCTCTTTCGAGATCGCGATCGGCGATCGCTTCTAGCCACTGGGGGATATGGTTCTGCAGCGGACAACCGATCGTGGTGCAGAAGGGATCGCCGCACTGAACGCAGCGTTCTGCCTGCCGGCGGACCAGTTTATTGTCGAACAACCGGTAGATTTCGTCAAAATTCTGCAGCCGTTCAGGAGCCTCGATTTTTTCCGGATCTCTACGGTTTGAGTTTATAAAATTTTGCATATTTAATATTTCCTGTTCACTAAAATATTAAGTTTATGAACGTTGATTTGGGTTTTTAGCTTGACGAACGTTCTGTTAATCCCCTTCTTTGGGGTTCAGCGGCGCCTTCATATCTTTCGGCGTTACCATCCAGAAGTAGGCCAGTTCTTCGCGGAAATCATCGAGAATCCGTTTTGCTTTCGGGCTGCTGGTGCGGTTATGGAAACTGGTCAGGATCTTCTTCAGGTACAGCTTGCCTTCGTTGTCGTCATCGACGTCGATCCGCCGGGCGATGACCAGTTCCTGATTGAGTCGGTCGATGAATTTCTTCTGCCGGTCGTAAACGAAGGCGACGCCGCCTGTCATCCCTGCAGCGAAGTTGATGCCGGTATCGCCGAGGACCACCACGGTCCCGCCGGTCATATATTCACAGGCGTGGTCGCCGGTCCCTTCGACCACGGCCAATGCGCCTGAATTTCGGACACCGAAGCGTTCTCCGGCGGTGCCGGAAACGAACAGTTTGCCGCCGGTGGCACCGTAAAGGCAGGTGTTGCCGACCGCTGAAGCCCCTTCCTGGTAGATTGCTGGGGTGATGATGATCCGGCCATCGTGCATCCCTTTGCCGACATAGTCATTTCCGACGCCGGTCAGCAGGATATTGACTCCCGGGGTTAGGAATGCGCCGAGGGATTGTCCGGCAACCCCGGTCAGCTTGATGGTCAGAGCCTCTTTAGGCAACCCCTTGTCACCGTAGTAACGGGCGATGGCGCCGCTGATTAGTGTGCCGAAACTGCGATTGGTGTTAATGATCTGTCGTTCGACCACCAGCTCCATTTTCGGATCCCTGATCACCGGTATCACTTCTTCGAGCAGTTCTTTTTCGAAGGCGTTGTCGTCGAACGGGGGGTTCGGTTTCTGCTTGGTGTTGTTGCCCTCGAACTGCTGCAAAATTTGCGAGTAATCGAATTTCTGCACAAAAGGATCATCCAGTTGTTTGAGCAGGTCGCTGCGGCCGATGACCTCTTCCAGTGATTTGAAGCCGAGCTCGGCAAGAATTTCTCTAACATCTTCGGCGACGTTTCGCAGGTAGCTGACCACCTTCTCCACCGTCCCTGTGTAGTGTCCACGCAAGGACTCGTCTTGGGTGGCGATGCCTACGGTGCAGCGGTTGAGGTGGCAGACACGAAGTATCTTGCAGCCGAGAATGACCAGCAGCGGTGTGCCGAAGCCGAACTCTTCCGCTCCGAGCATTGCCGCCTTGACTACGTCGCGGCCGATTTTCAGACCGCCATCGGTCTGCAACTCAACCAGTTCGCGCAGGTTGTTCGCCTTCAGGCTCAGGTGCGCTTCGGCCAGCCCCAGCTCCCAGGGGTTGCCAGCTGCTTTGATCGAGCTGAATGGCGCAGCGCCAGTGCCGCCGTCACCGCCGGAGATGATGATTTTGTCGGCGTAGGCTTTAGCGACCCCGGCGGCGATGGTACCGACCCCTTCGGAGGAGACCAGTTTGACGCTGATGGTCGCTTCCGGGTTGACCTGCTTCAGGTCGAAAATCAGCTGCGCCAGATCCTCGATCGAGTAGATGTCGTGATGCGGCGGCGGCGAGATCAGGGTGACGCCCGGTACGGTGAAGCGCAAGGAGGCGATCAGCGGGGTGACCTTTTCGCCCGGCAGCTGTCCTCCTTCGCCCGGTTTGGCCCCTTGTGCCAGTTTGATCTGGATCTCTTCGGCGTTGCGCAAGTAGCCAGGGGTGACGCCGAACCGGCCCGAGGCAATCTGCTTGATCTTGCTGTTTTTTACCGTTTTGAAGCGGGCTGCGTCCTCGCCCCCCTCCCCGCAGTTCGATGAACCGCCGAGGATGTTCATCGCCTCGGCCAGCGCTTCGTGCGCTTCCGGGGACAGTGCGCCGAGGGACATTGCGGCGGAGTCGAAGCGGCGTGTGATCGCTTCGACCGGTTCGACATCCTCTAGCATGATCGGTTTGTTCGGGCTGTTGAAGGTCAGCCCGTCGCGGATAAAGCGGAAGCCGCGGCCGTCGATCAGTTTGCGGAAATTCAGGTACTCGTCGCGGCTGCGTACTTCAGCGAAGCGGTGTAACTGCGTGACAACCTTGGAATTGAAGTCGTGGTATTCGAAGCCTGGATTGTCGCTATAATAGCCACCTATCTCCAGCGGATAGACCGGCAGCATGAAGCTTTCGGCGAACACCTTGCGGTGGATTTTGTCGATCCGCGTTTCCAGGTCTTCGAAGTCGAGCCCTGGTAACAGCGCCGCCGAGCCAGGGAAGCAGCTGGCGACCAGTTGCTTGCTCAGTCCGATGATGTCGAACAGCGCAGCGTTGCGATAGCTGGAGACAGTGCTGATGCCCATCTTCGACATCACCTTGAGAATCCCCTTGGTCAGGGCGTCGTAGATGTTCTTCAGCTGCTCGCGTATCTCTTTGTGCGCCATCTCTTTTTTCTCGCATAGCTGGACGCCGGTGGCGTAGAGCAGCCAGGGGTAAATGGCTACGGCGCCGTAGCCGATCAACACGCAGGCCGAGTGTGACTCCAGTACTTCGGCGGTGCAGGCAACGATCGTGACCTGTTGGCGTAGCTGGCCTTTTAACAGCTGCTGGTTGATGTAGCCGACAGCCAGAGCCATCGGGATGATTTTCTTTTCGCGTGAAAGATCACGATCATCCAGGATGATCACCCGGATGGCGTCGTTAACGACGGCATTCAGTATTTCTTCTCCCAATTTTTCCAGCGACAGCTTTAGTTTTCCGGCGTAGCTTGTGCTAAAGCTGCGATGTTTGTAGCAGGGTTCGAAGCGGGGCAACTCCGGGTCGCCAAAGGAGAGCAGCGCCTGGAAAATGTCGTTGGAGAGGATCGGTGAGATGCTCTTCAGCCGTTTGGCCCGGTCCTTGGCTTCTAGCAGAGGGTTGCCGATGCCCCCGAAACCGATGGTGGTCGACATCACCGCTTTCTCACGCAGCGGGTCAATTGGCGGATTGGTCACCTGGGCAAATTTCTGTTTGAAGAAATCGCTGAAACTGCGTTGCTGTTCGGAGAAGGCGGCGGGCGGGCAGTCATCGCCCATAGAGCCGACCGGCTCTTTGCCATCTAACATCATCGGACGAATGATCAGGTCGACCAGTTCGCTGGTGACGTTGTGGTAGCGCTGCAGGGTCTCGAGATCCTGGTAGCGGTAGTCAGAGAGATCTTCGAATTGGCGCCCGATGAACTCCTGCAGGTAGTGGGTGTGTTCGGTCAACCATTGGTTGTACGGCTGCGATTCCATCAGGTAGCGGTCGATGTCGCGGGGGTAGAAGATCTTGCCGTGCTTCAGGTCAGCGGCGATCATCTCTCCGCTCTGCAGGCGGCCACGTTCGCGAACCTTTTCCGGCGGGGTGCCGAGCACGCCGTATTCACTGGTGATCAGCAGGCGGTCATCGGTGGTGATCACGTACTTTGCCGGGCGCAGGCCGTTGCGGTCTAGCACGCAGCCGATGTAACGACCGTTGGTGATACTGACTGCCGCCGGGCCGTCCCAAGGTTCGAAGGCCGCTGAGTTGTACTCGTAAAAGGCGCGCAGTTTGGCCGGCATGTTGGCGACGTTATGGCGGGCCGGGGGGATCAGCGCACGGATTGCCTTGAAAAAATCTACGCCATTGGCGAGCAGGAATTCGACCATGTTGTCGAGATTGGCGCTGTCGCTGACACCGTTCTGCAGGATCGGTTGCAGCAGCTCCAGTTCCTGCTTGGAGAAGTTCGGACTCTCGGCACCGGTGAACTTATTCTGCGCTTTGAAGCGGTTTCCCTGGATTGAGTTGATCTCGCCGTTGTGGGCGATGTTGCGCAGCGGCTGGGCCAGTCTCCACTGGGGTAGGGTGTTAGTCGAGAAACGCTGGTGGAACATTGCAAAGCTGATCTGGAAGTCCTCATTTTGCAGATCGGGGAACAGCTTGGCGATATAATGCGGCATCACCAGTCCCTTGTAGGAGACCAAGCTACGTGAAAAGCAGGGGATGTAGAAGTCGGGGGCATCGGCCAGCCGGCGTTCGACCTCTTTGCGGGTCAGGTAGAGCAGTGCGTCGAAGCGGCGGGTGGCGATCAGCGCCGCAGGCGCCACGAACACCTGAACGATCTTTGGCAGCATCTGCAGGGCATATTCGCCGAGAGCATCAGTGTTGAGGGGAACCTCCCGCACCAGCAAAATATTCAGATCATTCTGTTCGCACTGTTCGCGGAAGATATCAAGCTGCCGCTGCTCCTCACTCAGGAAAAGGGTGGCGACGGCGAACTGTTCCGGTAAAGAGAGGCCCTGCTGCTCGGCTACTTTGCGCATGAATGTGACCGGCATCGAACAGAGCAGACCGCAGCCGTCGCCGGTCTTTCCATCGGCAGAGACCGCTCCGCGGTGCATCATTCGGCTCAGTGCCTGGATGGCATCTTGGAGCAGCTGATGGCTCGGCTGGTTACGGATTTGCGCCAGCAGGCCGAAACCGCAGTTGTCTTTGAAGCGTTCAGCAAGATTCATCGGGATTGTCCTTTAACTGTAATTTCCAAACATCAGGCAAAGGCTGGGACGGTACCTGATCTCGGCAAATAACGCAAAAATGCCTAGAAAGTATACAGTATATATCAATTCGGGGGCAGGGGTACGGGTGATAAAAAAGGCGGTTCCCGAGGAACCGCCTTTTTTATATATGGTGTTCCGTCCTGAAATAAGTCTCCTAGGTGTAAACTTATTTCAGGACGGGACATGGGAATGTTTATTGCAAATTATTCTTAGTTTTGCCGCTCTCCATCCTTTTCAATCTTGTGAGGGTGGGGAGCTCCAAGCCCGCTGAGGGTAATCTTTGTAGCGCAGCAGAGCAGACCGAAGAGGAGGAAGACTTCGGAAGCAGTGAACGATTTGACAATTGTCGCGTGACAAGCCAGATACTAAGTCAGGGTGAAGAGAAAGATCGAACCGATGATTAGCCAGATAGCAAAACGCGACATGATTGTTTCATCTGCTTTATGGGGTAGACGTTTTTTATTTTAGGGTGAACTTTCTCTAATGATCAAAAAGGGGGAGGCGTTCATGTTAATGCTGGAGGCTTAAGTGCTTGTAAATGTAGTACAATTTGATGAAAAGGTTGGTTTGGGAACATTTGCACGTTGGCTGCAAGAGAAGGGTTGTTCCGTACAAATTTATCGGGCGGACCTTGAACAGCTTCCGTCTCTTACGGAAACCGTGCCGATCATTCTGCTTGGCGGTTATATGGGAGTGAACGATCGTGACCGACTCAGTTATCTGCAGCGAGCTGCAGAAAGGACTGCAGAGGTCGTTTCTCGGGGATGGCCACTGCTGGCGATCTGCCTCGGTGGACAGCTGCTGGCCCATGCGCTGGGTGGCAAAGTTCATAGCCAGAGCCGCCAAGAGAAAGGGATGTTTGATATTCACGTAACTTCAGCGGGCGAAAATGACCCCCTGTTCAATGGGATGTCTGATCGATTTATCAGTTTCGAATGGCATAACGACAGCTTTGATCTGCCGCCGGAAGCTGTTCATCTGGCGGAAACACCCCGTTGCGGCGGTCAGGCGTTTCGGGTACGAAATGCATGGGGCCTCCAGTTTCATCCCGAGGTGGATGAACTGGTGGTCGCCGACTGGTGCCAGCGGACCGGTGCAGGAGAGGGGGCACTGGAAGAATTCCGACAGCGACAAGTCGAATACTATCGGGACTCAAAACGCTTGCTGGATAATTTTCTTGCTTTCTGTCAGCAATGATCATCAAAAACGAATCGGTCGCTTGCTTAATTCGGTATCTACTCTATACTTCGTCATTTTGGTGAGGGGACGCCATAAAACTGAGTGAAGCATGAAACGATCGCTAAAAGCTTTCATTATTCTGTCAGTCGTTATTGCTATTTTGGAAATAGCCTCCATCGCTTTAAGCTTTCATCAGCAAAAGCTCGCGTTTGAAGAACATCTCCGGAATAAAATTGAGCAGGTTCGCTCCGCATTAGATCTGACGTTGGTGGGAATTCGCCAGCGGATGGTCGGAATTGCCAACTATGTGGTCCAATCCCCGGAAATTCAGCAGACTTTTCTGGACGGCCGTAGGGCAGTCGTGCTTGAGGGTGGTGGGGCTGGTGGCGAAGAGGCCGCGAAATATCGCGAAAAGCTGCTGCGATTTAGTCAGGGGGTCTGGAAGCAGCTCAACGCCAGCTTTACTTTCTTGGGAATGCATTACCAACTGCCGGGCAAAGTGACCTCTTTTTTGCGGGTCCATGAACCGGAAAAATACGGTGACCTCTTGGTACCTTTCCGGTACATTCTGAGGGAAGCACATGAAAAGAAGGCACCGGTAAGTGGTTTGGAGATCGGTCGTCAGGGGTTATTTATCCGTGGGATCGCACCGGTTTTTGCGTATGACGCCCAAGCCGGTAAAGAAATTTATGTCGGCAGCCTTGAAATTTCCACGTCGCTGCAGCAAGCGATTGAGAATCTTGCGCTCAACAAGGGGCTTGATGTAGCGGTGCTGCTTGACCTTGCCCTGCTGGATGATGTGGTTTGGCCGGAAAGATTGCAGGAGATGGTTAATCATGAAGGGGGCGTTGCCAACTTCTTGATCTCCGAGGTGAGTTCGCCCGGGGTGAGAAAAATGCTTCAGGGGGAGCATTTAAAAACGTCGCTGGATTTCTCGGGAATGAGCCTGCATGAACATGAGGAAAATAGTCACTGGTTGGCGGCGTTCCCCCTCCGGGATTACTGGGGCGAACAGGATAAATTTAGGCCACCCATCGGACTGGTGGTGATTTCCACCGATGCCACTGCGAGCTATAATCTGCTGCAGACCAATCTACGCAATAACATCTTTATTGCAGTTGCGAGTTTCCTGATTATCGAGATCCTTCTCTGGTGGGTATTGCAGTTTACCGCAAACAAGCTGGAACGGATGGTCGAGGCCGGTCGCAAACAGCTGGAGGTCCAGAAAGATCAATTGGAGGTTGAGCTTGCCGCCAAAGAGAAATTACAGCGGCAGAGTGAAGAGCTGATCGGTGAATTGATTGAGGCTATGGAGAACGTCAAGGCATTAAGCGGCCTTTTACCGATCTGCTCCTATTGTAAAAAAATCCGTGATGACGAGGGCTACTGGCAGCGGCTGGAAGCCTATATCGAAACCCACAGCGATGCCCAGTTCAGTCATGGTATCTGTCAGGATTGCCTTGAGGAGCACTTCCCCGAGGTGAAGAAGGATTCTCGCTACTCACATATGAAAGAAGGAACATTACCTCGTAAATAGGGCTTGCCCGTCACGCTGCAAGCCACTGGTAGAGCAGGTACATGTCTGATACAACCATCATCAGGGCAAGAACCAGCACCAGATAGGTGAAAGTTTCCAACCGTGTTGAGGCCCTTTTAATCCATCTGGAGATAGTCATCAGTTTACTCCCATGCGCCAGAATATATGACTATTCTAGTGGTAATTTTGCACTGTCGCAAACTTTCCAGAAAGTTTTTCCGCTCCTGTTATGTTGAAATCCACAAGTTTCAGAAAGTTTTGTTGCCGATCCGCTGGCAGAACAGGCCGGCGATAATCAGCAGCAGGCCGAAAAAGGTTGCCGGGAGAATGGTTTCACCGACCAGGAAGTGGATGAATACCAGTGAGAGAAAAGGGGAAATGAAAATCAGGTTGCTGATTCTTGCCGTGTTACGGGTTTTTTTCAGCGCAAGCAGCCAGAGGACGAAGCAGGCACCCATCTCGAAAGTTCCTACATAAGCCGCGCCGAGCAGTCCTTCGATTGCCGGCCTGCGCAGTTCGCAGGTCAGCAGGTAGTACCCGAGCACGAACGGAAAACCGCAGAGGAAGTTGACGAACAGCCCAATGACCGGGTCGCGTTTATCTCTGGTGTTGAAAATCCAGTAGAGCGCCCAGACAATTGTGCTGGCTAGGGCAAGAATTACGCCGAAGGGATCGGTGAATTCTAGGCTAAACGGATTCCCTTCGGTGGAAATCACCAGAACCCCGCAGTAACTGATCAACAGCGCCAGCCACTGTTGCCAGTACACCTTCTGCTTCAGAAGTGGGATCGAGAGCAACGATAGGGTGATTGCCCAGGTGTAATTGAGCGGCTGGGCCTGTTGGGCCGGCAACCGGTCATAGGCTTCGAGCAGGATCAGATAATAGAAGAACGGGTTGAGCAGACCGAGGCCAATCGAGAGCAGGAACTCCTTGCGTCCGCAAAGGAAAACCTGTCCTAGCTTGCCTTGAAACAGCAGAATTAAGCCGAGCAGCAGGGTGGAAAAAACTCCGGCATACAGCAGCAGCTCAATCGGCTGTAGGTGCCGTAGGGACAGCTTGAAAGCGGTGGCAATGGTCGACCAGATCAGTACCGCAGTCAGGCCATAGAGGGTTGCCTGCTGTTCGTGGGTCACCGGGATCCCCTTTGGAGCAAACGTCGGGGGTTGAACACTAGTGTCGCCAGACCGAGAAATATCAGCGCGATACCGGAAACCGCCTGGAGATTTAGTTGTTCGCCGAGGACGACGATTCCCAGGGTGGCCGCAGTCATCGGTTCCGCCAGGGAGAGGGTGGTTGCGGTAGCGACTTGAACTGTTTGCAACCCCCGGGCGAACAGCCAATAGGACATGGCCATGGTGGCCAGGCCCAGATGTAGAACGACACCGATGGTGCGAGGTTGCAGCAGCCACTCGGGATCGCAGTGTATCAGCGCGGGAGATAACATGATCGCGCTTACGCAGACTACAACCGCCATGACAGCGTTGGGACTGTGCTGGTGTAACAGCCCTTTGATCACCAGAGTGTAAGTGGCATAAGATACTCCGGCAATGATGGCCAGCAGGATTCCGAACAGATCGATACTGACCGTCTCCCCGCCGGTTATGCTGAGCAGAATGCAGCCGCAGATGGCGAGCAGGGTCGCTGCCAGCCAGCGACGGTTGAGCTGCTCACCCAGGAAAAGTCGTCCCAGCACCCCCCCAGCAATCGGCGCGCTACCAATACCAACAACCGTTCCGACCGCTACCCCGGTTTTGGCGACCGCGGCGAAAAAGCTGAGCTGATAGCAGGCGGTAAAGGCCGCAGACAATAACACCAGTCCCCACTTCCAATCGCTCCAGCGGCCCAATTCTTTACGGGAGATCGCGAGGAACAAAAGGGCCATGCCGCCGATCAGTAAACGCAGGGTGCCGATGACTTTCGGGTCGAACCCGACAGGGGAAAAGGCCTGAGCGGTACCCGTGGTTCCCCAGAGCAACGCGGCCCCGAGTACGAACCAGGAGCCGCTGCCCGATTTATGTTGTCCAGAGGTACTCAAGAAAGGTTCCTTCCGTTAACAGATGTCGTCAGTTTAGCTTTTGGCGACAACTTTTGCTTCAATGAAATTATGCTTCTGTTGCTTGAGAGGTCTTTGCAGTACAGCTATTGCCATGAGCCTGCCGATCACATAGGCGATCGAGGCGGCCAGCGCACCGTTAAGAGATAAATAGAGCATCGCTACGGTCAGCAGGGAGAAAATCCCGACCGCTTCGACCCCGGTGGCAAAAGAGACCGGTCGGGTGACACGGGCGGTTATCAGCAGGGCTCGCTGCCAGCAGATCAACACCGTTAGCGCCGGGAAGGTTGCCATCACTTGCAGGGCCGGAGTCGCAAAGTTACTCAATGTCTGGCTCAGCCCGGAGAGATCGCGGAACCAGAACTCGGCTAGGGGTGTAAAGGCGATTAGACCGAGGCAGAGCGTACAAAAGATTCCCAGGCCGATGGCGAAGTTTCGCGCTTTTCGATAACTGGCGCGGTTTTCTCCGATTAGGGCGATGGCGACTTCCTGATAGGAGAGCCCCAAGGCGCGGAAGACGAAAGTCAGGCCGTAGATCACCGGCATCACCGCCAGCGATTCGAGGGCGTTGCGGCTTTTGCCGAGGAAGAAGGTTACCAGCGGGTGGACCGAAAGGCCGATGAATGGGGTCAGCGCCAATGGCAGGTAGTAGTCCCAGATCTGTCGGTAGCTCATGGGAGACTTTTCAGCGGCCGGTTGCTTTTGCAGGATTTCGCTGATCGCGGTCTGAGCCAGGTAACGGGTGAAGAGTGCTTCGGCGGTTACCCCTACCGAGAGTGCCAAGGCACCGACTTGCGCGCCATTCATGCTGCTCAACTGGTAGCAGCAGAGCGCTGTGCCGCTCATGCCTACAAGACGCAGGATGGTCGCAGCTGCAACCCGGCGGGTCTTATGGGTGGCGATCAGGATGCCTTGGTAAAAGCGTCGGAAGCCTATCGCCGGTGCCCAGGGAAGCAGCAAGGCAAGCGCGCTGTGGGTTAGATCGACTACTTCCGGGGCAAGGCCGAGGATTTTTCGTGCGACGGTATCGAAAACTGGTGGAAGCAGGAACAGTCCAAGAAACAGGGTGACCGCCAGGCAGAGCCATAGCGTAAAATTGCGCAGGTGGCGGTAGCTGGTCCGATCTTGGCAGAGCGCAGTACTGGCGCTCATCAACATGATCACGGGGGACTCGGCGACCAACCCGAAAGCATAGGCGACCCCGTAGGCAGCCAAGTTCAGTTTTTCGGCGGTCATCCTGGCGATCACCGCTGCCAGAAATGGTCCTTCGGCCGCCATCATCAACCAGGTTGCCGCTAGCGGTAACCAGAAACGGAAGATTTTTCTGTAGGTAAGTGGCGTGTTGCTCAAAGTTGTTATCCCGAAATAAAAGAGAGCGGCCTTACTTGACCGCTCCCTAAAGAATCTTTATGTCGCGTCCGAGCTAGCCGAATGCAGGAACCTTCTCCAGTAGACGAACGCAATTGCGTGAATTCCAGCGGATGCTGTCGGTGACGCGTGGCAGGTTGATGCTGCGGCCGATTTTGTAGTCATCGCTCCAGGCCACTCGTTTCTGTAGTTGTACCGTTACATTGTCCCGATTGAGCTGGGTGATAACCCCTTCTCCCTGGTAATAAAAGCCATTTTTGCACCAGAAGGCTTTGACCTGTGTGCCGACCTTCAATTGTCTGTCTTCACCACGAAAATCACAGCTACTGTCGCTGACCATGCAGGATCCCCTTTGATTCGAGCATTGTTGTCGTTACTTTGTATACGGCATGTACCTTCAGCAAAGGTGATGCCAAAGTATTTAACTTTTATTTATTTTTTCTAAGTTTTCGTATTTTGTCAGAATATCAGTAGCTTGCAGGATTCTTTGCTCATAAAGGGGATTATTTTCGCCATCGGAAAACGATATTCTGCTGTGTTCTGTCTGCAACGTGGTTGTGGCTTATGCGTCTATGCATTGTCTGCCAGATAAATATTCGAAGCTGCATAGACTCAGCCGCCGACGGTCGCCCGCAGACCGGCCTCTGTGAATTGGGCGATCACTGCGGCAACATCTTCTGGGCTTGGCTCCTGTAATCTGTTTTGCTCCCGCAGTAGACCCAGCTTCTGGTCCTTGGCCGCAGCGATATTGTGATAGGGGAGCAGGCTGATCGATTTCTTGCCTCCCGGCAGGGCCGCAATAAAGGCGGCGGTCGCGGCAATATTTTCGTGGTCGGCATTAACTCCTTTGATCAGCGGTAGCCGAATCTGGATGGCAGCCCCTGCTTCAGCGAGTGCCTGCAGGTTATTCAGGATCAAATCGTTGCCGACGCCGGTCCACTGCTTGTGCTTTTCGTTGTCCATATGCTTGAGGTCGAACAGGAACAGGTCGGTCTGTTTAGCGACTTCCAGCAGGGTTTCTGTTTTCGCCAGCCCGGCGGTGTCGATGCAGCGGTGGATACCCCTCTGTCCGCAGGCAGCGAGGATTTCGCAGAGAAAATCGGCATAAAGCAACGGCTCACCGCCAGAGAAGGTCACCCCGCCACCTGACTGATCAAAGAAGGGGCGCTCTTTCTCAATGATCTCTAGCAGTTCCGCCACCGACTGCTCTCTGCCAGACATCTCTGTGGCCAGAGACGGGCAAACCACGGCGCACTTCCCGCACAGGGTGCAGAGCTCCTTCACGGTAATAATCCCATCTCTGGTCAGCTTGCAGGCATCGCTCGGGCAGACCTTGATGCATTCCCCGCAACCGATGCATTTGGCTCTAGTGAACAGTTTCTGCACCTGCGGCGAAATGCTCTCCGGGTTGTGGCACCATCGGCAGTTGAGCGGGCAACCTTTGAGAAAGATGGTGACCCGGATGCCGGGACCGTCGTTGATGGCGTAGCGTTTGATATCGAAAGTCAGCGCCGATTGCACGTCAGAAGGCCTCGTTCTCCGTCCGCTCTATGACCTCCTGCTGCAGATCCTCATTCATATCGTTGAAGTAGTCGCTGTACCCCGCCATGCGCACCAGCAGGTCCTTGTAATCCTCCGGTGTTTTTTGCGCCGCCTTCAGGGTTGCGGTATCAACAATATTGAACTGGATGTGGTGGCCCCCCATAGTAAAATAGCTGCGAATCAGTGCTGCCAGCTTCTTGATGTCCTCCTCCCGTTTCAGCAGGCTTGGCAAGAAGCGCTGATTGAGTAGGGTGCCGCCGCTCATGGTATGGTCGAGCTTGGTCAGCGAACGGACAACTGCCGAGGGGCCGTGGGTGTCGGCTCCGTGTGACGGGCTGGTGCCGTCGGAGATCGATTTGCCGGCAAAGCGGCCATTCGGGGTGGCTCCCAGCATCTTGCCGAAGTAGATGTGGCAGGTGGTTGAGAGCATGTTGAGGTGGAAGCTCTCCCCCTTGGTGTTCGGTTTGCCATCGATCGCGGTGAGCAGGTCGGCGTAAACCTGCAGGGCGATGGCATCGGCGTAATCGTTATCATTGCCGAAGAAGGGGGTCTTGTTGATGATCGTCTGGCGCAGGAATTCTTCTCCCTCGAAGTTGTTCGCCACCGCATCGAGTACGTGCTCCATACTGAAGGTTTGCTGCTCGAAGACATGTTTCTTCAGTGTCGACAGACTGTCAGTGACGGTGCCGAGACCGGTACACTGGATGTAGTTGGTGTTGTAGCGTGGCCCGGCGTCGTAGTAGTCGCGCCCCTTGCTGATGCAGTCCTCGATTACCACCGATAAAAAAGGAGCCGGGGCGTACTTGGCGAACATCCGGTCGATGTAGTTGCTGACACGGATCTTCAGGTCGACGATGTAGTTCAACTGATTGACGAAAGCCTGGTACAGCTCTTCATAGCTCTGGAACTCGCGCGGGTCGCCGGTTGCGATACCGACCTTTTTACCGGTCAGCGGGTCGAAGCCGTTGTTCAGGGTCACCTCGAGAATCTTCGGTACGTTCAGGTAGCCGGTAAGGATGAAAGCCTCTTTGCCGAAGGCGCCGACCTCTATGCAGCCGCTACAGCCGCCCTCGCGTGCATCTTTTAGTGACTTACCCTGGCGCATCAGTTCGACGGTGTAGATGTCCGGGTTGAACACCGAGGGGTAACCGTGCCCCTGGCGGATCACCTTGCAGGCAGCCTCGAGAAAACGGTCCGGCGTCACCTTGCTGATGTGCACTGCGTTGCCCGGCTGCAGGATGTGCAACTCCTCGACGATCTCCAGCATGATGTACGAGACCTCGCTGACGCCGTCCTTGCCGTCACTGGTGATGCCGCCGATGTTCAGGTTGGTAAAGTCGTTGTAGGTGCCACTCTCGCGGGCGGTGATGCCGACCTTCGGCGGCGCAGGGTGATTGTTGACCTTGATCCAGAAGCAGCAGAGCAGTTCCTTGGCCTGCTCGCGACTCAGTGTGCCAGTGGCAATTTCGGCCGTGTAAAAGGGAGCCAGGTGCTGGTCGAAGTGACCGGGATTCATCGCGTCCCAGCCATTTAGTTCGGTGATGGTGCCCAGATGGACGAACCAGTACATCTGAATTGCTTCCCAGAAGGTGTCCGGTTTCTGCGCCGGTACCTTGTGGCAAACGCGGGCGATCTCGCGCAGTTCAGCGGCGCGTTGTTGGTTGCTCTCCTTCTCGGCCATCCGTTCGGCCAGCTCGGCATGGCGTTCGGCGAACAGAATTACTGCGTCGCAGGAGATGTCCATCGCCTTGAGTTCTTCGAACTTGTCAGTCGCCTCCGGGTCATTCAGGTAGTCAAGTTTGGCTATCTCTTCTGCAATCTGCGTTTTGAAGTCGAGCAATCCTTTGCGGTAGATCTGTCCGTCAAGCGCCGTGTGGCCGGGGGCACGCTGCTCCATAAACTCGGTGAACAGCCCGGCTTCATAGGCTGTCTGCCATTCGGGGGGCACATGACCGAAGATCCGTTCTCGTACCGTGCGCCCCTGCCAGTAGGGGATCACCTCTCGTTCGTAGGTGTCGATGTCCTCTTGACTGATAGTGTAGCGTTGCTGATCGCGGGTGTTGAGGACATGGAAATCCTCTATGCTGTGGCAGGTCAGCTCGGGGAAGGTCGGCACTGCCTTCGGCTGCGGGCCGCGCTCGCCGACGATCAGCTCGTCGGCACCGATGTAGATGGTTTTCTTTTTACAGTGATCGAGAAAATTGAGTGCGCGTAGCACCGGGATCGAGTATTTGCCGTAATTTTCTTTATAGAAAGCTGTCTCGTGCAAGGCGCGTTCTATGGAAAGGCTCGGCTCGGTTTCCACCGTCTGTTTGCGCAGACGCTGAATCCGCTCGTTCATGCCGGGTCCGCTGGTGTTCTGTTTCTCCGGGTAGAAATTTCCTTCCGCTTTCTCTTTGCGTTCCGGAACTTTGGTTGGCTGATCGATGGTTTCCATGTTCGATCCTTTTGCATGGTTTTCATGTCCAGATGTGGGCCCAGAAAAGCACTGATTGGACAGTGTACTGCGCCTCTGGACCTGGCAACAAGTGGCGCAATTCGGTTAGCCGTTATGAACATGTAAGCAATATGGGTACCAATATCGCTTTGTCGCGTAACTCGATGAAAAAAGTCATTTTGGCTGGGTAGGAGGGCCGCTTAGGCGAGGATTGTGGGGAAAAGGTATCCATTAATGAATTGATTATTCAAACCTGAATATAATGGGCCGACAAAATAACCATTTTGCTGGCCGCAAAGCTTACCTATTTGGTCATGTATTGTGCTAGTATTTAAATCTAAGTCCACGAAAAGCCAAACCTGTTGCAAGGCAGGGGCGGATAGCAACGGATCTTTCCTCGTTTCTGCAAGATGCCGAGCTGCCGAGCTGCCGAGCTGCCGAAGGATAATGGTTTCAACGGGCAGGTCTGCCTTTCGTTTGCCTGTGTGTTCTGGAGTAAAGATGCCGTGGGCCGAGTCAGGAATTCCGCTAAGTTTGTAAAAAGGAGCACCTAAATGACCTATGACGCTGCCAACATTGTTAAGCCAGTGGAAGTCGATAAAGAGATCCTTCGCAGGGCGATTCAAGATGAATACAAAGAGGTTGCCGAACACCCGGATAAGGGGTTTCACTTTCACACCGGGCGCACCTTGGCGGGGATCGTTGGCTATAAAGAGGAATGGCTTGCTGGCGTTCCGGAAACTGCGATCGAATCGTTTGCCGGTACAGGAAACCCCTTTTCTGTGGGCGAATTACAGCGTGGCGAGAAAGTTGTCGATGTCGGTTCCGGGGGCGGGATCGATTCATTCATCGCGGCCCGTTTGGTTGGTCCAAGTGGTGCTGTCGTCGGGATCGACATGACTCCGGCGATGCTGGAAAAAGCCCGTGCCGCTGCGCTTGAATCGGAGTATGACAATATTGAGTTTCGTCAGGCCTTCATGGAAGAACTGCCAATCGCAGACGGTTGGGCAGATGTGGTCATCTCGAACGGGGTGCTCAACTTAACACCAGATAAAAGGAAGGTACTCGGTGAAATGTATCGGGTGCTTCGGCCCGGAGGCAGGCTGCAGATCGCAGATATTCTCGTCACCCGCGAAGTGCCGGAGGGTGCGAAGCGGAAGATCGAACTCTGGACCGGTTGAATTGCCGGTGCTCTGCTGGAAGCAGAGCTTGAAGCGACGGTCGTCGCGGCCGGTTTCACCGATTTTGCCATTACTTGGCGAGCTGAGGTGTTTGCGGGTGCCCCGCAGGCTTCAAGTGCCAGCCAGTTTGGTACTGTCGGGATTAATTTCCGGGCGGCAAAAAATATTCAGATTTTGGAGTGAGTTTCCTTCGAGCACTTCCTTTGCTGTGTTGAATTGCCACGATGCGACACATTCAGTTCTGTCCGCTATACCAGCAGTGCGGAGCGGAGCCAACGGCTGGTGAGCTAGGAAAGATCAGTTAAGAAAGGAGTGACCGATGGCAATGTTAACCGATACGCAGATCAGTGATTTTAAAGCCCAGATACGAGGAGAAATTGTGCTGCCGGATGACCCGGCCTATGACCAGGTCCGGCAGATTTGGAATGCGATGATTGACAGGCGGCCGGCAGCGATTGTGCGCTGTGCCGGAGCAGCGGATATCAGAAACGCGATCGCTTTTGCCCGCGACCACGATCTTCTGCTGGCGATCCGTGGGGCAGGGCACAATATTGCCGGCAACGCCGTTTGTGATGATGGGCTGATGATCGATCTTTCGCAGATGCGATCGGTGCGGATCGACCCCGGGGCGCGGCGTGCTTATGTTGAACCTGGCGCGATTCTCGGAGATTTGGATCATGAAGCACAGGCTTTTGGCCTGGTAACCCCTCTGGGGATCAACTCGACCACCGGCGTGGCAGGCTTGACCCTCGGTGGCGGGTTCGGCTGGTTGTCGCGCAAGTATGGCCTCACCGTAGACAACCTGCTCTCGGTCGACATGGTTACCGCCAGTGGGGAATTGGTTCATACCAGCGCAACGGAAAAACCCGAGCTTTTCTGGGCGCTGCGCGGTGGTGGCGGTAACTTCGGAGTAGTGACACTGTTTGAATTCCAATTGCATCCGCTTGGCCACGATATTCTAGCCGGCTTGATTGTCTTCCCCGGCGAGCAGGCCGATGCCGTGCTCAGTCAATATCGGGATTATGTTGCGAACTTGCCGGAAGAAACAAATATCTGGGTGGTGCTGCGTAAAGCACCGCCGCTACCTTTTTTGCCGGAAGAGGTGCACGGCCGGGAGGTGGTGGTACTGGCAATTTTTCATGCCGGAGATCATCAGCAGGGCCAAGCTCAAATCGAGCCGCTACGCCATTTCGGGGAGCCACATGGGGAACATATCGGTGTGATGCCCTATTGTGCCTGGCAACAGGCCTTTGACCCGCTGCTAACTCCTGGGGCACGTAATTACTGGAAGTCGCACAACTTCACCGAACTCAGTGACAAGGCTCTGGCAACGATTGTTGACTACTCAGGGCAACTACCTTCCGAGCAGACCGAGATGTTTATCGGTCTGCTCGGCGGTGAAATCAGCCGCATCGACAGCGATGCTACCGCTTACCGGCAGCGTGACGCTCAGTTCGTTCTCAATGTGCATGCGCGCTGGGAAGACCCAAGCGAAGATCAACACTGTGTCGATTGGGCGCGCGAGTTCTTTACCGCCACCGCACCCTTTGCGACTGGTGGGGTCTACGTCAACTTCATGACCGAGGAAGAAACCGAGCGCATTGCTGCTGCCTACGGGGACGGCTACCAACGGCTGGTGGCGGTCAAAAATCAGTATGACCCGGGTAACCTGTTCCGCTTGAACCAGAATATCAAGCCGACCGATTAGGGTGATATAGGTGCAGGCACGGTTTGCCACGTGCATATAGAAAAGGGTCGTTTGTCAATTGACCAGCTCATATATGCATTTGGAATATGGCGTTCACATGCTCATTCCACCCAGTCGAAGGTTCTGGTGACCGCTTTTTTCCACATCATGTAATTTTGCACGCGCGGGGTTTCGTCTGCCGATGGCTGCCAAGTCTTGTCGATGCCCCAGTTCAGGCGCATTTCCTCAGTGCTTTTCCAGAAGCCGACGGCCAGCCCGGCGGCGTAGGCGGCGCCGAGGGCGGTGCTTTCTGACACTTTCGGACGGGTGACCGGTACGCCGAGGACGTCGGCTTGGTACTGCATCAGCAACTCGTTGGCAACCATACCGCCGTCCACTTTCAGCGCTTTCAGCTTGACACCAGAGTCCGCCTCCATGGCGTCGAGTACTTCACGGGTCTGGTAGGCGACCGCTTCCAAGGCTGCGCGGGCAAAGTGACCACGGGTCAGGTAGCGTGTCATGCCGACGATGGCGCCGCGGGCGTTACTCTTCCAGTAGGGGGCAAACAGGCCGGAGAAGGCGGGAACGAAATACATGCCGCCGTTGTCCTCCACCATTCGCGCCAGGTTCTCGACGTCGGCCGCGGTGTTGATCAGGCGCATCTGATCGCGTAGCCACTGGACCACCGCGCCGCCAATGGCGATCGACCCCTCCAAAGCATAGACGGTCGGTTCTCTGCCGAATTTGTAGCAGGGGGTGGTCAGCAGGCCATTCTTTGAGTGAACGATCTCGATACCGGTGTTCAAGAGCATGAAACAGCCGGTTCCGTAGGTGTTTTTCGCTTCGCCGACGTTGAAGCAGGTCTGACCGACGGTAGCCGCCTGCTGATCGCCAAGATCGCCGCAGACCGGGATTCTGCCGCCGAAAGGACCGTTACCGACGGTGTAGCCATAGACTTCCGGATCGCTCGATGGGCGGATTTTTGGCAGCATCTGCTTCGGGATCTCCATTTCGGCGAGGATTTCGTCGTTCCAAGCGGTGCCGTCGAGGTTCATCAGCATGGTGCGTGAGGCGTTAGTGACGTCGGTTACGTGGGCGCCGCCGTTAACGCCACCGGTCAGCTTCCAGATGATCCAGCTGTCCATGTTGCCGAACAGGGCGTCGCCCCGCTCAGCAGCTGTGCGGAGGCCTGCGACGTTGTCGAGAAGCCACTTGATTTTGGGGCCGGAGAAATAGGTTGCCAGTGGCAGACCAGTTTGGCGGCGGAAACGGTCCTGCCCTTCGTCGCCAGCCAGTTGTGCGCAGATGCTGTCAGTGCGGGTGTCCTGCCAGACAATGGCGTTGTGGTAGGGTTGTCCGGTTTTTTTGTCCCAGACCAGAGTGGTCTCCCGCTGGTTGGTGATGCCGATAGCTGCGATCTCGCAGGCCCGTAGCCCTGCTTTGGCCAACGCGTCCCGGATCACGGTTTCGGTGTTTGCCCAGATTTCGTTGGCATCATGCTCGACCCAGCTCGGTTGTGGGTAGATCTGCTTATGTTCCATCTGGGCACTCGAAACTGGTTCTCCGGCATGATTGAAGATCATACAGCGTGAACTGGTGGTCCCTTGATCGATGGCGGCGATGTAATGCATATTTTCCCTCTCAATAGTTTCGAATGTTGTGCAGATTGGTGATGAAACCTCGCCCGGTGGCGTATTGATAGCCGCTTTCCGATAATCGATAGCGGATTTTGAACCAGCTGGAGACTTCCATGTAGATCATTCCCTTATCGGCCAAGGAGCGGAGAGCTGTTTTGAGGTCTTTCGGCTCAAGGTGCAGGCGGGCTATGAGTTGTTTACGGGTCAGGTATTGAGACTCGGTTTGCGCCAGTTGCCAAAGGACGAAGTTTTCAAAATCAGTGAGCTCAAGTGTCGTGGCTTGCCCAGTCGACTTGGCTGCTTGCCCCTGAAGCTTAAAACCTGGCGTCGCTTCACCTGCTTCGATATCCTTGAGGGCCTTTCGGATCCTCGCGGAGGTTTTTTTCCAGGCCGGATAGATGATGAATACAATAAACAGCAGTGCGAAGATGATAAAAGGAAATGTTTGAGGAAGATCAGCAAACGGCATCTATGACGCCCCCGTTTCTGCAAGCTCATTGACTTTTTGGTTTTATACAACGTTAGTCGAGGAGGGCTAATTGTCAAACCGGGGAGCTGTCGTGAGGGTTTTCGGATTTAGAGTTAGTAATGGTAGAGTTGTCACCTGATGAAAATAGGCTACAAGTCATAGACTTGTGGAGACTAATTCGTGCCTGAGATAAACCGAAAAATTCCTGTTCGGGGCTTCAGACTTGCCGCACTATATGCTTTTTTCGAACGGCTCTGGATTCTGTTCTCCGACTAGCACCTCTTGCTGGTGATCATGCAAACTACCTGGCGCAGTTACAAACCTTAAAAGGCTGGTTTTTTATTATCCTGACGGCAAGTATGTATGATCCTCCTAGTATTGAATAAAGCCCACGCTGTTGCAGTTTTTGGCTTTTTTGTGTCAAGTGAATCGAAGATTGCCAGTTCTCCTATAGCCTGATATTGTTGGCTTCGTTAGGTAATTTTTTTCCGCAAGGATCTCCAATGCAAAGAAGACCGTTTTTTCCGCAAGGATCTCCAATGCAAAGAAGACCGCAGGTCATGATACTGGGAACCGGGCGTGCCGTACCGGAGAAGATTCTCACTAATACGGATCTCGAACAGATGGTCGAGACCAGCGATGAATGGATTGTTGCCCGAACCGGGATCCGCCAGCGTCATCTGGCAGAACCCGGAGCTGCTCTCTCCGATTTGGTGGTGGAAGCCTCCCGCAGTGCCATGGCGGATGCTGTGGTAGGTGCCGACGAGATTGACCTGATCATTCTCGGCACGGTTACCGGTGATATGAAGTTTCCGGCGACTGCCTGCCTGGTGCAGGAGAAACTTGGTGTCAAAAATGCGGTCGCCTTCGATATCTCAGCGGCCTGCTCCGGTTTCCTCTACGGCTTGCAGATTGCAGAGGGTTTGATGATGAGCGGCGGTTACCGCCGCGCGCTGGTCGCCGGCGGCGAAATACTGACCTCGATGGTAGACTGGGAGGATCGTGATACCTGCGTGCTCTTTGGTGATGGCGCCGGCGCAGTTGTTCTCGGTCCGACAGATGGTGAACGTGGCTTGCTGCAGGCCTGCATGCACAGCGATGGTGCTCATGCCGACCTGCTTTATAATCCCGGTGGTGGCTGTATTCACCTGCCGACCGCTGAGAATGCCGCTGCCAAACTGTTCAGCATTCGCATGGAAGGCAGAGAGGTTTTCCGGCATGCCGTGACTTCGATGGGAGCGGCGCTGAATCAGGTTCTGGAGCAGGCGGGGCTTTCGGCCGACGATCTCGATCTGCTGATCCCCCATCAGGCCAACCTGCGCATTATCGAGGCGGTCGCCAAACGCTTCAAACTGCCGATGGATAAGGTCTACGTCAACGTTGATCGCTATGGTAATACCTCGGCAGCGTCCATCCCCATCGCCCTCGACGAGCTGCGCCGCAGCGGTGAACTCAAAAAGGGTGCTCTGGTGGGGATGGTCACCTTCGGTGCGGGCTTCACCTGGGCCGCCGGCTTGATCCGGATCTAAAGAAAAGAAGCCAGCGGTCAGGTGCTTCGGTGCGGTTGGCAGCTAAAATTCTGTTGCTCCCGATTCAACGCTGGCTGAGCTTCTTGATCGCAAACCAGTTGATCGCCAGTACCACTGCCAGTCCTAGCAGGCCGATCGCCTGATTGGTTCCCTGGAAACCTTCACGCAGAACGTCCATCACCACCACACCGAAAAAGCAGGCCGCAATGACCATGTTTGCCGGCACCGCCCAGCTATGCTGACTGCGCCAGGCCCAGCTCAAAATATAAACATTGAACAGGCCGTAGCCGCCAGCAACGTAGGCGAAGGTTTTCAGCCACTCGGAAGCGTTCCCTCCGGAAATGACGCCGACTGCATAATAGACGAATGCAAATGAAGTAATCAGGCTGAACAGTGCAAAGCCGTTGCGGAGAATCTTGTTCTGCTTGTTCATGGCAAACTTCCTTGACGAAGGGTTGGAGAAGGTGACAAGAGATTAGCAAAAAAATGCCTGAACTCCAAACGACTTGGCGCTGTTGCTTGAACTGTCTCCAGCAAATCTCTGCAGCTTTTGCTCAGCCGCCTCAAATCTGGAGGATTTTTTCTCTGAAGTTATCGCTATCGAAGGAGCCACTTCGGCAGGAGAATGGGGCAGGCACAAAGAATGACCGAATCAATCAAGTCGAAGATGATCGATATCGTTCCGTTGGTTCTAAGCTCCATCGGTGAACATACGTACAAGGCGTTTCTCGGCTTCGTTGTGCAAGAACATAACACCAGCGCCGCAACCGAGCGGATAGTCCGTTTGCAGAGAATGCACGACTGGCTGCAGGAGCCAGCTGGAAGCTGATATCTTTGCAGGATGAATAATAAGGCGCTCTGTCATGAAAGAGTAGAGCACTTTTTCCCATGCCAGTTTGCTCTTTAGGTCTTGTGGCTTGTCATCTCCCACATTAGTGCTTTAATCGATACAGGAGGTACTATGCGGTTTGTGCTCTATAACATACGTTACGCAACCGGGGCCAAAGCGCGCAATTTTTTACGCCCGTCACGAAAAAATCTGGAGCAAATTATCCGGTTTCTGCGCGAACTGGAGCCGGACCTAGTCGGGTTGATCGAGGTGGACCAGGGTTCCTATCGGATGCATGGCAGAAATCAGGTTGAAATTCTGGCCGATTCACTAGGGCACTACCATTCCCATTCGATCAAATATGCGGAAAAATCATTCTGGCGGCATGTGCCGGTGCTGAAGAAACAGTGCAACGCCTTTCTAGCCCGCGACCGTATCCGTAACGAAACTTTCCATTATTTTCAGCATGGCATGAAACGGCTGGTGATTGAGTTGGAGCTGGATCATGTGGTCGTCTATCTGGTGCATCTGGCGCTCGGCGGGCGAGCGCGGCATCGGCAACTGGCGGCGCTCTATCAGCTGGTGAAGAGGGCCGCCAAACCCTGCGTGGTAGCCGGGGACTTCAATGCGCTTTGGGGTGAACGGGAGATCGATCTTTTTATTGCTGCAACCGGTCTGCAAAGTGCCAATGTCCAAGGGCTGCCGACCTTTCCGAGCGTAAATCCGAACCGCCACCTCGATTTTGTTCTTTACAGTGAAAAGATAAAGTTGCGTGAGTTTTCCATCCCCCAGGTCACTTTTTCCGATCACCTGCCGCTGGTCGTTGATTTCGATGTCGAGATTGCGCATGACCAGCGAGAAAGCACTCGTGAGCAGCACTGCTATTGCCCGCAGCTCGATTAGGATCAGCCTCTCGATTGCCGGCAATGCCAGCTGTCGATCTCCAACAGCTGAATCTTCCCGATCGGCTTTTTCTTCCTTTCTTCACTAGAGATATAGACATTCAGAAGCCCTGCTCTTGTCCGAATACCGCACTGATAATCTCCCTGGACGTTTCTTCGACGGATTTGTTCGTGGTATCGATAATGTGCCATTTGCGGTTTTTCCTGACCAGTTCATGGACCATCTCCATTTCGTCGAAGATATGTCGAAGGTCGGTATATTTGCTGTTGGTGCGGTAATGTTTGACCCGGGCGCTACGAATCTTCTGTAGCACCTCGCTATCCATGACCAGGCAGACGAGACGGTTCTGATCAATCTTGAAGACGCTTTTCGGAATCGGAACTTCCGGCATCAACGGAATGTTGACCACTTTGTAGCCCTGTTGCGCCAGAAAATATGAGGTTGGTGTCTTGGAGGTTCTGGAAAGGCCGAGAATGACAATATCAGCCTCGAAAATCTTGTTGACATCCTGTCCGTCATCGTACTTCATCGTAAATTCGATGGCATCAATCCGCTTAAAATAATTGTTGTCGACGCGGTGGAGCAGGTTGGCGCCCTCCTTCGGCACCATTCCCAGGTAGGAGGTTAATTTTTCGATCGGTGGTCCTAGAATGTCGTGGTGCATCAACCCTTCCTGAACACAGATTTCATGCACCAGCTGCCGGGTTTCCTTTTTCGCCAGGGTGAAGGCGACAAAGGCATTGTCCTGTTTGGCTTTTGTCAGCACCGTTCTGACTTTTTCTGGTGTTTCGATATGGGAGAATACCCTCAGTGCCGAGGCGGGCAGGTCGAATTGAATGATGCTGGCCTTGATGATGTTGATCGCGCTGGATCCTATGCCGTCAGAGATGACATAGACCCTTTTTCCCTTCTGTTCGTTTTGTTTTGTCATCAGCTCTTATCCTTTGCCAGTTCGTTTTTGACTTCACAGCATAGCACTTTCAGAACAGAAAAGCCCTAATCCGATCCCACGGATTAGGGCCTAGCGTGATTTGAAAGAGGCTCCTTTTAACTTTCATCCCCTTCCGGGGCGAAGTGGGAAACAATTCCGTATTTATGCAGCTTGCGGGCTACGGTCGGCTGGCTCATGCCGAGCGCTGAGGCGATCTGCTGCTGCTTGCCGTAGCGCTTGCTTGCTTCCAGTAGCACGCGCCGTTCGACCGATTCGAGAATCTGGTTCATACTCATCTCTTCCGGCCACTTGCCGAGCAGCACGTCAGTTTCATTTTCTGCGTCGGCAATGACGGCTTGCGGCAGGTCGATGATATCGATCAGATCGGTGTCCGACATTACCACCAGTCGTTCGCAGATATTCATCAGCTCCCGCACGTTGCCTGGATAGGAATAATTGGTGAGGATGTCTAAGGCTACTGACGTTAAGCGTTTTTTTAGCCCGGAGCGACGGGAAAAGTGGTCGATGTAGGAGCGGATCAACGGTGCCATGCATTCCCTGCGTTCACGCAACGAAGGGATCACCAGTGGGATGACGCTCAGCCGGTAATAGAGGTCGAGGCGAAAACTCCCAGCCTCGACCATCTGCTCCAGGTCGCGGTTGGTGGCGGCGAGAATACGGACATCGATCTGTCGGTTCTGGGTGCCGCCCAGGCGGGTGATACAGCCGTCTTCCATAAAGCGCAACAGCTTGACCTGCGAGGAAAGCGGCAAATCGGCGATCTCGTCGAGGAAGAGGATTCCTTTGTCGGCCAGTTCCAGGTGCCCCGGTTTACTTCCGACTGCGCTGGTGAACGCGCCCTTTTCGTAGCCGAATAACTCGGCTTCGATCAGATTCTCCGGGATCGCTCCGCAATTGATCTTGATGATCGGTTGGTCACGGCGTTTGGAATATTTGTGGATCAGGTCTGCGAACATCCCTTTGCCGACGCCCGATTCGCCTAGCAACAGGATGGTCGAATCAACCTCGCTGACCTTGAGCGCCTGTTTCATTGCTTTGACCATACAGGGGCTTCTGGCGATTACCGGTTGGCTTTCCAACTGTTCCTGCTGCAGTTCGACGATCTGATGGCGGAACTGATCGCCGAGCGCCTGCTGCTCTTCGAGCTGCCGCTGCAGTCGGTCGGTTTCGGTAATGTCCCGCTCGCTGACCACTACCCGGATCAGTCCGCCGGTGTCGTCGAACACCGGGGTCGCCGTAGAGATCAACTTACGGCCGTGCCGGTTTTCCTGCAGCAGGCTGACTCGTTTCTGGCTTTTGATCGCTTCCAGCGCCGCCGACGGCAGGATCAATAAACCCTCTTGGGCGGCGTCCAGGTAGTCGCGGCCGACCAACTGGCTGGCCGAGGCATTGTTGATCCGCTCCGAAGCCGGGTTGACGCGGAGAATCCTTCCACTGCCGTCACAGACGAACAGGCCGTCCGAAGAAGAATTGATGATCGCGTCATGTTCCCAGGTTAGTTCCTGGATATTCCTGTTCATGCCCCTGGTTGCTCTGTCTAGTGCGACATCAGGACCGGAACCGTCATCGACTCGAGCAGGTACCGGCCGACTTCGCCGAGCACCTGAGTGCCGCGACGGGACTGCGAAAATGCGCCCAATACCAGTAGGTCGATCCCTTCATCTGCACAGCGGTTGAGCAGCATGTCGCCGACACTCAAACCGGCTGTGACATGCTTTTCACCGATCGCGTTCACTTCATACTGCTTCAGCAGGTTGCAGATATCAGCGTTGTGGGACTCGTAGGCTTCATCACCACCGTAACCCTGGATCGACATGACATGCACCTTTTGTGCTGAGCGCAGCAGCGGCATCGAGTCGTGTAAGGCGCGAGCAGACTCGGGGCCACCCCGCCAGACCAGCATCACCCGTTTTCCTATGGTTTTGATATCGCAGGCGTAGGGGACGATCAGCACCGGTCTTCCAGAGCCGAGAACCGCCTTTTCCGGCAACGAATGCACAGCCGCGCCTTTGGCGTCGGGATCCGACTGGCTGATGATCAGCACGTCATGATAGTGGGCATAAAGGTTTAGCGTCTGGGCCAGGTCCAAAGCACTTTTTGAGACGTCGGCGCAGATCCATTCCGCATCCAGCCCGGCAGCAACTGCCTCTTTCATAAAATGATGCCCGGCCCTCTTCGCCAGCTTATAAGGTTGCTCGAAGTCACTGGCCCTGTGCGGCGGGATCGTGTAGATGCCGGTCAGCCTGGCCTGCTGCTGCTTGGCCACTTTGATCGCCGTTGCCAGTCTGCCGGTGCAGGTCGGTTGTAAATCGATATGCACCAGAAGATCTTTTGTATTCATCGCTATCACTCCTTCTGCCTGATTTACGCTTAATGCTTTTTGCCGAGATAGGCTTCCTGCACCTTCTCCGATGCGAGCAGTTCTGCTGAAGTTCCGGACAACGCGATCTTGCCGACGTCGAGGACGTAACCGCGGTCGGCCAACTTAAGAGCTGCCTTGGCGTTCTGTTCGACCAGCAGCACGGTGACGCCGCTTTTTGCGATCTCTTTGATCTCCTTAAAGATCTCCTTGACCAAGATCGGCGCGATGCCGAGCGAGGGTTCATCAAGCAGCAGTAGTTCCGGCTTGCTCATCAGCGCCCGGCCGATCGCTAGCATCTGCTGCTCACCGCCGGAGAGAGTGCCGGCAAGCTGCTTGCGCCGCTCTTTCAGGCGCGGGAACAACTGATAGACCCAGTCGAGAATCTGGCGGTCCATTTTGCTTTGCGAGAAAGCGCCGAGCATCAGGTTCTCCTCAACGGTCAGGATGCCGAACACCCGGCGTCCCTCTGGCGAGTGGCTGATGCCGAGTTTGACAATCTTGTGCGCCGGTAGCCTGGTTAGCTCGGTTCCCTTGAACTTGATCGAGCCTGCTTTCGCTTTCAATAGCTGGCTGATGGTGCGCATGGTGGTGGTTTTTCCGGCGCCGTTGGCACCTAAGATGGTGACGATCTCGCCTTTGCGCACCTCTAAAGAGATCCCCTTGATGGCGGCGATGCTGCCGTAGGAGACTTCCAGGTCCTTTATTTCGAACAGTGTCTTACTCATCGTCATCCTCACTTCCCAGGTAGGCCTCGATGACGGCCGGGTTCTTCTGGATTTCTGCCGGGGTGCCTTCGGCGATCTTTTTCCCGAAGTTGATCACAGTCAGGTAATCGGTGACCTCCATCACCATGTCCATATCGTGCTCAATCAAAAGCACCGTGATCCCCTTGTCGCGAATCTTGAAGATGGTCTCCAACAGTTCGAGTGTTTCGGCGTCGTTGAGTCCAGCGGCAGGTTCGTCGAGGATCAACAGCGTCGGGTCGACCGCCATCGCCCTCGCCATTTCTACCCGGCGCTGGATGCCGTAAGGGAGGCTGCCGACCACGGTGGCGGCATACTCGCTCAGTTTGAAGAAGTCGAGCTGCTCCTCGACCTTCTGCCAGTTTTCCAACTCATCCCGCTTCTTCCCAGGGGTGGGGATGATGCCGTGCCACCAGTGCTGTTTGCTTTTGATGTGGCGGCCGCTCATAATGTTTTCGGCAACTGACATTTGGCCGAACAAGCGAATCGTCTGGAAGGTGCGAACGATGCCGCGATCGACGATCTGGTAAGGGGTCATGCCGCGGATCTCTTCGCCGCGCCAGTTGACCGAGCCCTCTTCCGATTTATAGATCCCGGTGATGCAGTTAAAGACAGTGGTTTTGCCGGCGCCGTTCGGGCCGATGATGCCGTAAATCTGACCGTCCTCGACCTTGAAACTAAGTGCATCGACGGCGGTCAGACCACCGAAGCGCTTGGTGACGTCGGACAGGATCAGTTGGTTACGCGCCATGGCTGCCTCCCTTGATTAAAAACTTGGGGATTTTGCCGAAGGTCGCCGGGACGATGCCGCGCGGGCGCAGGATCATCGCCAGGATCATGGCGAAACCGAAGATGAAATAACGCCAGGTGGCAAACTCGCGGAAGATCTCCGGCACCACGAACATCACGAAGACGCCGAGCATGACGCCGGGGATCGAGGAGCCGCCAACCAGCACGATACTGAAGAACAGCACCGACTGGATAAAGTCGAAGGCTTCCGGGCTGACCGCCGCGTACTGGGTGGCGTAAACCGTACCGGCCAGACCGGCGATGCCGGCACCGAGGCCGAAAGCGAAGATCTTGTAGACGCGTGTGTTGATACCGATACTCTCGGCTGCCAGCTGGTCTTCGCGCAGGTAGTGCAGGGCGCGTCCCGGTTTACTCTTCTCTAGGTTACGCATCACCCAGAGGGTGAACAGCAGTACGATAACGGCAAAGTAATAGACTGCGATCTGGCTCATCAAGTCAGTGCCGAAGATGCTCAGCGAGTCGAGGCCGAAGATGCCATTCGGGCCACCGGTGACGCCACCGAGGTTGTTCTGCAGCACCTGGACGAAGACGATATTGAAGCCGATGGTGGTGACCAGCAGGTAATCACCGCGCAGATGGACGATCGGGCCTGCCAGGATGATGCCGAACAGTGCCGGAATCAGAATCGCCAGCGGAATCGTGGCAATGATCGACCAGCCGTACTCGTTGTTGAGAATTGCTGTGGTGTAGGCACCCATGCCGAAGAACAGCGCCTGCCCCATGTTGAACATGCCGCTTTTGCCGAGCACGATGTCCTGCGACAGGGCGACTACCGAGAAGATCAGGAAGGTGATGGCGACCGCTTGCCAGCGCTCGTTTAGCAGGTGCGGCAGCACCGCCATCACCGCAATAAAGGCCGGGAGGCCTAATTTCTCAAAATTTTTCATCAGACTTTCTCCGCAACCCGCTCGCCGAGGATACCGGTCGGGCGGACGATCAGGATGAGAATCAGCAGGATAAAGGTAAAAGCATCGGCCCAGGTGCTGGAAACATAACCGGCGATAAAAGCGTTAAACAGGCCGAGCAGCATCCCGCCAAGCATGGCGCCAGGAATGTTGCCGATCCCACCGAGGATGGCTGCGATGAAGGCGTAAAGGCCGTACTGCCAACCCATGTTGAAGGTGATGCCGCGATAGTAGAGGCCGATAAAGAGACCGCCGACCGCGCCGAGCGAGGATCCGATGATAAAAATCAGGGCGATGACGCTGTTGACGTTGATCCCCATCAGCCGGGCCGCATCCTGGTCGATCGAGGAGGCTCGGATCGCAGCGCCCATGCGGGTTTTTTCGACGAACAGGTAAAGGGCGATCATCAGGATCAGCGACAGCGCCAGGATGATCACCTGGATCAGGCTGATTACGACGCCGCTGAAATCCCAGTAGACCTGTGGCACAAGTTCCGGAAAGATGCGCATCCGAGGTCCCCAGATCAGCATGATGCCGTTCTGGATCACCAGTGAGGCGCCGAGCGCCGAAACCACTGCTGAAAGACGGGGTGCAGTGCGTAGCGGCCGGTACGCGAGCCGCTCGAGCAAGACGCCGATGCAGGCCATGGTCAGCGCAGAGAGCAGAAAGATGACGATGACGGCGCCGAGCGAGGTAGCCTGTCCCATCACCTGGGTGTAGATGGTCAGGCCGACAAAGGCTGAAGCCGCGACCATGTCGCCGTGGGCAAAGTTGATCAGCTTCATGACGCCGTAGACCATGGTGTAGCCAAGCGCGACAAGGGCGAACATGCTGCCGATGGTCAGGCCGTTAGCCAACTGTTGCAGGAAAATATCCATAAAACGTACTCCAAGTGTTGGTGGAACAAGCTGCCTATCAGAAGCCAGGGGAGGACGACACTGTCCTCGCTTCGCGCCTGAGGGGCAGGAGGGAAAAACGTTTACGTTTCGAGGCAAAAAAAGGGCGGGAGAAAATTCTCCCCCGCCCTTTTGACTGTTCAGGCGCGATTACTGGACGTACTCGTTGATGTAGCTGCCGTCAGCCTGGATCCGCTTGACCACGTAGGCCCCGCCCTTGCGGTTGCCATCCTCTGCGAAGGCGATCGGACCGGTGATGCCGTCTAGCGGAGTGGTGAGGTTGTGCAGGTACTCCGCTGCTTTCTTGGTGTCGGTATCGCCGTTCTGTTCAAAGGCGTGGAGAATGGCGCGCATGCCGTCGATGTTCATCAGGCCCCAGATCGAAGGCGGCATTTCACCGTATTTCTTCTGGTAGTCGGCGATGAAGGATTTGGCGATCGGGGTCGGCAGCGCTGCAGGCTCGGGAACATTGATGATGAATGCGCCTTCTGCCGCAGAACCGGCCAGCTTGACGAAGTCCGGGTTGTCGTTGGCGTCACCGCCGTAGAAGTCGGCCTTGATGCCGAGAGCCATCTGTTGGGAACGCAGCTGGCCGCCATCTGAATAATAGCCGGCGAAGAAGATCGCATCGGGGTGCTTACTTTTGATGTTGGTCAGAACCGGGGTGAAGTTCTGGGAATCGGCCTTGATCTTGTCGCGGGAGACAACATTGCCACCCAGCTCTTTGACGGCTGCTTCGGCAGCGTTGGCCAGCCCGTCAGCATAGGTCGAGAAGTCGGAGAGGACGACGATGCGCTGATATTTTTTGATGTTTACCAGGTAGTTGGCGACGAACTCAGCCTCGGCACTGTTCGGGAAGGAGTTGCGCAGGAAGGTCCAATAGCCTTTCTCCGTCAGGCTGTCGGCGGTGCCGTCGGAAGTTTGCAGGACACCGGCTTTAAAGTAGGTTTTCTGGGCGGCTTCTGCGCAGGTCGAAGTATAGGAACCGACGACCAGCTTGACGCCTTTGTTGACCAGATCCTTAGCGCAGATGGCGGCGGCCATAGCGGTACCTTGATCGTCGCAGGCGATGACTTCGACCTGCTTGCCGAGGACGCCGCCTTTGGAGTTAAGCTGTTCGGCGAGCAGCCGTGCACCGTTTTCGATGCCCTGCCCTTCGTTGGCGTAAGAGCCGGTGATCGGTGCCTGGACACCAACCTTGATGGTGTCGGCGATAGCCGGAGCGGCCAGCAGGGCGATGGCTGTGAGAGCCAGCAGCATTTTTGCGAATTTCATTCTGTTTCCTCCATCAGTAAAAGGGGTTGGATTGGTCGTCCTCAAAGGCACGAGCCAACAAACTTCACTGCAGCAGCGAGCCGGAGTCGAAGTAAAAATCGAAGCATTTCTAAACCAGGCACGAGTTTGACAAAATCAATTCCTTAAGGCGTTTCCAGACCATCGCCGGTTTCAGCCGTTGCCGCGCAGCATCTGCAACAGTGCGTGCCGGGCGATATTCGGGTTTTCCTTCAACCTTCTGCGCGAGTAGGGCATCCAGGATTCGCCATATGGGAGATAGACGCGCACCTTATGGCCACCATCGACGATGATTTTACGCAACTCCGGGTCGACGCCAAGCAGCATCTGGAACTCGTACTGATCTTTGTTCAATTTGTATTTATCGATCAGTTGCAGCGCTTCGAAGACCAGCTTTTCGTCGTGGGTGGCGATGCCGACATAGGCACCATACTGGAACATTTTTTCCAGGCAGATGACGTAGCTGCGGTTGATCGTCTCGGGATTTTTCCAGGCCGCAGAGCGGGGCTCGTTGTAGATCCCCTTGCAGAGTCGGTAGTGCATCGGCTTGTCGCTTAAGTCATCGATATCCTGCGGGGTGCGACGCAGATAGGCCTGTAACACTACCCCGACATGCTTCGGGAACTCGTCGCGCAGCCGGCGATAAAACTCGAGGGTCTTGTCGGTGCACTCGATATCTTCCATGTCGATGCGCACGAAGTTATCCAACTCGACCGCTTTTGCGACGATCTCGCGGATGTTCTCAAAGGCGAAATCCTCATCGAGCAACAGGCCCATCTGGGTCGGTTTCAGCGACAGGTTGCCGTCCAGTTTTTCCCGATGGATGGTTTCGAGGATCTCCAGACAATGATTTTTGAAGAAGATCGCTTCATCCTTGGTTTTGATAAACTCGCCGAGGATGTCGAGAGTCAGCACCATCCCCTCATCGTTCAGCTTTCTCCCGACGCGGACCGCGTCGCTCAATTTTTCTCCGGCGATATAGCCTTTGGCGAAGAAACCGACAATCGGTCCCGGGATGTGCATGATGGTCTTGGAGACCAGGTAGTTGAAAATAGACATGATTGCTCCGCTTCTGTGTTTGGGCTAAGTCTGGGCAGGGAAGGCAAGCTCCCCCGCCGGGAATGTTGCGTTCGACTTATTCCTCATCCATAAACGGGTACTCGAAGCTGGTCGGCGGTACGAAGTTCTCTTTGATGGTGCGCACCGAAGCCCAGCGCATCAGGTTCTGCTTGCTGCCGGCCTTGTCGTTGGTGCCGGAGGCCCGGCCACCGCCGAACGGCTGCTGGCCGACCACGGCGCCGGTTGGTTTGTCGTTGATGTAGAAGTTGCCTGAAGCGTTCTCCAGCTTTGCCAGCGCCAGGCTGATGGCAGGACGCTCTTTGGCGAAGATGGCACCTGTCAAACTGTACGGCGAGGTCTGGTCGCACAGCTCCAGCGTAGCCTCGTAGTCGGTGTCCGGGTAGCAGTAGACGGTCATCACCGGGCCGAAGATTTCCTCTTCCATGGTTTTAAAGTGCGGATTGGTGGTGACGATCAGGGTCGGCTCGATAAACCAGCCTTTGCTGTCATCATACTCGCCACCGATGACGATTTCGGCGTCATCCGCCGCTTTGGCATAATCGATATACTCAGTGATCGACTTGAAAGCACCCTTGTCGATGACGGCGTTGAAGAAGTTGCCGAAGTTACAGACGTCTCCTATCTTGATCCGACCGACCTGGTTTTTCACTTCGTCAAGAACCGCATCCTTGAGCGACTCCGGCAGATAAGCGCGGGATGCCGCCGAGCATTTTTGCCCCTGGAACTCGTACGCGCCGCGGACAATCGCAGTTGCCAGCGCTGCGACATCAGCAGAGTTGTGGGCGAAGATGAAGTCCTTACCGCCGGTCTCGCCGACGATGCGCGGATAGGTTTTATAGTGGTCCTTGGCCAGATTTTCGCCGATCTGTTTCCACATCCCCTGGAAGACCGGGGTGCTGCCGGTGAAGTGGATGCCGTTGAAGTCGGGGCTGTTGATGCAGGTATCGCCGACGTCGCTGCCGGAACCGGGCACGAAGTTGATGACGCCGTCCGGCAGGCCCGCTTCCTGCAGCAGTTTCATGAAGTAGTAGGGGGCGTAAACCGCTGAAGAGGCCGGTTTCCAGACCACGGTGTTGCCCATGATCGCCGGTGAAGTCGGCAGATTGCCGGCGATTGCGGTGAAGTTAAACGGCGCAACGGCAAAAATGAAGCCTTCCAGCGGCCGGTGCTGGACAAAGTTCCAGGTCGGGCTGGAGGAGTACATCGGTTGCTCTTTGTAGATTTCAGAAGCGAAGTAAACGTTGAAGCGGAGGAAGTCGATCAGCTCACAGGCGGAATCGATTTCTGCCTGGAACGGGTTCTTGCTGACATTGAGCATGGTTGCCGCGTTCAGCAGAAAGCGGTAGGGGCCGGCCAGCAGGTCGGCGGCTTTCAGGAAGATCGCCGCTCGCTCTTCCCAGCGCAGGCTCTCCCAGACCGGTTTGGCGGCCATCGCCGCGTCAATCGCCAGTTGTACTTCCTTCGGACCGGCCTTGTGGTACTGACCCAGTTCGATGGAGTGATCGTGTGGACAGGCGATTTTTGCCAGATTGCCTGTTCGAACCTCTTTGCCGCCGATGATCAGGGGAACTTCAACCTGTTTGGATTTCAGCTCCTCAAGGGCTGCTTGCAATTTTTGGCGCTCCGGAGTGCCAGGAGCGTAAGAGAGAACAGGTTCGTTTTGCGGAGTTGGGATGTTAATTACAGCGTTGTTCAGAAGGTTCATGGTTCTCCTCTTTCAGGTTAGTGAGTCCCGGCAATTATTCAATTGCGTATGTTCGGAATGAGCAAATAACCCCTTGAGCAAGGAGGGTGCCAAGCTCTGTTCTGATCTACAGAACAGAATCATTAATGTTGTTGAAGTTACTATTGTAGCAGGATTTTTTTTGTCTTCAGCGTTTGGCTGGAGATATTTACTGCGAGCAGGGGGAGTGGGTTTTGGGCTGGTTTGAGGGCAAACTTATGCGGTTTTGCATAGATTTGCTAAGTGATTGATTTGACAATTATTCAGATCTAAGTAAGACCGTGGCGTTTCAGTTTGCGGGCTATGGTCGATTGGTTAACACCGAGAGCGACTGCGACCTCGGTCTGATTGCTGAAACGCTGGCGAGCTTTTTCCAGGATGTGCTTCTCAACCCGATCAAGGGCTTCCTGCAGGGTCATTCCTTCCGGCCAGTCGAGGCTGTCGAAAGCAAGATTTTCGCTCCGCTGTGCAATTTGGGCGGGGAGGTCGGGCAGGTCAATGGTTTCGGTTTCGCTCATTACCACCAGCCGTTCACAGATATTCATCAACTCGCGCACGTTGCCGGGGTAGGGGTAGCTGGCGAGGGCATCGAGAGCGGCACGGGTGAGACGTTTTTTGTTGCCGCTCTGTTGACTAAACAGATCGATATAGTGGCGGATCAGGGGAACGATGCAGTCGCGCCGCTCACGAACTGCCGGCACCTGGATGGGGATGACATTGAGGCGGTAGTAGAGGTCGAGACGAAAAGAGCCATCTTCGACCATCTTTTCTAGGTCGCGGTGGGTCGCGGCCAGCACCCGGACATCGACTTTTTTACTGTCGGTGCCTCCGAGCCGGATGATCCGTCCGTCTTCCAAAAAGCGCAGCAGCTTGACCTGCGACGGCAGCGGCAGTTCGGCAATTTCATCGAGGAACAGGGTGCCACCGTCGGCCAGTTCGAAGTGACCTGGTTTGCCGCCGGTTTGAGCGCCGGTAAAAGCACCTTTTTCGTAGCCGAATAACTCCGCTTCGATCAGTGGTTCTGGGATCGCTCCGCAGTTTATCTTGATCAGTGGATGGCTGGCGCGACGGGAATTTTTGTGGATCAGGTCTGCGATCAGTCCTTTACCGACCCCTGACTCGCCGAGTACCAGCACAGAGGAGTCGGCCCCGGCGACGCGGATCGCCTGCTGCAGCGTGCGTAGCATCTGTGGACTGCGGGCAATGATCTGTTTCGAATCAAGTTCGGCTTGTTGCATGGCGAGCATCTGGTCGCGGAACTGGTCGCTGATCGCTTCCTGCTCCTCCAGTTCGCGTTGCAGGGTATCTATTTCAGTGATGTCGCGTTCGCTGACCACTACCCGGATCAACTCTCCGAGTTCATCGAAAACCGGCGTGGCAATCGAAATCAGTTTGCGGCCATCCTTATTCTGCAGCAGGCTTGCCGGTTTCTTGGTCCGGCAGGTTTCCAGTGCCGCTGAACGGTCGATGAAGCCGCTTTCGATTAAGTCTTGCATGTTGCGGCCGACCAGTTGGCGAGCCGACATGTTATGGATTCTTTCCGAAGCGGGATTGACGCGGATAACGTTTGCTTTGGCATCGCAGACGAACAGCCCGTCCGATGACGAATCGATGATAGTGTCGAGTTCGCGCGACAGGGTTTGGAAGGAAGGGAGATTGCGGGTCATGGTGTCCAGTTGTTGGCTACCGACCAGGGTGCAGACGGCTCCTGTTGTCATGCCCTCTATCGATATCGGGTTGATATCGACAAAATACTCCTGTTGCGCAAGATGCAGGATTAGGGTCTGTTCAGTGGAATGCCCGATGAGCACTTGTTTGACCTGTGGCCAGAAGTCGGGAAGTTCGTCCGCCAGTTTTCTGCCGCGGGTTAGGCGAAGGTGCTGCTGAGCTAAACTGCTGAGGCTGGTAATGATGCCCTGCCGGTCGACAGTAATGATGATCCGGGCGATGGCGTCAAGCAGCGCGTTCAACTGGAGAGAATTGTCCATGTTCGGGGTCCGCATGTTGGTATGAAAACGAAAAATGCGCTTGTGCATAGTTTATGCAGAGAAGCATAGCCGTTGTTTGTTGACTTGTCAATCGGGGAGGGGCTACTGGGTGATCTCGAATGGGTAGCTGCGGGTAATCGAGTCACTAGCGACCAGAATGGTGACGCTGACGATATCACCGGAAAACATCTGCCTGAAGCTGAAACTGTCGCCGTTTTTCAGCCAGGTGCTGCCGGCTTCGCGGAGTGGCTCAGCCTGCTGGTTGACAGCACGAATGCTTAGCAATTCGGAGCGCCTCCCCTGATAGCGGACCGTAACGCCTTCCTCGTTGATGTTTTCTAGGGTAAGGGTTTTGCCAGCCACCTGCAGGGTCTTGCCGATATCGTTACGATTCAACTGCAGGCTTTCGATGCCGAGCGGCAGGTTCAGTTCCAGGTGGCCTATAATGCTGCGGATCTGTTCTGGGCGGGTCCCTTGCTTCAAATAAACGTTGCGGATGCCGCTATAGCCATCGGTTTGCGCACTGTCGGAGAGAATGTCAATCCACTGAAAGGCATTATGCTCGAAACTGTGCGCACGATCGTAACGGTCCTCGGCGGAGGCGTCGAGAACCTTGTCGATCAGGATGCGGGTTGAATGGCTGTGCGCAAGGGCGAGATTCGGAAATTCGGCCAGTTTCAACTTCAGCCACAGGTGCGGCTCCTGCTCGTCCGCCCAGAAATGTTCCGCTGACAAAGTGGCTGGCCCGAGCAGACCCCCTTTTTGCGGGGCGGGGAAAAGCTTTGTTTTGAGGAGCCGGTCGTAGTCGGCTTTGGTGAGAAATTCGGGTTTCTGCAGCGATTGCGGTTCAGTTTGCATCTCCGCCTGTTCCAGCAAGATCGCCTGCTGATGATTGAAGAGCTTCCCGACGATGGCCGAGCTTTCAGCTTCGATGCTGGCGGTCGGAAGTTGCTGCCAGCTCTTGGCAGCAAACAAAAGGCCCGGAATAAGCATCCAGCCGAGTACGGCGGTTGCCAGTGAAAAGCTGAAGCTGGTTGCGGGACGCAGCGGTTGCTCGGCACAGTTCTGCTTGAGGTTACGGTAGATCTGATAGTAGTAGAGCAGGGAAAACGGGGTAATCAACAAGCTAAAAATAAAGTTCAGCGGAGCTCCGATGATTGGCAACCGTGCAGTCAGGGTGAAAATGCTCAACGTGACCAACGGGAGGAGCAGGAATCGGCCCAAAACAGCCCACCAATGGCCATGCACCAGCTGTCGACTCCTCGCCATGGCCTGAATACCGCTGAGTTCTTCGTCAGCGAGTACATACTGGCAGAAAAAGAACCAGACGGTGAAAATTATCCCCGGAATGACCAACAGCAACGAACCACCGCCGACAGTCAGCCCGAGCAGCAGGATAAGCGCGAAAAATTGCCAAAGCTGCCTGCGGCCACGGTTAATGGCGCCGAAAATGCCAAGATCCTTTCTACAGATGTAACTGAGCATGCTGGCAGCCAGCCAGGCGCTGCCGAGCAGGCCGAAGGCGCTGGTGACGATGGCGACACTCCAGAACTGTCTGGACTCTTCATACCATTGGGGGGGCAGGAGAATGAACGCCAGAAGCAACGGGGTGAAAAGCAAAAGGATGCCGAGCAGGTAGATGGTTGTCAGTCCCCACCCACGCTGGCAGAAAAGTTCCCAGCTGTCGGTCAGCAACCGACCGATGCCTTGCAGTTTTGCAAGCGCCTGAAGATTGACGGTTTCGGCTGAGGGCGGTGTTTCGAGCCGGAAAGAGTGCTTGCAGCGACGACAGTGCACGGTCGGGCGCTCGCCGGCCTTTCTATGGGCTGGGATCGAGCAAGGTAGCCCGCAGCTGGGGCAGCAGACCTGCGAGCTGTCCGCAGCTGGCAACGGCAGTATGGCAGGGTCGAAATGGAAACTTTTGCGGCACTCAGGGCAGCGTGCGATAGCCGGTTTTCTGGGGAATTTAGCGCTAGGAAGGGTTCGTTGTGCGCCGCAATGCGGGCAGCTAATAATCGGCATGCCAGTTTCCTGTTAAAGCGATTCCCAGAATTCTGCGGCTTCTTTCCAGCGCAGTGCTTCGTCCATGTCGACCGGTACCCCGGTGCCGGTCGAGTACATGATGCCAAGGCAGTATTGGGCTTTGGTGTGCCCCTGGTCGGCCGCTTCAGTCAGCCATCTTTTTCCCTCCAGAGCGTCCCGCTTAACTCCTTTTCCGTTGATATACATGACGCCGAGGTTGTACTGGGCGTCCGCATTGCCTGTTTTGGCGGCTTCCAGCCACCAGTGATAGGCGAGCTGCAGGTCTTGGACTACGCCGTTCCCTTTCGCGTAATGGTGCCCGATCGCAACCTGCGCTCGTTGGTGTCCGCGGGTGGCCGCCTGCTGTAAGAGAACCACCGCCGATGTCGGGTCTCGAACCTCTTCGCTACCAACACTAAGCAGTTTTCCGAGGGCGTAAATAGCATCCAAATAATTCTGTTCCGCGGCTTTCTGAAGCCATTTACGGGCTTCGGTTTGATTCTGCAGGACCCCGGTCCCCTTGGTGTACATCATGCCGAGATGGTACTGGGCGGTCGGTAGCCCCTGCTCGGCAGCTTGGCGCAACCACTGACGGGCTTTGGAGTAATTTTTTTTCACCCCTTTGCCGATCAGGTACATATGGCCGAGGGTGAATTGAACCTTGGGGTTGCCCTGCTCGGCGGCCAGCCCCCACCAACGACGGGCTTCGACGAAATCTTTCGGCACGCCGTTCCCTTTGGCGTACATCAGCCCCAAATTATATTGTCCGTCGGAAAAGTTCTGTTCGGCCGCTTTGCGAAACCATTTAAGGGCTTCGTCGTAATCAGCCGGGACACCGTTCCCTTTGATGTAGGCCTGACCGAGAATGTTCTGGGCTCTGGCATAGCCCATTTCGGCAGCTTGACGGTAGTATTTCACCGCTTCAACCGGATTTTTAGCAATTCCCTTGCCGCTATCGTACATCCGGCCGAGCATAAAAATAGCGTGCGGGTATTTTTCCTGAGCCGCCAACCGGAACCACTTCATCGCTTCTGCATAAGACTTTTTTACCCCTTTGCCCTGGTAGTAATTCATTCCCAGGCGGTAATGCGATTGTGCCATTCCCGTCATATGCGTACCTTTGTCTGATTTAATCCTATTCTGGAAAACGAGTTGCGCCCTCTGTCGGGGCGCTCTTTTAACGAATTGGCATTATACATAAGATACCGGATACCCGCCAGCAGAAGAAGCTGGTGCTGGCAGAAGATTCTTCCCAGATCCGTGCTGGTATCGAGGGAGTGTTCAAAGGCTTCGGCTATCTCGCCCTGAAGTCACTTGCCGATGGAGAGGATTGCTACTACCAAATTCTCGAATTAAAGGAGAAGGCCGGCATTGCGGATGAACTGATCAGCAATTACCTGAATCTCCTAATCACTGATATCGAGATGCCGAAGATGGACGGCCTTTATTCGGTTCAACCTATATTTTTTTCCAGTCGTTTGCAGACTTTCTCGGCATCCTGGCGGGCTTCCTTGATTTGTGCCGGGGTCATTTTATTCTCCAGCGATTTCAGAACTCGCTGCGCGTCGGTGTGACCCTTGTCCGCCGGTAGCCGCAGCCAGACGTACGCCTTGATGTAATCCTTTGGTACGCCGCGGCCGAGCGCGTACATGCCCCCCAGGTTGTACTGGGCATCGGTGTACCCTTGCTCCACTGCTTTACTCCACCATTTGACCGCTTCCTTATCATTCTTTTCGACGCCGTAGCCGAAAACGTACATGACCCCCAGGTTATACTGTGCTGCGGCGTTCCCGGCCTCACCAGCGAGGGTCCACCAGTGACGGGCTTCTTGGAAATCCTGGGGGATTTCATCGCCATTAACATACATGCTGCCGAGGTTGTATTGCGCGTCGATATCGCCTTGCTCCGCGGCCAGGCGATACCACTTTACCGCTTCAAACTGGTCCGGCGCGGTTCCTTCTCCCTTGGCATACATGAAGCCTAGATTATGTTGTGCCTCGACATGCCCCTGCTCGGCCGCCATCCGACACCATTTAAATGCCTGAAGATTATCCCTGGTGACCCCTTGGCCGAAAGCATACATGACGCCGAGGTTATACTGGGCTTCGGCGCTGTTGTGTTGCGCGGCCATCCGGTACCAGTGTACGGCACGGTCGTAATCCTGCGGAATCCTTTCCCCATGGGCGTACATCTGGCCGAGGGTGAGTTGTGCTTCGATATGGTTTTGTTCTGCGGCTTTAAGGCACCAGAGGAGAGCTTGCTGGTAGTCGCTTGTTCCCCCTTGGCCAAAGGCCAGCATGCTGCTGAGTCGGTACTGGGCATCGGCGTCTCCCTGCTCCGCCGCCTTATTGTACCAGGCGATCGCTTCGAGGTTGTTTTGTTCAACGCCGTTGCCCAGCTGGTAGAGGGAGCCGAGAGCTATCTGGGCGTTGAGGTGCCCCTGTTCGGCAGCGCGTCGATACCATTCGGCGGCTTCGCGGTAGTTTTTCTCTGCTCCGTCGCCAAGTTCGCACATTCGTCCGTAGTTGTACTGAGCATCCGGTTTGCCTTGCTCCGCTGCCAAGCGATACCGCCCTTCGACAATAAAGGCAGACTTGGACATGCCATCCTCCGTAAGACAATGTTTAATCGATCACACTCTGGCGCAATCTAGCAGATTTATCAAGTGGTTGCAAACTTACAATAAGGAGGCGAGGGGAGCGGCTGAAAGCGGAAAAGGCAGAGAGACAGTCGGCTGATTGAATCCCTGACTTGGGGGCAAATGTCTGTCCGTCAACGTTGATGGTGCTCAGGCCGAAAGCGATCAGCAAAATCAGCCCAAGGAGCCTGTAACATTGATTTGGATGTTGATTTGTATGGTGTCCCCCCACGTTGACAAATAATTTATCCCTTATGCATGTCAGGCCTGCAGATCTTTTTCGTTCAAACGGAAAAAAGGGAAATTACGATCATTTGCGAACTGCGGGCGCGCACAGCCGATACAGTTGCTGCGGGCCCGGATGCACCAGTTGGTGCCGCCGTTCCAGCCACGCATGGAGCAGTCGGCCTGGGTGACCACCCCTTGACAGCCCATTTTGAATAAACAGCCTTCGTCACCTAAAGCCTTGGCGAAATTCTTTTTCTGGTACTGGGAGAAGTATGGGCATTGCTCGTGCAGATTCTGGCTGTAGAATTTCATCGGCCTGCCTTGCTTATCCAGTTCCGGGATGCCAATCTTCAGGACATGTGCCAAAGAGCCGATCATCCAGGCTGGATGTGCCGGGCAGCCGGGAAGATTGATCACCGGAACATTGATATTGCCTTTTTGTAGTGCCTTTGCGACCGATGTTGCACCGGTCAGGTTGGGAGGAGCTGACAGGATTCCCCCGAACGCGGCGCAGGTTCCGATACTGACCACCGCGTAGGCTTTTGCGGCGGCGCGATACAGCAGGTCGGCGAAATCCTCATCGGCAAAACGACAGGCGCCTTTGATGGTCAGAGGTACAGCACCCTCGATGGCCAGAATATAACCTCCCTTGGCGATCGCTTTATCAACGCTCTGATATGCCGATTTACCAGTCGCTGCCGAAATAGTCTGGTGGAAATAGAGTGACAGGTAGCGGGTCAGTAGATCCGCAGGGCCTGGGTCGGTCGAATTGAGCAGGCTGACGGAACACCCGCTACAGGACTGTCCCTGCAGCCAGAGCAGAGGTGCTTGGCCGCCAGCCAGCTCTTCCAGTGCCTTGGCGAACGAAGGTGTCAGGGTTTGCGGAAGGCCGAGCCAGGCGATCAGCAGGCTGGCATCTTTCAGGAACGCTCTACGGGTGATCTTCATAGTCGTACTACTTTGTTAATGCACAGCACAGGCAATGCATGGGTCAAAAGAACGGACGGTACGAGCGGCTTCTATCCCTTGGTAGTTTTCGTTGACTTCAATTCCGGTCAAGGCGGCTTCAACTGGTCCTGGTTGCTGATGCTGGTCGCGCGGGGAGAAATTCCAGGTGCTCGGGGCAACACATTGATAACGTTCGATTTTATCGTTTCGGATAGTGATCCAGTGGCCCAAGGCACCGCGTGGCGCTTCGGTCAGTCCCTCACCGTAGCCGTTCGGTCGGGTCTGGTAAGGAGCCAATGAAGCCTCTTCTGGCTTCAAGGCATCGAGCCAGGTTTCCATCTGCTGGGAGAGCAGCAGGGCTTCCAGAGCCCGGGCGGCGTGGCGACCGAGGACACTGGGCAAAACAGAGGCCGGCAGATTCGCTTCGCGGAGGAAGGCCTGCAGGGCATCACCGACTCCGGCAGAGTTTGCCGTCGCAGCGACCATGATCCGCGCCAGCGGCCCGACTTCCATGCTCAAGCCTTTGTAGCGTGGGGCTTTCAGCCAGGAATAAGCGCCTTTTTTATCCTCTTCAGGGACGGTAACTCCTTCTCGGGGATGTTTGGCGATTGTCTGCCGAAAGCGGCTGGCGGTCAGGTCTTCTTTGATCGCCGCCGTGTCGAGGGGTTCGAAGCGATCCTCGATTACAGTCCCGGCCGGTAGCCAATCGCCGTTGTCTTCTTCGAAGCCGCCGTAAGACAGATAGCGTTGCACCCCTTGACCGCCCTGTGCATATTGCGGGTAAAGGCGGGCTGCAGCGATCACATCAGGGATATAGGTCAATTCGATAAAGCGCCTGACTCGGCGTAAGCGGGTGCGGAAACTTTCAACGACCGCCGGGTCGACTCCGCAGGTGACGCCGCCTGGAACCAATGACGCCGTATGTGGCATCTTGCCGCCGAACAGAGAGGTCATCTCATGGGTCTCTTGGCGAATCTCGAGCGCTTCGAGATAGTGGGAAAGGGCCCCCAGATTCCAGTTGTTGTTGTCGACATAATCGGCTGGCAGTTTCGGCAGGAAGGGCGCAATCGGCAAGATCCGTCCGGAACTGATCTCCTGCGACGCCCAGATTTTCAGGCCGCGTAACACCGGATCCTTGCCGCGGTAATCGAGCAGCTCTTCGACGCGCACGAAATCGAGCGCCGAAAGATGATAAAAGTTCAGGATGTGGCTTTGCAGGTAGTTGGCTCCCAACGTCAGACTGCGCAAGTAGCGACCGTTGCGGGGGGCTTTCAAGCCGATGGCTGCTTCTACCGCTTTGCAGGAAGCAATCGCATGACTGACCGAGCAGACGCCGCAGATTCTTTGGGTGATTACCGGTGCGTCGAGCGGGTCGCGATCGACCAATAACGTTTCAAAACCGCGGAACATTTCCCCCATGCTCCAAGCTTCGGCTATGCGGTTGTTTTCAATGCGGGTGTCGATGCGCAGGTGGCCTTCAATCCGGGTGACAGGACCAATCGATACACTTCTGGACATAGAGGGCTCCATTGTTCTATTCACGGTTTTTTTATGCTTAGAGCCAAAGAGTTAACATAACATTTAAAATATAGCGACCATTAGAATTGGTGATAGCCAATCAATAGATGCCAATATGCCACATGCGGAAGTCAAGTGACGGAAATATAAAGATTTATTTCTAAATTAAACTGAGTAAGCCGTAAAAGGAAGGGACAATGAGAAAAAATAATTTTTGTTTTTGGGGGTGGAAGGACCAATCAAAAAAAGGACCTGCATGTTTATGCAAGTCCCTTAATTTTATTTGGTTGCGGGAGAGGGATTTGAACCCCCGACCTTCGGGTTATGAGCCCGACGAGCTACCAGACTGCTCCATCCCGCGACAACGGTTGCAGACCCTAGCGGAATTTTGCACGTTGGTCAACCGTTTTTTTCCGGGACCTGGTTGTTTTGTGGCGTATGATGGTGTAGAAACAGCATCTGCAATCTTTGCCGATAAAGGATGATCCGTTTGATACAGGCAACCATCGAACTCGAAAAAGCCCTTCAGTTACGTCGTGAAGGAGCGTTGCTGGTCGATGTGCGTACTCCGGCCGAATTTGCCGAGGCGACCATCCCCGGTGCGATCAACGTGCCGATCTTCAGTAACGAAGAGCGAGTTGAGGTCGGTACCCTCTACAAGCAGCGGGGGAAGGGGAGGGCGCGTAAATTTGGCATTGAGCTGGTGGCACCGAAGATCCCGGCTTTATTGGAACAGGTCGAGGAGGTTCGGAGGGGACATCGGGGGCCGGTGATTGTGTTCTGTTGGCGTGGTGGCATGCGTTCCTTGGCGATGACCAGTTTTATGAATCTGGCTGGTATTCATGCCCGGCAGCTTATCGGCGGACATAAAGCCTTCCGTACCTTGGTCTGCAGTTATTTCGAAAAGCAGCAATGGCCGCCGATCTACGTGTTGCGCGGCCTGACCGGGGTCGGCAAGACCCAGGTGCTGCATCGGCTAGCGGAACAGGGGTTCCCGGTGATTGACCTGGAAGGTCTGGCCAATCATCGCGGCAGCGCCTTCGGGGCTCTCGGGTTGGAGCCGCAACCGGGGCAGAAACGCTTCGAGGCGTTGCTCTGGGATCGGCTGCAGCAGCTGGAGTCGTCCGCCTATCTGGTTACCGAAGGGGAGAGCCTGCATATTGGCCGGCTGCTGGTGCCGAAGCGGTTTCATCAGGCGATGCAGGAGCAAACGAGCCTCTGGCTTAAAGCGTCGCTTAACTTTCGCACTAGGATCATCCTTGAAGACTATCCAGCGATCGACCGGCTGCGCGAGCAGTTCGAACAGCCGATCTGTGCCCTGAAAGAGCGGCTGGGCAATAAGGTGATCAAGCAGTTGCTCGACTTGCTGCATGCTGGCGAGTGGGAGGAACTGGTCTATGAGCTGATGGTTCACTATTACGATCCGCTCTATATGCACACCCTGCCTGAAAAGCGGATCGAGATCGAACTGGAACCCTTTGACGCAGGGGTAAAGCGGGTTGCTCGGTCTCTTGCAGAGTTGGCTGAGCAAGAAATTCTCCCTTCCCCTTGAGGTAAAGCTGTAGCTGGCGTTATTCTGATCAGTGTATGAGGAGTGCTAATGCCTGATTCACCTCGTCCCCCGATCACGATCTCCCCGCTGTTTGTCAACCGTTTCCGGGTTGACGAAGCAGCTCCTTTTAAGCGGCATCTTAACCGGCTTGAGGTGGAAATTGCCCGCGAGGACTATAGCGGCCTCAAACGGGTCGAGCTGGTTTCTCCTGTGCCCGGAGAAGACTTTTACGCCGGGCTGAAGGAGTTAACCGAGCGGTTGCTGCACACGACCCAGAACAACTACAATCGACAATTAATTGAGCGGCTGGGCATTCGTGTCTATCTGGATGTAGGCAGCTATCATGTTTACTATCGGCTGCCGAAGCTCTGTATCCGCTTCGTCCCTAGCTGGCGCGAGCAGGTGTTGCAGGGCTTTTTCGGCTGTTTGCCCCAGACCAGTACCGGTTGGCAGTCCTGTTCGCAGCGCCCGGAGTTCCGCTGCAAGTTCATTGCTGATGAGGCGGGTGGTGCCCTGTTGCTGGTCAAGCAGGATGCCGACCCGCAATTGCCGTTATCAGCCACGGCCCCTATGATCCGCACACCCTGGAAGTGGCGCTCTATTTTCTACACTACGGCAAGGGGCGGGCGGCGGTGATCAACCTCGGATTCTCCGGGCGGGAACCGCTCGCCGATGCCAACCTGCAGAAGCTAAAGGACTGGGGGGTGCCGCTTAATCCGAGTAATATCGATGTGATCTACCCCTATGTCGATGCTCACGGTCATCCCTATTGCTACAAGCATGAGGAGGGCCTGTGTCGCTACGTCGGTGAGTTGCCGGGGCCGGCTCCGGAGCTGATTGTCGATGTTCACGGCTATGTCGGTACCTATCCGGATGATGAGCGGGTGCTGGTCGGTCTCGGAGGCTTGCCGCCTTACCCGCAGCTCGCCGATCTGGGGGAATGCCTGGTGCGCCGAGATCTAGTCTACCTGCAGCCGAACCCGCGGTTCCGGAGGGGCTTGCGGATGATCCGCGAGCTGTCGGAAGAGATTTATGTACAGCTTTGTGCCGGACCGCATCTGGCTTATCAGTTGGGGATGCTGGGTGGTCTGCAACTGGTCGGGCGGGAATTCGATCCGCGCCAAGAAGTTGCCAGCTTGTTGCCGGGGGAAGAACGAAGTTACCTGCCGAAGGAGAATATCCGTTGGTTGCCGAGTGCCGGGGCCAATGCCAAGCAGCGGATTGAGGCCTGTAAGTTGGAGAAACGGTCACTCTGCCTGCATGTCGAAGTACCGACCCGCATTCGCCGTCAGATTGCGCTAAAGATGCGGCAGTGGGCGATCAACGAGTCATACACCGCAAGTGGCCTTTAGGGCAGTCTGCTGAGAGCTTAATTGACGGAACTGAGGGGGATAAAAAAACGGGGACAGAAAATCGTTCCGTCCCCGTTCGTTGCTGTTGACTGATTTAACGAAATCAGAACGGGCGCTTGTTCTTCCCCTCCTTGTAAGTGCCTGTAAAGGGGGCCATCACCATCTTGATTCCTTTGACAAAACCCTTGTCCGGAACCTGGATCGGGGTAATCACATCGCCATCATATTTGCCGTAAGGTTCGCCCGGTCGCGGCATGTCCCAAGCGTGCAACCGCGCGGCCAAGTAATATTCGCCCCCTTTCGGTAAGTAGAGGACAAACTCACCTTTCTCATTGGACAGGGTGGAGGCGAAATCGGGCAGTCGCTTGATATCGTTGTCGGTGTAGGCAATGGCAAACCCTCCTGGCATCGGTTTGCCGTCGACATCGACCAGGATTCCGCTGATGCCCTGTTCGGTGACGATATCTCCCGCCCCTTGCTTGAAAAACATCGGCGCGGTCATGGTAACCATCGGCAGATCGATTTTGGTCAATTTTCCTGTTTTTATTTCAGTGAGCAGGCGAGCATCCTCAGAGAAAAAATCACCCGGATTGATCGGACCGGTTGCCGTTCCGTTCGAGCGCTTGCGGGCAACCACGTAATATTGGCCCGGTGGAACATCAATGCTGTAATTACCTGAAGCATCTGTCGGGCTGGAGATATAGGTCGATGGCCCGAGCAGGTTCGGGGCATGGCTGGGGTAGACATTGACGTAGGCGCCACTGAGCGGTTGCCCCTCCTGTTTTAAAAAGACTTTGCCGGTAATCCCGCTTTTGCCATTTCCATCAAGGTAGGTGGCTTGCTGCGCTTGTGGTGCGCACCCGACTAATAAGTTGAACAACAGTGCCAGAGACAGCAGAAATCTCATGGGAGCCTCCCTCTAAATTTAATCTGTGGAATCGATATAGATGACGATCTAGCAAACTTCAGAAAGTCTATCGAGTTA
>NZ_QKAP01000126.1 GCF_003247215.1 Malonomonas rubra | reverse complement strand
TTGCTTTAAAATGGTGAGCCGGGGGGGGATCGAACCCACGACCATCTGATTAAAAGTCAGATGCTCTACCAACTGAGCTACCGGCTCGCGCAACGGAGACCTGTTATACGTGAATCGTTTTAACGGGTCAACCTTTTTTTTCAAAACTTTTTCCCGCCATTATTTTATTCAAACGGATTGATCCGCTGAATCGTCTGATCGCGACGCGGGCCGACCGATACCAGCACTACCGGGCAATCGATCCAAGCTTCTATTTTATAGACGTAATCCTTCACCTGCTGCGGCAGTTGCTGATACTCTTTGGTCTGGCTGATATCGCACTGCCAGCCGGTCACCTCTTCATAAACCGGGGTGCACTCTTTGAGTACGTCAAAATCCTGTGGGAACTCTTCCAGCAACTCTTCACCATAACGATAGGCAGTGCAAACTTTGATCGTTTCAAGTTCGTTGAGCACATCCATCTTGGTCAGGGCGATACCAGTCAGGCCATTGGTACGAACCGCTTCCTTCAAGGCGACTATATCGAGCCAGCCGGTACGACGCGGACGACCGGTTGTGGCTCCAAACTCGTGCCCCGCAGCACGCAACTGTTCCCCCATCTCATCATGCAGCTCGGTCGGGAACGGACCTTCCCCTACCCGAGTGACATAGGCCTTGGAGATGCCGATCACTGCGTTGATTTTGTTGGGACCAAGACCGGCCCCGGTGCAAGCGCCACCGGCCACTGTCGAGGAAGAGGTTACATAGGGATAGGTGCCGTGGTCGACGTCAAGGAGGCTTCCTTGCGCTCCTTCGAAGAGCACATTGTCGCCCGCCTTGATCGCTTTGTCGAGCAGGGTCGAAACCCGGCCGAGATAGCCGCGCAGACGCTCAGCGTAGCCGAGGTACTCTTCAGCGATTTCGTCAGCCGAGAGCGGCTGTTCTCCCAGATACTGCGCTAGATAGAAATTCTTCTCCGGCAGTACATCGGCCAGCTTGCGCTTGAAGGTCTCCGGCTTCAACAGGTCGGCGAAGCGGATCGCCCGGCGTCCGGCCTTATCCTCGTAGGCTGGACCGATACCACGACCGGTCGTGCCAATCTTCTTCGCCCCCGCCTTCTGCTCCCGGGCAACGTCGATCTTCTTGTGGTATGGCATGATGATGTTGACAGCGCCATCGACGACCAGTTGGCTGTCATCTTTGAGGTAGCCCTTCTTTTTCAGGTTGTCGATCTCTTCGAGAAAGACCTTCGGATCAAGTACCACACCATTACCGATCAGGCAGCGTTTGCCTTCATGGAGGATGCCGGAAGGGATCAGGTGCAGCACGGTCTTTTCGTCGCCAACCACCAAGGTATGCCCGGCGTTGTTCCCGCCCTGAAAACGGACTACCTGCTGGGAGTACTCGGTATAGATATCGACGATCTTGCCTTTTCCTTCGTCGCCCCACTGGGCGCCGACGATAATTACGTTGGCCATATGATTCAGTAACTCCTGTCTCGTCGACCGGCTGGGTCGACTGGGTATGAAAAGAACTAGAGTTCTAGTCCGTCCTGATACACCTGTTGCCAAGGAAGTTGTCGGGCCTGACCATCAGTCAGACAATTCAACTCAACATCATCTTCTTCGCCTGCGACCACAAGCAAGTACTTGAAATTCATCTGTTTGGCATAGTCGAGTGCTGCAGCCCGATCGCGCGGCAGAATATCACGTGCAACCGAATAGCCCTGCTGTCGCAGTTTATGAGCCAGTTGCTGTGCCGGACGCAGTTGCTTGCCGCTGGCAAAAATCAACAGGTCTGTCGCCGGTTCGACCTGAGCATCAAGGTCTTTATCGAGAGCGAATAGCAGATGCAGCAGACTAAAGGTGAAACCGGTTGCCGGGGCATCGAAGCCATACTTTTGGGTCAGGTTGTTGTAACGTCCGCCACCGCAGACCGCGCGGCCAACGCCGGGCAGAAAACCCTGGAAAGTGATGCCGGTGTGGTAGTTTAATCCACGCAATTCGCCGAGATCGACAGTGACATGATCGAGCACCCCATACACCTCCAGTACGTCGAGAACCTGTGCCAAGTTGTCCAGCGCCTTACGCGAACGCTCATTGCACACCACTTTCTCTGCCCGCGCCAACACTTCGCGCCCACCAAACAGGCGCGGCAGCGCCAACACCTCGTCACGAGCCGAGGTTTCCAGTTCTGCATCCTTCAACAAAGTCTGCAACTCGGAGCTGTCTTTACGCAGAATAGCGTCGGCCACTTGGTCTGCCAAACGGCCTTCTAGGGACAGCCCGTCCATGACACCACGGAAAAAATCGACTTGGCCGATATCGATGGTGAACTCTTCGGCACCGACCGCCTGTAACGCTTCCACCGCCATGGCGATCATCTCGGCATCCGCTTCCGGACTATCGAGCCCGATCAGTTCGACTCCGGTCTGGAAGATGTCGCGGTCCTTGCCCATCTGCTGCTCGGTATGCCTCAGTACCCGACCACTATAGCTGAGTCGCAGCGGCAGCGGCCGCTCGCTCATGCGAGTTGCGGCGATCCGAGCAATCTGTGGTGTCATGTCGGGAGGGAAGGCGACCAGCCGACCACTCTGTCGATCGTCGAAACGGAAGGCTCGATCACGCAACCCCTCGCCCATCCCCAATTCGAGGACATCCAGATATTCGAGCTGTGGGGTGATCACCGGGCGAAAGCCCCAGGCGTTAAATACCTGCCGCAGCTTCTGTTGCAGGTAATCCGCTTTGGCTGCTTTGAGCGGCAGGAAATCCTTGACCCCTTTCGGCAAATCGGTTTCCAACCGTATATCGGAAGAACGCATTGTAAACTCCATCCCGTCAGCCGCCAGCGACCGACAGTTGGTTAACTTTGATTTTTCAGCCTTGCCGAGCCACGTTACCAGTGTCAGGACTCTGGCCGAACGTGGCAATCTAGCAACAGTTCGGGGGCGATGTCAAGAGAGCCCAAAACGGTCAAGAGTTAATATTTTTCTAGTCACTTGTATCCCTCGAAAAAGCCTGCTTCATTTTAACGAAATCAACTCCAAAGCGTTAAGAAACCAGACCTGCTAGAAGGGCGTGATGGCAAATTTCGAACAATGCCTTTCAGATTACCCTCGGCCATGAGGGCGGCTATGCCTTTGCCCCCGACGATGCAGGCGGTGAAACCTACAAAGGGCTGGTACGCCACCATCATTCGAGCTGGCTAGGAGGTGGAGAATGAATTACTCGTAAACCGATCGTGCTGACCGCCATTGTTCTGTTTGTCCTCTGCAGCTGTGCGAAAATCCCCCAGGAGTTGGTCGAGCTGTCGATCGCCCTGGGTGATCAACTCGTCAGCCTGGAAAAGGCCCATCTGCCCTGCTCGAAAGCTTTATCACCGCCAAGGAACAACAGATCGACCGCTTCATGGAAGAACAGTGGGCCCCCTAATTCAACCGCAATTTCTTCAGCAATGCCAAGAGCAAAAGCAAATGGCAGGAAGTCAGTACTTCCCAGGATCCCGCTGACCGCGACAATTTTCTCCAATGGGTCGGCATGATCATTCAACAAAAGCTCCAGGAGAAACGTCAGCACCTGCTCACCCCCTGGCCGAAACCAAACGCCAACTGCACCGTCAGCTGTAGCAGACATATCTCCAGGCCTATAGCATGAATGACAGCTTCACCCGACTGTTTAGCAGCGCGGCCACGCTGCAAAACAAACGGCAACATTACCAGCGGCTACTCGGCATCGACGAAAACAAAATTAATACGAGTCTCATCTAGATAGACAGCTCGGTCTTTCAACTACTCGGCACATCCGGAGCGATCGGCAGCCAGATTGAACAGACCAAGGCCTACCTAGATGCCCTAAAGCCGCTGGAAGATCAATTTAGGGGGAGGTAAATAATGCCGGTCACATTCGACACGATAGATATCAAGAAGATCGCCGACAACGCGGCACGCCAGACCGATGCCCATCTGCAGGGGCAGATCTCTTCTTTGACCCGTCTGACCGACGATGACATCGCTGCTCCCTTCCCGCAGGCACAGGACGCCAAAAAGCTAGTGGAGTTGATGCGCATCGTCCGCTCAATCCGGAGCGAAAACGGCAAGATTCTGCAGCGAATCGACAACAGCGAACGTTTTGTCGGTGTCGTCCTGAACCTGGTCTGAACGGTTCAGGAATCGGTAGTTCCAGGAAAAATCCCCGGCTCGACCGAACGCAGGTGCAGGTCGTGTTGTGAAAAGGGGATTTCGATGTTTTCCTCGCGGAACCGTTTATCGATGTAGAGCAGCAGCTCGTTCTTGATCCGCGGCCGGTTATCGACATTGCCGATCCAGGCCCGCAGCTCGAAATCGAGCGAACTCGCCCCGAACTGTACGAACAACGGTGAAGGCTTGGGATTTTTCAGCACCTCGGCATGTTGCTGACCGGCCTCTGAGAGAATCGACAAGACCAGTTCCAGATTGCTGCCATATGCGACTCCAACCGGCACAACCAAGCGCACACGGCGATTGGAAAGCGTCCAGTTGGTGACCTTTTGCGAAATCATCTGCGAGTTCGGCACAATCAGCTCGGCCTCATCCAGGTTCCGCACTACCGTCGAACGCATTCCGATCCGTATGACGATCCCGTACTCGCCGTCGATCACCACGCCATCACCGACTTTGATCGGTCGCTCGAACAGTAGAATCAAACCGGAGAGAAAATTGTTGACAATGTCCTGCAAGCCGAAACCAATACCGACCCCGAAGGCGCCAAGCAGTACGACAAAATTCTGCACGCCTAAACCGAGCATGCTAAGGGCGAGCAGCAAGCCGGTCAGGACAATTGCGTAATGAATCAGCTTCTTGACCGCGTCCTGTACCCCGCGATCAGCATTCCGCTTGCGCAGCACCTGCGTTTCAGTGACCGCCTGAAGCACCCAAGACGCCTGAAGTGCCAGATAAAATGCGATCAGCGCCGACCCGAACATCTGCGCCGTCAGGCTGAAGCTGCCGATCTCGATCGACAGTTCAGAGAAGAAAAGCCAGCCCTCATTGAGGGTCGAAAACAGGCGCCAGACCGGCAGCAGGTAAAAAACTGAAAAACTGTAGATCACAAAGGCAACCAAGTGTCTCAGACGCGCACCCAGTTCACACCCATATTCCTGAAAAAAAGGCCACTGGGACTGGACCAGCGCATCATTGCTCAACTCGATGCCCCCATTGATCAGCCGCACCGCCATCCGGACGAACAGAAAAACCATTCCGGTCTCGAACGTCGCCTGGATCAGCCAGGTGGAGAAATTCATAAACCCGGCCAGTTGCCCGAAAAAACTGAGACAGAGGACAATCATAGCAATCCGTAGCAGAGTCCTATAGAAACGCCCCTGCCCTGCGGTACGGCGTTGACGAGACTCACCAATCTGGCGATACAGCAGCGGCACAAAGGCAACCGCCATCGCGAGGATATAGATACGGAACAAAGGTTGCGGAAACGAGATTAGCAAAAAGAAATTAGTCAGCAGGAAAACAACCGCTGCAAGGATAAGAAAACGGACCTGCCGGCGATTTTCGAGTAACGGAGTGGCCAGAACTACCGCAGTAGCTACCGCAAAGCAAACCAACATGAAGCGCAACATCGCCGGGGGCGCTGGCAGCCAGAGCCAGCCAGCAGCGACGGCAACGAACCCGGCTGCCCCCAGAGGCCGCCTGAGAATGAAATGCCAATCTTCACTCGCCGTATGGCGCGCCCGAAAATAGAATAGCAACCAGGCGACCAGAACCATCACGCCGCCAAGTAGAGCCAGCCGCCAAGCGTTCTCCTGCAGATACCGCTTATCGAACTTCAGTGCGGCAGCCGCCCCCTCTTTCATCTGCTCGGTGAGGGCAGGAGAAAACTGGTGATAATAATCGGCAGAGAAAAAGGAGTAAGCGTTTCTCCGAAAGGTTGCCTTCCGTAACTTGCCAAGAGCAACCGAAAGCTGGTCGGTCGCCAGCAGCAGTTCCTGCTGAGAGGAGCCGATCTTTTCCTGCAACTGCAACAGATGATCGGTGGTCTGCGTCAGCTCCTTCTGCAGCCTGGCGAGCAGCTGTTTAGCTTCAGCGATCGTCTGTTTGGGGAGCTTCACATCCTGCTTCTTAAGTTCCGCTTCCCAGGCAGACCAGAACTCGAGGCTTTTTTGCAGCTGTGCACGAATTTTTTCCGCGTCCTGCTGGCGTAAGGTTAAGCGCTGCTGAAGCCCATTCACCCCCTGACGCAGCTGCCCATAACGAGTCAGGTAATGATTCAGCCGATCAACATACCAGTCTTCGGGAGACCCAAGTGACTGCATCTCGTCGCTGATCAGTTTGAACTGTTGGGTAATTTCAGCCAGCGCATCATCCTGACCGACCAAATCCGCTAACTGCTTCAATTTCTCTTCGGAGCTGACGACAAAATCGTTCAGCGCGACGAAGCGAGCACCCAGCTCACTGAGCCCAGGCGACTCAGCGACAACATCACCGTTCCCATTCGCCGGAGGCTCCGCGGCATACAACTTGGGAGTCAAACCCAACCCGAGCAGAAAGACAATAAGGCAGACAACTCTTAAAACCATTTTTTCCTCTTGAAAAACCAAAGCATGACAACGGCACAAATCAGCATCAGCCCCAAAGCCATCGGATACCCGTAGCGCCACTTCAATTCCGGCATCAACTCGAAGTTCATGCCATAGATCCCAGCGACAAAGGTTAACGGGATAAAGATTGAAGCCATGATGGTCAGTACCTGCATCACCTCATTCATCCGCTGGCTGACCGTCGACATATACAGATCAACCAGGCCGGAAGCGGTATCACGATAGTTCTCAACCGTATCGAGTACCTGAATGGTGTGATCATAAAGATCGCGCAGAAAGGGGGTAATCGATTCGTCGAACATCTCCGATTCGTTTTGCAGCAGGCTAGCGGTCAGTTCGCGCATCGGCCAGATCGTCTTACGCAAGAACATCAACTGCCCCTTCAGATGGTGAACCTGCTGTAACAACTCCTGACTCGGGTGGCTGAGCAGTTCCGATTCCAAGAAATCAAGCAGGTCACCAATCTTCTGCAGCACATGAAAATAACTGTCAACCACCGAATCGATCAGCGCGTAGGCCAGATAATCCGCGCCGCGCTGGCGGATTCGGCCGCTTTTCCGTTTCAGGCGCTCGCGAACCCCTTCGAACACATCACCCATCCGCTCCTGAAAGGTCAGCAACTGCTTCTCTTTCAGCACCAGGCTGATCTGTTCCGCCTCGAGCCGCTTGTTCTGCCTATCAAAAAAGAACATCTTGGTGATCAGCAGTACGCAATCATCAAACTCTTCGAATTTCGGGGGATGACCGGTGTTGAGGATATCCTCCAATGCCAACGGATGGAGATTGAACTCTTTGCCGAAACGTTCCAGCAGGGAAATATCGTGGATACCGTCCAGATTGATCCAGCTTACGCCAGCCGACTTTTTCGACTCCAAGCAGGTTTCGAGCGGAATATCTTTTTGTACCCGCAGATGGTCTTCGCCATATTCAATACAGGAGAAAATCGGTCGTTCAACCTTCTGCTCACCAACATGAATCAGCGTTCCGGGCGGCAAACCGACTTTCTTCGGCGAGCTGCGAAACAACGAGGTAACCGTTTGAAGAGGATTGAAAATCTGCATCTCTCAGCCTCCTACACATCGGCAAAGTATAGCAGGAAAAGGCTAGTTACTGCGACATACCGCACAGGTATTCAGTCAACAACCGCACACCATAACCTGTTCCCCCTTTCGGCTGTCCGGCCTTGCCCTTTCCTTCCCAAGCCATCCCGGCGATGTCGAGGTGCGCCCAGGTGTAATCGTCAGCAAACTTCTGCAGAAATGCCGCCGCGGTAATGGTGCCTGCGGGACGTCCGCCGACATTCTTGACGTCGGCAAAATCACTCTTGATCTGCTCGGCATATTCTCCCCAGAGCGGCAGCTGCCAAAGTCTTTCGCCACTTCGTTCGCCAGCCTTAATCAGTTGGCGGATCAAACCATCGTGGTTACCGAGAACTGCAGCCGCCTGATTACCCAGACCGATAATCACTGCGCCGGTTAACGTGGCGACATCGATCACCACCCGCGGCTCAAAGCGACCGACAAAAGTCAGGGCGTCGGCCAAAATCAACCGCCCCTCGGCGTCTGTATTGAGAACCTCGATCGTCTTACCCGACAACGAGGTCAGGATATCTCCAGGACGGATGGCTGTACCGGAAGGCATATTCTCGACCGCCGGCACCACCGCCACCAAGTTAATCGGCAGCTTCAGCCCGGCAACCGCCATGATGGTACCGAACACCGCAGCAGCGCCCCCCATGTCCATTTTCATCTCGTCCATGCCTTCGGATGGTTTCAGCGAAATCCCCCCGGCATCGAACACCACACCTTTCCCGACTAGCGCAATCGGCTTTTCATCACCGGTGCCGCCACGGTATTCAAGCACAATCAGGTAAGGATCCCGCTTGCTCCCCTGGGCAACCCCGAGCATGGCACCAAAGCCTTGCTGCTCCAGTTTTTTACGGTTAAGCAGGGTCGCCTTGATGCCGAGTTTTTCGGCCATCCCGATGGCCTGCATGGCCAGAAATTCAGGGGACTTTTCGTTGCCGGGCGCGTTGACTAGGTCGCGCGCGAAACAGACCCCAGAGGCGATTGCTTCAGCTTTTCGCACGGCAGATTCGGCCACGCTTTTGCTCTCTTTGTCATCGATCAGCAGTGCGACCTTATCGAGTTGCGCCGGTCGCCCCGCCCGGTCCTGCGGCAAGTAACGCTCGTAACGATAGTCGGCGAGCAGAAAGCCTTCGGCTGCCGCCTGCACTTTCCCGTCAAGGGTGATTTTCTTGGTCGGCGTCTGCGGCAGTGCGAACATGAAAGAACCCAGCTGCTTGTCGGCTAACAGCTTGGCGATCGCACTCGCCGCTTGCCGCAGGGCGCGCAGATCATAGCCCTTCTCCTTGCCCAACCCCCACAGAAGAACCCGTTCAGCCACCAGCTTCCGGCCAACATGAAACAGAAGGCTCTCCCCTTTCCGGCCTGAAAATTCTTTGCTTTTGACCGCTCTGGAGAGGGCTCTGTCAATTCCTTGGTCCAATTGCTGTAGTAAATCCCCTTTCAGCTTCCCTTCGAACACACCGATGACCAGGCAGGGAGTTTTCAGTTTCAGCACAGCGCCTTTTTTAATCGTGAGATTCATTCCGGCTCCTTTCATATCAGTAAAACGTCAAACGACAGTTGATTCTTCCAACAAACCGATATCACAAATTCTTTCCGTTCCCAAACAATGATAGCACCCTGGCATATTTTTTTGACAATTGCGCATAACTCGATAGACTTTCTGAAGTTTGCTAGATCGTCATCTATATCGATTCCACAGATTAAATTTAGAGGGAGGCTCCCATGAGATTTCTGCTGTCTCTGGCACTGTTGCTCAACTTATTAGTCGGATGCGCACCACAAGCGCAGCAAGCCACCTACCTTGATGGTAATGGCAAAAGCGGGATTACCGGCAAAGTCTTTTTAAAACAGGAGGGGCAACCGCTCAGTGGTGCCTACGTCAATGTCTACCCCAACCATGCCCCGAACCTGCTCGGGCCATCGACCTATATCTCCAGCCCGACAGATGCTTCAGGTAACTACCGCATTGATGTTCCGCCGGGCAAATATTTCGTGGTTGCCCGCAAGCGCTTGAACGGCATGGCAACCGGTCCGATCAATCCGGGCGATTTTTTCTCTGAGGATGCTCGTCTGCTCACTGAAATCAAAACAGGAAAATTGACCAAAAT
>NZ_QKAP01000022.1 GCF_003247215.1 Malonomonas rubra | reverse complement strand
GCTGTCCCCGATTCAACGTTTGATCCGCTGATTCCCGACTCTGATGCGCATCTTTTTACATTGGGGGCCGATTGGTCTTTTGGCACTTGGACAGTGAGTGGTGCACTTGGGTACCAACTGCATGAAAAAAGAGATAAGACCAATTCCCTTGGTGACCCTGTTGGTTCCGTGTTGGTTGGTGAACCAGTCAGTACGGCCAATGGGTCATATTTGTCCGAGATGTACTTGGTTGGGCTTAGCATAGGGTATCGGTTTTAGCGATATGCGGAGGGGGTAAATAGTTTTGTAAACAAGATCATGATCGGTTACGACCCTTAACAACACGAGGAACCACTGATGACCAAACCTGATAACTTGCTCGATGCCCGGCTGAAGGTTTAAAAAAATCCTGATCGCTTCATCGGGGAAACTGAGTAACTAAAACAACTGACAAAGCAAGTCAGGGTGCCTAGTTTTGCTAAAATCACACTAAATCATTATCATATATGGTCTCTCCTCACCCCGGTATGCAGGGCATTGTGATGAATGGCGAGGGACAAGCTTGCTGCCACATATCCGGCCTTTGTTAGGCGGTTCTGTTCCGCCGGACCCTAATGGATTACGCACGTATTGTCCTTATTAAAAGTCCGGTTTCTCAAACCGTTGAGACTGTCAGGTTTTAAATACACCGGTCTTATCTGTTTTGTCATTACTGATCATACTGCCTTCGCAATTTCAGGTGAGTGGCATCCTTCCCTTTGTTTAGCTTCAAGTTGATTCGATAGTTCGATTATGCAAAATTTGGTTCGTAACAGGTCTTATGCCTAAGAATAGCCCAGGCAATCCGCGCCATCTTGTTGGCGACTGCAAAAATAGTTTTGTTCCATCCTCTTCTTTCCAGAAGACGAATGATCCATCGGCCCAATGAATCAATTCCGGCTGGATTCTCTCAGAACAACCGCACACACCCATGAACCAGCAGTTTCCAAAGATATTTTGATCTCCTCGCTGCGACGTTGATGATCGGGTGACTCTTCCATCATGGCTCATTGATTCAGACTTCGGTAGTGGGGTGAGGCCCTGATCGCAATTTCAGACAACAACTACAGTTTTGGCGGTCGGACCAGCTCTTGTTGTGGCGTCGGCGATTGCAAAGTGAATATGTAAATAGCGAATGAGTGTTACTGCAGTCTTTATTCTCAGCAATATTCCCTATCCGGTAATACTTGAAGGCCCTCAAGACACGTACATGACAATGCAATGTGCCTAATACCGTATCGTTTCTGGCAGGTCTAATACGATAAAAATAAAAGCGAGAGAGCAGGCAGCGGAAAATTTTTCTTTTGACAGGGATGTGTCGGTCAAGCTTCAGGGTGGTTATGGCAATATTTTTGTCGAGATTTAATCCAACACAGAATTTTATGGCACGTTAACTTTCTCTGGTGGTCCAGCAACCATATCGGATTTTATTATCAAATATAAAATTGGAGATAGTTCCTCCGTAAGACAGTCCTATTTCAGGGAAATTGGGTTGGGCTGTGGTTCATTTTGAAACCGTCCATCGTGTATGCACAAATACATGAGCCTCTTGCAAAAGTCTCGGCCTTAAGCTGGAAAAACCTGACAGCTCAGGGTTGAGACCGGTTTAAATAAAAAAATCCCGTACGGAGCGTTCTGCGGCGTCGATTTTTCAGATTCTGGGCAGACGGCTCCCTTTGAGTTAAGTTTTGTTGCTTTGGCAATCAGCAACCTGTGACTTTAAGAAGCTGATCGGCAAATAAAGCCGTGACGCCGAACATCAGATGCAGCATCACTTTATCGGCACCACGAACCTGAACGCTGCGACCACCGAATTCATCCTTCAGTCGGCCGTTGCAGCGCTCGGCAGCGGTTCGTTCATTGTAACGAATCGCTTCGTGCGGAGCCATGGGGATGACCTCCTGTCCCCGCGGGTTACGATCAATGATCGGCACATGACCAAGCTCACGGCTCTGCTCCCAGATCTGGCTGGCGTCATAAGCCGCATCCATCAGATCGTAACAGGAGGTGACTTTGCTGGCCGTCAGTTTCATCAGCGGAATGGCCACCTGACTGTCATGGACCGACGCTGAGGTCAAAACCGCGCTCAGGGGAAAACCGCAGTCATTGACATCCAGGTGCAACTTGAAGCCGTTCCAGGTTTCAGTATATCCCTTGGCGTTCTTCTTGACGCCACGGTCACAGACATTTGGCAGTTGAGCGATGGCCTCTTCTGCCGTCTGGGTGCATTGCTGATCAAGACGCTTTGGTTCCGCTGGCGGCCTGATTTCCCCTTTGGCTGGCCGTCCTTTTTTCTTGGCAACCTTGGGGGCTTTAACTTTCTTTGCCGGTTTCTCTCGGCCCGTAATCGCCGTCGAGTCCCGGCTGATATGGCCAATCAGCTCGGAGCCAAGATGTTCTGAGACCAAGGCATCGTGGGCCAAAGTTCCTAACCCGACTTTTGCGAATTCGGCAAAGGCGCGGGAAAAGGTGGATTCGGACGGAACTTCCTGGCGTTTGCTGAAACCACAGATCAGCCGTAAATTCGGCGTACTCAGCAACGCGTGGCGCAAAGAACTGGTATGTTGATAGCGCTGAACCGCTTTGGCGATAAACGCCCTGGCCAGAGCTTCACGCTCTTTGATTGGCCGCCCCAACCATTGACGGCTGGCGCTGACCGGAACATATTTTTCAATCTGAACCAGCTCAAGGATCTTGACCAACTGCTTTTCCGGATTCGTCAGTGGAAGAGGCAAGCATTCGTCAAGATGCGGAAACAAACTTTGCTGTACTGTTTCCATTAACCATGATACTTTGGCTTTGAGCTTCATTGGCACCCTCTCTGATTGTTATTTGGCGTCGTAACCTAATAATATCAGTAAGTTGCTTTTGAGGCTCGTCTTATTTCATCCTCTGAAATTGTATTCAGAAAACTGAATATACTTTTGCAAGAGGCTCATATGTTACTTCTTCTTTTTGCCACGGGCAGCTCTGGCTTTTGCCAAGTTATCTGCCAGCCCCCGATCGACAGCCATTTGCCGACGGCTTTCGGAGTAGTTCTTTGCTGCCAGCGATTGACTACGCGGTATATCAAATTGCTTACGATATTCGGATGCAGTCATGTCGTGAGAAGTTTTCAAATGGCGGGATAAAGTTTTAAATCCTTTACCACAAATCATGCAATAGATTTTGTCTTTGCCGAATGCTTTTTTGCGAGAAACTGCGGGTGTTTCTTCAGTCGCTTCTTCTTTTTCGATCGTTTCCCCTTTTTCAAGCGAAGAAAGCGCAGCATGAATTTCAGTGAGTTCAGCAATCAGTTCATCTTTAGACATTGGAGTTGTCGATGCATGAGCAGCAATAATTTCTGCTGCCATTTCCATGATAGTTGCCATTGATATCCTCCTTTGGGATGGGCGGTAAAATACCTGTTAACTGTATACCCCCTCCCCAAAAAATGTTTTAAAGGGGGTACTTTTAAACCAAGTTTAAAGTTTAAATCAAGGTTGAAATGAAAAAAATATTTATTCAGAGTGTTTTTTGTCTGTACAATTTAATAGCAGATATATTGAACTTGGCAACTTTTAGACTATAAATATGTTTCTAACATGCTTTTTTCTTTAATTATGGACATTTTTATATGGTAATCAGAGAAACGATTGAACAACGCGAAGTCGAGAACCTTTCTCCTTATGCCTGTTTGAGCAGAAACTCGAGAGGGAGGGTAAATGGAACCCAATCCTGTTCGATAAGGACTGTCTTTCAGCATGATCGTGATCGTATTCTACATAGTAAGTCTTTCCGACGTCTTAAATATAAAACTCAGGTTTTTTTATCTCCTGAAGGGGATCATTATCGGACCCGTCTGACGCATACACTTGAAGTTTCCCAAGTCGCAAGAACAATTGCCAGGGCGTTGCGCTTGAACGAAGACCTGACTGAGGCGATTGCGTTGGGCCATGATCTCGGCCATACCCCATTCGGTCATGCTGGTGAAAGGGTACTCAATGAACTGGTGTCTGGCGGGTTCCATCACGTAAAGCAGAGTTTGCGGGTTGTAGACATCCTTGAGAAGGATGGTGAAGGACTCGGTCTGACCTATGAGGTGCGTGATGGAATCCTTAAGCACTCCAAAGGGCAAGGTGGGCTTTTGACCCCCAGCCCAGAGTCGGCTTCCGTAACATTGGAGGGGCAGGTGGTCCGCTTGGCCGATATTATAGCCTACCTGAGTCATGACTTGGATGATGCCATCCGTGGCGGGGTTATTTCTGAATCAGATATGCCGAAAGCGATTTCTCGGGTAGTCGGGTTGAGGCATTCACATCGAATTGATCGAATGGTTCGTGATCTGATCGAAGCCTCTCTTGAGTGTGATGGGTCAGAAGTGCGTATTTCCGCAGAAATGGCTGAGGCGATTCGGGCGCTGCGTAGCTGGTTGTTCGAACATGTCTACCGGGTTGATCGGGTACATGATGATTTCGTTAAGGCATCGCATTTACTTAGGGAACTGTTTCTCTACTTTATGGATAATGAAAAGGTTTTTCTGCTACATGGCGGGCGCAGGCTGGAAGGGGATAGCTTAGAGACTTCCGTTGTAGACTTTATTGCCGGGATGACCGATCGATTTGCTTTGGCGCTTTATCATCGACTCTTTTTACCGCAACCTTGGAAGGCTGTTTAATGGTGGGTAACTCATTGGATTTTCCTAGTGAAAGCTTGACAGTGGGTAGGCCCTATGTTAACGTTAGAGACGCTTTATGTGAAAATAGCAAGTTTTGTCATGTCGAGGTCTCATGTGCCCAGCTGGCACCAGAAAGTTGATTTTTCATCTTGGGGAAGTCGGATTTCTTTTGGGCTTGGAAGAAGTTGTTGAAATTTGTGAACATCTCACAGAAAAATTTAATCCAAGCCGGACAGACATGGATCAGGGGATTGTCGGATCGTTGAGTTTTCGACAAACTCAGATTCCTGTAGTCGATCCGGCGTTCCGTCTCAACACACACTCACATTTGGCCATTACAAGAAAGAGCGCTTTGGTATTGAGAGGATCCGAAGGGAATTGGGCGTTGCTGGTTGACCGGGTTGGTGGGATCGTTCCCGCTACTAAGCTCGCTGCTTGTGATATCCCCCCTTTGCTCAGGCAGTCGATTGAAGGTTGTTATTCACAAATTAGTCTTATCGAAGATGAGCCGATGATTCATTTTGAGCCAGAAAAGTACTATGGTTCATCTTCTGTTGCCATATGATTCGTTACGGCCTTTTTTGTTACGGCTCTTTTGCGTATGCCGTACCACTTTTGAGTATGCGGAAAATTGTTCACCAGCGTCGCGGATATCTTCTGCCGATGCTTCCGAAGGTGGTTGCAGAAATATTGGTCGATGATGGTCGCTTGGTTCCCGTGGTGGAATTGTCGCAGATTACGGATCGACAAGAAATGTCGGCCTGTTCTGCAAATTACAAAGTTCTGGCCAGTTCAGTGGCCGGAACGGTCGCTTTCCCTGCGGAGGTCACCTGTGGAATCGTGGCAGCGCAAAAAGGACAGTTACTGCCAACCAAAGGCGCGGGCATGACCGGAATAACTGGAGTTTTCGGATACCAGGGTAAAGAGTATAACATTCTCGATGTTGACTATTTAGCGATGGCGATGACCGAAGAGGTCGCACAATAACGCCCGACACCGATGGTGCGAGGAGGCATCAATGACAAAGAAGCTGCTGCTTGCTGATGACAGCGTTACGATTCAGAAAGTCATCGGCATTATCTTCGCGACAGAAGATTATGAGTTACATGTTTGTGATGACGGCAACGAAGCGCTTGAAAAGGCTTTGAGCGAATACCCCGATCTGGTGATCGCCGATATTTCGATGCCGGGCAAGGATGGTTTTGAGCTTTGCCGGGCGATCAAATCCGATCCCCGCCTAGAGCATACCTCCGTTCTTCTATTGCCCGGAACCTTCGAGCATTTTGACGAAAGCCATGCAGAAGCCGCCGGGGCGGATGGCTGGATCAGCAAGCCGTTTGAGTCACAAGCGCTACTTGACAAGGTGGCACAACTTCTAGAAGCGGAGCCGATACGTTTGGGTGCAGCCGAAGACGGTGTGGCAGAAGATGTGGTCGATTTCTCTGCTGACGCGGTCGTTGAGGAAACAACTGAAGAATCTGCCGAGCTGCAAGAAGCGGCTATTGATGAAGTCGTTCTAGGGCTGGACGAGGTTGAAGAAATTGAAGAACCCGCTGTGGCTGAACCTGCTGCAGAAGAGTCGGCCGATGATATCTGGGATGCCGTATCGTTCGAAGAAGAGGAACTACAACCTGTCGAAGACATGTCGGTTGCGGTAGAAGCGGATGTCATGGAAGAGTTCTCCGCAGTTGACGAGCTTGTTGCGGAAGAGGATTCTGCTGATTTGTCTGTGTCGGAGAAAGAGCCATTTGAGTTGACCGACGAAGATAATGAACTCGCAGCAGAAGAACCTCTTGAACTCGATATGGCTGAAGATGCGCCTCTGGAGCTGAGTGAAGAAGCAATTATTGCTGACGAAGAGCCGACGTTTGAAGCGGAGCCAGATGCGGAAACGTCTTTCGCGGTTGAAGAACATGAACCGCTTCCGCTCGTCGAGCGGAAAGCAGAAACCTTCGAGGAGGAAGAGGGGATTCTCGACCTAGCTGAAGAGGATATCCTTGAGGAAGAACCGGTCGAAGAGTTTAACGTTGAACCGTCTGCGGACTTAGGCGAAGTACCTTTTGTGCCGTATAAAGAAAGCCTTGTCGAAAAATCGGCTGCAGCGGATAGGGCCCTTGAGTTTGCTGTTGAGGAGCCCACAGCGGAGGCTGCGGGCGCATTTGAGCCTGAGCCGATTGCGCTGGTGGAGCAGCAATTGCGGGAACTTTCCGATGATGAGTTGCAAGAAGTTGTGGGCAAGGTTGCCGGACCGATTATCAAAAAACTGGCTGGAGAAATGCTTGAACAAGTTGTCTGGGAGGTGGTTCCCGACCTGGCAGAATCGATGATTCGTGAAGAGATTCGCAAAATCCGCCAAGGTGCAACTGAGTAGCGACTAGCTTGAGATCAATTAGCGCTTTTCCTTCGGGGGGAGGTGCAGGAGGTCTTGACTTCCTTGCCTCCCCCCTTTATTGTCCCCCCGATATGCTGCAGAACTCACAGTTTCAATACAAGGACGCGTTAAAGATGAAAACAGAACTGCCCAAAGGTTACGAGCCGGCTCAGGTTGAGCAGAAATGGTTTGATGTCTGGGAACAGCGTGGTGATTTCCATGCCGATGAAAAGTCGCAAAAGCCCCATTATTCCATTGTTATTCCGCCGCCGAATGTGACCGGTGTCCTGCACATGGGGCATGCGCTGAATAATACTTTACAGGATATCCTCTGCCGTTGGAAGCGTATGACCGGGCATGAGGTGCTCTGGATGCCGGGAACCGATCATGCTGGCATTGCCACCCAGAACGTGGTTGAAAAACAACTCGCTACGGAGGGGAAAGATCGTCATGAACTCGGCCGCGAAGAATTTGTCGAGCGGGTCTGGAAGTGGCGTGAAGAGTCGGGTGGACAGATCATCAACCAGCTCAAAAGACTTGGCGCCTCCTGCGACTGGCAGCGTGAGCGCTTTACCATGGATGAGGGGCTGTCCAAAGCGGTGCGGGAGGTTTTCGTCCGTCTTTATGATGATGGACTGATCTATCGTGACAATCGACTGATCAACTGGTGCCCCCGCTGTCATACGGCCCTGTCCGATTTGGAAGTGGAGCATGATGATAAAAAGGGAAGTCTTTGGCATCTGAAATATCCGGTGAAAGGTTCTGATCAATATCTGGTCGTTGCCACTACCCGCCCGGAAACCATGCTTGGCGATACTGCTGTGGCGGTCAATCCGGAGGACGAGAGATATTTGGGGTTAATTGGCGGGAAGGTGATGTTGCCGCTCGTCAACCGTGAAATTCCGATCATTGCCGATGATTATGTCGATAAGGAATTTGGCTCCGGTGCGGTGAAGATCACCCCGGCACACGATTTCAACGACTTCGAGATAGGCAAGCGACATGATCTTGAATTCATCAACGTTCTTGACGAGTCCGGTGTTATCAACGAAAACGGTGGCCCCTACGCGGGTCAGGAGCGCTACGAGGCACGCAAGAAAGTCGTTGCTGATCTGGAAGCACAGGGCCTGCTGGAAAAGATTGATGATTACGCCAACGCGGTAGGCGAATGCTACCGCTGCAAGACGATCATCGAGCCGTACATGAGCAAGCAGTGGTATGTTGCTGTCGGTTCGCTCGCTAAAGAGGCGATCAAGGCGGTTAAAGGGGGCGATACCAAAATCGTTCCGGCCCAGTGGGAAAAGACCTACTACGAGTGGATGTACAATATTCAGGATTGGTGTATCAGTCGCCAGATATGGTGGGGGCACCGGATTCCCGCCTGGTATTGCGACGAATGCGAACAGATCACCGTCTCCATAGAAGACGCGACCGCTTGCAAGCACTGCGGTAGTCCCAATATCCGACAAGAGACAGATGTTCTCGATACTTGGTTCTCTTCTGCGCTGTGGCCGTTCTCGACCATGGGCTGGCCGGAAAATGCAGAAACCTTGCAGAAATTCTATCCGACCAGCTGTCTGGTGACCGGTTTTGATATTCTGTTTTTCTGGGTTGCTCGCATGATGATGATGGGCCTCAAGTTCATGGAGCAGGTGCCTTTTAAAGAGGTCTACATCCACGCCCTGGTGCGCGATGCCCAAGGGCAGAAGATGAGTAAATCGAAGGGCAACGTGATCGATCCGTTGACCATCGTCGAGGAGTACGGTGCCGATGCTTTCCGGTTCACTCTTTGCGCTTTTGCCGCCATGGGGCGTGACATCAAGCTGTCTACCGAGCGGATTGGCGGCTACCGCAACTTCGTCAATAAATTATGGAATGCCAGCCGTTTCGCACTGATGAATCTGGAGGGTTTTGACCCGGAATCGGCAAGTTTGGAAGATTTCGAGCTATCTCAGGCCGATCAGTGGATTCTCGATTGTTTCGCGAAAACTGCAGAAGAAGCGAACAAGGCTTTGGACGGTTACAAGTTCAACGATGTCGCCGGGGTACTTTACTCCTTTACTTGGCATGAATTCTGTGACTGGTATGTCGAGCTGAGCAAAGAGGACCTTTATGGAGACGAACCGCAGGCCAAAATGCGCGCCCAGAAGGTGCTTTTTACTGTGCTCGAAGGGTTGCTGCGGTTATTGCACCCGTTGTTGCCTTTTGTGACTGAAGAAATCTGGCAGGCGTTGCCGGGTAAAAGACCGACGCTGTCAATTATGCAGGCAAACTATCCGATTGGCGCTTTCTGTAAGGTTGATGCGACCGAAGTTGAGCGGATGAAGCTGTTGATGGAGGTCATCCGGGCCATCCGGAATATCCGTGGTGAGTTGGATGTCCCACCGGGTAAGCGGATTGCAGTTGCGCTCGATTGTAAGTCCGAGGAGTCAGCTGTTGCGATCGATGCCGGGCAGGCTTATGTCAAGTCGCTGGCTCGGGTCGACGAGTTGCGGTTCGCTGTCGGTCTAGAGCATCCGAAGCAGGCTTCAACCCAGGTTGCGGGTGATGTCGAAGTATTAATTCCTCTTGCCGGGTTGATCAACGTTGAGGAGGAAGAAGCGCGCCTGAACAAGGAGATTGCAAAGGCGCAGAAGGATGTCGATTTTTTCACTAAGAAATTGTCCAATGAAAAGTTTGTCGCCAATGCACCGCCACAGGTGCTTGAGAAAGATCGCACCAAGCTGACCTCGGCGGAAGAAAAAAGCCAAATTCTGCAACAGAGTTTGGAGAAGATCCTGGCTTTGAAATAATCAAAAAAACGACCGGAAGGGAATGACCTTTCCGGTCGTTTTTGTATATAAGCTCAAGATGTTGCTGCTTTTCGGTAAATCGGGCCAACTTGATTAGAATTCCTACAGGTTGGCCTTTTTTTGTTTAAATTTATAACGATGTTTAGTATACAGTATACGATTTGATATAACAGAAAACGACATGGGTTTTCTGTTTTTTACGATGGGCTAACGGCGCTAAGCCGACAAAAATTCATTTCAAACTTATTTACAAAGAAAAGGAGGCTGGAAAGACGGCGGGTTCCGCCAAGGAAAGGAGAGTAGGCTCAGTTTTTATGAAGTGACGTGCCGGGTTGTGAGCCACCCGGAAAGTTCTGGTGATTGTTCCAGGGAGTCCTGGCCAACAATCAAATCTCATTCTCGAGGGATATGACACTATGCATTTGTTTACAAGCACTGTGGGAAGAAAGGTATTGATGGCAGTCACTGGCCTGTTGCTGGTCGGCTTCATCACTGTCCACTTGCTCGGGAACCTGTCGGTATTTGCCGGCTCCGAAGCAATCAACATTTACGCCGAAAAGCTGCATAGCTTGGGTCCGATCGTCTGGATTTTCCGTCTGGTCATGCTGGCCCTGTTCGCTATTCACATTACTTTCGGTATCAAACTGACTGTGGAGAACAGCGCTGCAACTCCAGAGCAGTATGCGATTCAGGTTTCGCAAAAGACCACCTTTGCCGCCAAGTCGATGATCTACACGGGTCTGATTATTCTGGTGTTCCTGCTCTATCACTTGTTGCACTTCACTCTGCACGTTGTGCACACCGGTGCAGTTGCAACGCTTGAACCCCTGGTCAATGGTCGTCTGAATGTTTTCGCAATGGTTGGGAACAGCTTCACCAGCGCCTTTGTTTCCATTGTCTATGTGATTGCCATGATTGCGGTGGCTTTCCATGTGACTCACGGAATCCAGAGCTTTGTTCAGACTCTTGGTTGGAACAACGGTACAAGCCAGGACAAGGTTACTGCTGTTGGCAAATTGGCTGCTGTCGCATATGGCGTTCTGTATGTCGCCATTCCGCTGGCTTTCCTCTTCCATATCGTAAAGGTTTAGGGGGTTTATTGTGATTCTCGACGGAAAAACACCCACAGGTCCTATTGAAAAATCTTGGGATAAGGCTCGCTTCGACATGAAGCTGGTCAATCCTGCCAATAAGCGTAAATTCAAAATTCTGATGGTTGGTACCGGTCTCGCCGGTGGCGCCGGCGCAGCTTCCCTTGGTGAACTCGGCTACAATGTCGAAGCTTTCTGCTACCAGGACAGTGCTCGTCGTGCTCACTCGATCGCTGCTCAGGGTGGTATCAACGCAGCCAAGAACTATCCGAACGATGGTGACTCTATCTACCGCCTGTTCTACGACACCATCAAAGGTGGTGACTTCCGCGCTCGTGAAGCTGACGTTTGGCGTCTTGCTCAGGTGTCGAACAACATCATCGACCAGTGCGTTGCCCAAGGCGTACCATTCGCCCGTGACTACGCCGGTTACCTCGACAATCGTTCCTTCGGTGGTGCACAGGTCTCCCGTACTTTCTACGCCCGTGGCCAAACCGGTCAGCAGCTGCTGCTCGGAGCCTACTCGGCACTGTCCCGCCAAGTGAAAGCTGGTACCGTCAAGATGCATCCGCGTACCGAGATGCTCGACTTGGTCGTGGTTGACGGTGTTGCTAAGGGTATCACCGTGCGTAACCTGATCACCGGCAAGATCGAGTCCCACTGGGGCGATGCTGTTGTGCTGGCAACCGGTGGTTATGTCAACGTCTTCTACCTTTCGACCAACGCCATGGGTTGTAGCGTAACCGCAGCATGGAAGGCCGCCAAGAAGGGTGCCTACTTTGCAAACCCCTGCTACACCCAGATCCATCCGACCTGTATCCCGCAGCATGGTGACAAGCAGTCGAAACTGACTCTGATGTCCGAGTCGCTGCGGAACGACGGTCGGTGCTGGGTTCCGAAGAATGAGGCCGATTGCGACAAGGCTCCGGGAGATGTTCCCGAAGAAGATCGTGACTACTATCTGGAGCGGAAGTATCCCTCCTTCGGTAACTTGGCTCCGCGGGATATCGCTTCCCGTGCTGCGAAAGAGCAGTGTGACGATAATCGTGGCGTCGGCCCCGGTAAGCGCGGGGTTTACCTCGACTACCAGACCGCGATCGACCGCGTCGGCGAGGCAACCATTGCTGAGCGTTACGGCAACCTGTTCGAAATGTACGAGAAGATCACTGCTGAGAACGCCTATAAGAGGCCGATGCGGATCTATCCGGCACCGCACTACTCCATGGGCGGTCTCTGGGTTGACTACCAGTGCCAGAGCAACATCCCGGGTTTGTTCGTCCTCGGTGAGGCGAATTTCTCGGTTCACGGTGCCAACCGTCTCGGTGCTTCGGCCCTGATGCAAGGTCTGGCTGATGGTTACTTTGTCATTCCTTACACCATCGCTCCGTACCTGGCAAGCATCACTCCGGGCACCGTTAAGGAAGACCATCCAGCTTTCAAAGAGTCAGTTGAGCAAGTAGAAGCCCAGATCAACAAGATGCTCAATATTAATGGCAAGAAGACCGTCAGCGAGTTGCACCGTGAACTCGGTACGGTCATGTGGGAAGATGTTGGTATGGCTCGTAGTGACGCCAGCCTCAAGAATGCTCTCAAGCGAATTCCGGAAATCCGTGATGAATTCTGGAACAACGTCAACGTTACCGGTGAGCCTGGCGAAATTAACCAGCAGCTCGAAAATGCCGGCCGCTTGGCCGACTTTCTTGAGTTTGCCGAGATCTTTGCCAAGGATGCTCTGCATCGGGAGGAGTCCTGTGGTGGCCACTTCCGCACAGAGCATCAGACTGACGACGGTGAAGCGATGCGTGACGACGAGAACTTCTGCTACGTCGGTGCCTGGGAATTCAAGGGTGTAGGTGTTGAGCCTGAACTGCACAAAGAGCCCCTGAAGTTCGAAAACGTCAAACTTGCCGTGAGGAGTTACAAATAATGAACCTGACATTGCATGTATGGCGCCAGAAGGGGCCAGAGGATAAAGGAAAGCTTGAAACCTATCAGGCCAAGAACATCAGCGAGGATCAGTCCTTCTTGGAAATGCTCGACGATGTCAACGAGGACCTGATTAAGACCGGTAAAGACCCGATCGCTTTCGATCACGACTGCCGCGAAGGTATCTGCGGCATGTGTTCCCAAGTGATCAATGGCAAGCCGCACGGCGGTCAGGAGCGGACCACTGTCTGCCAGCTGCATATGCGTGAATTCAAAGATGGAGACGAAATCTTCATTGAGCCGTGGCGCGCCAAGGCGTTCCCGGTCCAGAAGGATCTGATCGTTGATCGGAGCGCGCTGGAGAAGATTATGCAGGCCGGTGGTTACACCTCTTGTCACACTGGAGGTGTCGCTGACGGTAACGCCCTCCTGATTCCAAAGCCGACGGCGGACTACGCTATGGATGCCGCCGAGTGTATCGGTTGCGGGGCTTGTGTTGCATCCTGCCCGAACAGCTCGGCAATGCTTTATACCAGCGCCAAGGTGTCCCAGCTGGCAGTTCTGCCGCAAGGGAAAGGTGAGGCCAAGGCTCGTGTCAAGGAAATGACCGACACACTTCTCACCGAAGGGTTCGGTAACTGCACCAACCATTACGAGTGCCAGGAAGCCTGCCCGAAGGGAATTAGCGTTAAGTTTATTGCCAAGCTTAACCGCGAGTACCTCAAGTCGCTCGCTTAATCGAAGTAAAATGCAAAATAGAAGGGCGGATCTTCGGATCCGCCCTTTTTTTACACGGTTGAAAACAGAACATCTCGGCTTTTAACGTAGATGAATGAGTCCGAAGGCGATATCTTCGGCGAATTGAAGTTCGAGCATCAACACTATTGTCCCAGCAGATTTTATTGCCATCAACCTGATCGATAAAGATCAGCATCGAATCAGTTATGTTCAGGGTGATAATGCTGAAAAATTGTCCAGCCAAGCCTTTCCTGCAGAGCAGGGGGGGGCAGGTGATCAAATGCCGACGTAGGTTACCCGACAACGCCGACTACAAAGGGACATCTCCGGTTTTCAGCCGTGTACACCTGTTTGGCGATTATTGCTCGTTGATGGTCGTACCATTGCTGCAGGAAAATGGTCCCATTATCGGTGCGATGACCGTTGCGGCAAAGCGTGCCGACATTTTTACTCTGCCCTGTCCTAGATGCTGTAATTGGTGGCAACGCAGGTGGTGATAAAAATTTACCTGGCAGAATCACATGAAAAACTCAACCGAATGGCGACTATTGATGAACTGATCGGCATCGGGCTCATCAATGTGTTTTCGAGGCGATGCCTGATTGGGGCAAGCGGCGTTCTGGTTCGCTGTTTCTGATCCTTTGCGATATCGATCACTTCAAGCAGATCAACGATTCTTTTGGCCACCCCTTCGGGGATCTAGTTCCGCAGAAGGTCGCCAAACTTTTTGAACGAGTCGTGCGGAGTAAAGCCCTAGCGACGAGAATTGGCGGCGAAGAATTTGCAATTTTACCGGAAGATACTTACCTGCAAGGCGCTTGGAAAGTGGCTGAACGATTACGTACGTTGGTCAGTGAGTTTCAACTACGGCCCGGCAATGTACTATGCCGGTGATGATCTCGTTTAGCATTGCAGCCTCCCGTAGGATGTTAAGCGGATGGAGTAGTTGGCCAGCTACGCAGACCAAGCCTTGTGCCAGACCAAAGCAGAGAGCCGGAACCGGACGATTATCTGACAGTCGACTGTGTTGACACAGTAGGCATAACTCAGATTTTTTTAAGCAGGACGGTGCTGAATTCTTCCAACATCCGGTTTTTGATCACTTCACATCCAAGGCGCTCGTACTTTTGGCGGACATCGAAGTTATATTCCCAGAGGATCCCTGACAGCAGCAGTACGGCTCCCGATTTCGCTTTTGCGACGAGGTCGGCGGCGACGCTTAGCAGTATATCTCCGTAGATGTTGGCCAGGATAAGGTCGAATTCATCTTCTTTCAGCGTATCCAGCGTTCCACAGATATGTACGACCCGGTCACTGACATCGTTCAGTGTACAGTTTCGCGCACAATTTTTAATCGCTGCTTCCTCGATATCTATACACCAGCCTTTTCCTGCACCCAGAAGCAACGCCGCGATTGACAAAATCCCGGTGCCGCTGCCTAGGTCGAGTACTTTCTCCCTGCCAGTAAAAGACATTTGTTCCAGTGCCTCCAGGCAACTACTGGTTGTCTCATGTTCGCCGGAACCGAAGGCGCCGCGTTCCATGATCAGGTTAAGATGATCTCCCGGCGATGGTGTCAGGTCGGGGGGGAGAATGCAGAAACGGGAGCCAAGAGCAAATGGCTGATAATCTTCTTTCAAAACCGACTCCGATAAGGAAAATGAGCTGGGATGATTACAGCCCCACTCCTTTGAGAATGAACAAAATAATTGTGTAACTGATCGCTGAACATAGCGTTGATAGCATAACAATTGAACCGGCAAGTTCCGCGTCACCTTTCAACTGGTGGGCCATAATGTAGGTTGCCGTTGCCGTCGGGGTTCCAGCCATCAGAATGCCGATGCCGAAATCGATCCCTCGAACCTTGAATAAGGACAGTAGGATAGCGGCAAAAATCGGTAAAAATGTCAATTTGATCATGGTCGCCAAACCCGCTATGCGTAAGTCACCCTTAATTCGTTCCATTGAAAAAGAGCCACCGATTGCCAGCAACGCCATCGGGAGGGTTATCCCGGTGGTGATGTTCAAGGCACGGTCGATAATGACCGGCAACGGCAGATGCCAGTAACTCCAGATAATGCCGAGGAAAGAGGCTATGATCAGTGGGTTGAAGGCCACTTGAGCCAGCCAGTTCGGTTGTTTTTCATCCGCATTGCTTCTGTAGGGCAGCAGCAGCGCGAAAATGGCGAACAGGTTCAGTACCGGAACCAGAAAGCCCATCAAAATGCCCCCCCGCGTCAGACCTTCATCACCATAAGCATTCAGGCAGATCGCCAGCCCGACATATGCAAGGTTGCCCCGAAAAGAACCTTGACAAAAACTGCCGCGTTTCGGGGCAGGGTAATTACGTAGCCCGGTGTAGAAGTAGGTCAATAAAAACCCGGTTACGATAACCAGTGAGGAGGCAATAACCAACGGGCCGTTGAAAAAGGTGGCAAAGTCAGCTTTGCCGATTTTGTGAAACAGTAGGAGCGGGAGAAATACGATATAAACCAATCGGTTGGTTTGCTGTACGAAGCTGGCATCAAATAAACGCAGCTGAGTAAGCAGCTGTCCCAGAGCGATGACGAGAAAAACCGGCAAGACAATGGTAAGGGTATCGATCAGTAGCGACATGCAACCTCCAGAACGGAGGCAGGATAGCTTAGTTTATGGTCACTGTCTACGCTAGGGGTAAAAAAGGGGCCTCTTGCGAGGCCTCTTGATCTGTGGATTATGTGCGATTAGCTGTGACACTTGTCAGTGCCGACATTTTAACTCAGAGATTCTTCTATTGGTAAAAAAATACCCAGTACTACACAGCTTTTCCGGTGTCCCTAGCGGTTAAATAGCACCCTAAATAGTTGCAGCCTTCCACGCTGAACAGCCTGTTAAATTGTTTAAGGGAGGCCTTCTCATATTTGACCATTTGAAGTTATTTATGGCCCTTAAAACAAAACCCCCGGCAAGGCCGGGGGTTATCTACTAATTGAACTGAACATTGTTTAGGCCAGCTCACCGTACTTGTTGATGCCTACCCGGTCTTCCGGGAAAGTGCGGTCGTTGGAGGCCAGCTCACCGTACTTGTTGATGCCTACCCGGTCTTCCGGGAGTGTACTGTCATTGGAGGCCAGTTCACCGTACTGATTGATGCCTACCCGGTCTTCCGGGAGTGTACTGTCATTGGAGGCCAGCTCACCGTACTGATTGATGCCTACCCGGTCGCTCGAGTTAAATTGATTTGCAGCAACCAAGCTGCTTGCCAATAGTCCAGATACTACAAAAACGCTTGCGATCGCGATTGCTTTAGTTTGTTTTTTCATGATCCTCTCCTTGTAGGAAATAGTTTTTTGTAATCTCTACAAATACTTTTTTCAAGCAGTGTGCCAATTATAATTTCTATAAATATCAGATAGTTGTTTGTTGCTATGGACAGTTCTTGTTCTGCAGCGTAGAATATTCAACAGCACAATGAATATTATTCTCTACTACTTATGTTGGTAATCGTTTTCGAAAGTACGGAAAAGTGATAAAGATTGGCAGGGGTAATTATATCCGCCTATTGATATTGTTCGTGATGATTGTTGGCGTCACCTCGCTACATTATTTGACGCACACCGAGCATTCGCAAAGTCACGGCATCTATCGGAGGCTCTATTATGTGCCGATTGTTCTTGGTGGGATCTGGTATTATCTGCGTGGCGGAGCAATCGTCGCCTTGCTAGTTTCCGTGTTGTATGCGCCGCATGTGTTGTTTCAGTGGGGACATCTGCCGGCGATCCACATCGAACAATATCTGGAAATTCTTATTTACAACACGATCGGCTGTCTCACGGGTTTCCTGGCCGAGCGGGAGCATGTCCAGCGCATAAGGGCGGAAGATGCAGTGGAGCATTTAGCAAGCAGCTACGCGAAGTTGAAATCTCAGGCGGATCTGATTCTGGAGATTGAAGACCAGCTGCGACGCGCCGATCGGCTGACCGCCCTTGGTGAACTCTCTGCCGGGATGGCGCACGAAATCCGCAACCCGCTCGGGTCGATACGGGGTACAGCCGAAATCCTTCGTGACGCTTTTCCTCCTGAAGATCGTTATGCGGAGTTCACCAATATTTTGGTCGATGAGGTTGATCGTCTTAACAAGGTACTGGAAGATTTCCTGCATTTTGCCCGCCCGGAAGCGAGTGAGAGAAACGAATTCAAACCGGCCCAGGTGCTGAATGAGGTGTTGCAGTTAACCCGCCAGCAGGCAAACCAAAAACAGATTTCCGTTGTCTGGAGCGAAGAAGAACTGCCAGCTGCGGTAGGTGATGCTGCTCAATTCAAACAGGTCTTTCTCAACCTGATCCTGAATGCTTTGCAGGCGTTGCCGGACGGTGGTCAGGTCTGGATTCTCGCCCAGGTTAACGAGGACCAGATCACCCTGCTGTTCAGAGATAACGGACCGGGAATCCCCGATGCCGACCTCGACAAGATTTTCAACCCATTTTTTACCACCAGGCAGGACGGGACTGGACTCGGTTTGGCAATTACCCACCGCCTTGTGTTGAATAACTGCGGACAGATCCGAGTGGCCAATCACCCGGATGGGGGCGCCGAGTTTACCTTGATATTGCAGCGTGCTTGATATGCTGATGGTATAGAGGAGAAAGATGTCTGAACAAATATTACTGATTGATGATGATGCTTCTTTGCGGCGGGTAACCGAGTTTAACCTGCAGCAGGCGGGATATCATGTTCTTGCGGCGGCCAACGGCGCGGAAGGGTTGGCTCTGTTCAAACGTTATCGGCCCGCTTTGGTGATCACCGATGTGCAGATGCCGGAGATGGACGGGTATCAGGTTCTGAGGCAGGTGCTGGAGTTGGAACCACAGACCCTGGTCATTATTATTACCGCATACAGTTCGGTGGAGCAGGCGGTTGGGGCGATCAAGGATGGCGCTTACGATTATGTGACGAAACCGTTCAGTCGTGATCAGCTGACCTTGGCCGTTGCAAAGGCTTTCGAGTATCGCAAGCTGTGGCGGGAGAACATTCAGCTCAGGGATGTGTTGTCCGGAAACTTTGATCGGAAGCAGATCATTGGTCAGTCGCGCAGCATGCAACAGCTTCTGGAACGGGTCGAGCGGGTGGCGGCAACTCAGGCATCGGTGCTGATCAGTGGCGAGAGCGGTACCGGCAAGGAAGTAATCGCGAAAGCCTTGCATCAGGGGTCCGAACGTTGTGACGGTCCTTTTGTCGCGGTCAACTGTGCGGCGATTCCCAAGGATTTGATCGAGAGCGAACTGTTCGGGCATATCAAAGGCTCCTTTACCGGAGCGATCAGGGACCGTAAAGGAAAGTTCTCACTGGCCGATGGCGGCACCTTGTTTCTCGACGAGATTGGCGAATTGCCGATCGATCTGCAACCGAAGCTGCTACGTGTTTTGCAGGAGCAGACCTTTGAGCCGGTCGGCGGGACAACGGAGCAGGTCGATGTCCGGGTTGTGGCAGCGACCAATCGCGATCTCGAAGAAGCGATGGAGAATGGAAGCTTCCGTGAAGACCTCTATTATCGGCTGGCGGTGGTGCCCCTGGAATTACCACCGTTGCGCGAACGCAAAGATGATATTCCGCTGTTGCTCGATTTTTTCCTGAAAAAGCAGAATGCTGGCGTCGGAGTCCGTTTTTCCAAGGAGGTCCTCGATTATCTGAAGAGTTACAGTTGGCCCGGTAATGTGCGGGAACTGGAAAATGTTGTGGAGCAGATGCTGATCCTGCGCCAAGGAGACCTGTTGCAGTTGTCCGACCTGCCGGAGAGGATCGGCCGACCAACGGTTCGCAGTGGCGGGGTGCTGAATCTGCCTGATGAAGGTTATTCGCTGGAAGCGCTTGAGCAGGAGGCGGTTGAAGAGGCATTGCGGCGTTGCGAAGGCAACAAGAGCAAGGCCGCCGCATTCTTGCGGATTCCGCGACACACACTGCTTTATCGACTGGAAAAATACCATATCCAAACCTCGTAGGAGTTTTTTTCGTATGTTTATCCGTTTGATGTTTGTCGGTCTGTTGCTGTTACTGCCGTTTTCCAATGCGTTGGCAGCAGAGCGACGTACTCCGGTGGTAGAAGCGGTTGCCAAGGCTCGTGACGCGGTGGTTAACATCCGTACCGAAGAAATTGTGCGTCAGCGCAGCAGCCCCTTTTTCGGGTTTGGTGATTCGATTTTCGAACAGTTTTTCAACGACATGCTCTCACCGCGCAGCTATAAAACTCAATCCTTGGGTTCCGGGGTGATCATTGATGCGCAGGGCTATATTCTGACCAACGCTCATGTGGTGGAAAAAGCCTCGAAAATCTTTGTTGCCCTGACGGAAAAAAACCAAGAGCTAGAAGCCAAACTGATCGGGATGGATGAACGGATCGATCTAGCGGTGCTGAAAATAGAACAGCAGGGAAACTACCCCTATCTGCAACCGGCTAGGTCAGACGATCTCCTGCTGGGTGAATCGGTGATTGCCATCGGCAATCCGCTCGGCCTCGGTCATTCGATTACTACCGGGATCATCAGTTCGACTAAACGACATGTTCAACTCGATAAAAACTTTTCTTCGGTGTTCATCCAAACCGATGCCTTGATCAATCCTGGTAATTCTGGCGGACCGTTGATCAATATCAACGGTGAGTTGATCGGTATCAATACCGCCATCGCCAGGCAGGCACAGGGGATCGGTTTTTCGATTCCGATCAACACGGCAAAAAGGGTTTTGAACGATTTGATCGAATACGGGCGGGTCCGTCGTGCCTATTTTGGTGTGGTGCCAGCCGAAGTCAGCAGTAATTTTACGCACTCATACGGTGAAGGAGGAGTTCTGATTGAGGAACTGCTTGACGATTCACCGGCGGAAAAGGCCGGTTTCCAGATTGCCGATGTTATTCTGACCATCGATGGGGTGGAGGTCAGATCGCTGGAGGAATATTATTCCCTGCTGCAGACCTACACCCCGGGAGATAAGCTGAATGTTTTTTTGCTGCGCGGTTTGCAGATGCAGGAAAAGAGTGTTTTGTTAACAACCTTGCCGAAAGGATATGAATTATCATATACTCTGCAGAATTTCGGTTTCTCCCTCAAGGAAGGGCAGCGCGGTCTGTTTATCGACAGGGTTGTCGATGGGTCTGCCGCGGATAAAATCGGTTTGAAGCTTGGCGATCAAATTGCTAAGGTGGATGGAATTGCAATTGAGACTCTTAGCGATTACGAAGCGGTGATCACGGAGCGGATCGGGCGCTTGCCGTTAACGTTTCTGGTGGCCCGCAATAATCGCGGTTATCTGATCGAATTGCCATAATAAACGAAAAGGATACTTCTTTATGCGTTCAATGATCATCAAAGGCCTAGTGCTCTTCTGTCTACTGTTGCTTGTCGGCTGTAGCGAGCAGAGCGAACAACCACAAGGGCAGGGCAATGTCGGCACCGGCAAGGGGCAGCTTGCACCAAACTTTACCCTGACCGACATGCAGGGGAAGAGTGTATCCCTGGCTGATATGAAAGGGAAGGTGGTTCTGCTTAATTTCTGGGCTACATGGTGCCCGCCCTGTCGCGAAGAGATGCCCTCGATGGAGATGCTGCATCGCAAGTTCAAGGATGATGGTCTGGTGATATTGGCGGTGAATGTCGAGGAGAATAGCGGTCCGGTGGTGCAAACGTTTCTGCAGAGCAACCCCTATACATTCAGGATTCTCCTCGATGGTGAAGCCAAAGTGCAAAATCTCTACAAGGTGTTCCAGTTTCCGGAGACCTTTATCATTGATCGCAACGGCATGGTTGTCGAAAAGGTTATCGGTGCTATCGATTGGATGGGCGGCCCGGCGTTTAAGTTGATCAATTTTCTGCTCAAGGGTTGAGCGCCGGAGTTATCTCTATGGAAGCCAGTACCGATGTCACCGTCTGGATCGCCTTTACCGCAGGTTTGCTTTCCTATTTTTCCCCTTGCGTGTTGCCGCTGATTCCGTCGTACCTGACCTATATTTCCGGCCTGTCCTTTGGCGAACTAAATGTTACCCACGCCAGCACCAAAGTGCGGATGACGGTTATCACGCACTCCCTGGTATTTATTGCCGGTTTTTCAGTTGTTTTTATCGCGCTCGGTGCCTTGGCGGGACTTGCGTCGTCGACATTTCAGGCCCACCTGCGAGAAGGCTTGGGCATTGTGCAGAAAGTTGGCGGGGTGCTCATCTTTCTGTTCGGTGTTCATCTGAGTGGCTTGTTTCATTTCGGGGTGCTGCTTGGCGAAAAACGGATTCAACTGCGTAACAAGCCTACCGGTTTCGTCGGAACGTTCTTGGTCGGGATCGCTTTTGCCGCTGGCTGGACCCCCTGCATTGGCCCCATTCTCGGTGCGATCCTGGCGATTGCCGCCAGCAGTGCTGGTGGAGCAGGGCGTGGTGTGCTGTTGCTTTCCGCCTATTCGGTTGGGCTGGGGGTGCCCTTTTTAATATCTGGGATTCTTTTTCACAGCTTCCTTGGTTTTTTCAACCGTTTCAAAAAGCATATCCGTATTGTCGAGATCCTGACTGGCCTGTTGTTGATGGTTGCTGGTGTGCTGCTGTTCTTCGACATGTTCAGCCGGCTTGCTGGTTACCTGTACCGGTTTTTCCCTCCTGCCTGATTTCACTATTCTCGTCGTTTGTTGGGGCGTCCCGTTCGGGGCGTCTTTTTATTTTTGAAAAATTTTCTTGACCTTTCTGCTCTGTTTCTTTAGCTTCTGAAAATCGTTTTCATTTTCTAGTTGAGGGCTGAACCGATGGACCCGATAAAGCAATTCAACGAATATGTCAGTCGTAAAGGGCTGAAGAATACCAACCAGCGAATGATTATTCTGGAGACGTTTCTTGCCTCCGAATCTCATTTTTCCACTGAAGAGCTTTATCTGAAACTGCGCGAAGAATACCCGAAGATAGGCTATGCGACCGTTCATCGGACGCTCAAGCTGTTTGCTGAATGCGGTATAGCCGCAGAGCGGAATTTCGGAGATGGCCAGACCCGTTTCGAGCCGGTGCATGGAGAAGAGCATCATGACCATTTGGTTTGTACCAGCTGTGGTCTGATTATCGAGTTTGAAGAACCGCAAATCGAAAAACTACAGGAATCAGTTGCGGCAACTCATCAGTTTACCATCGAAAATCATCGCCTTGAGCTTTACGGCCTTTGCGCTGCATGTGCAGCAGCGGACCAATAAAATATTATCCTTCATCAGTAATGTCTGAAAGTTTTAAGATTTATGGCAGAGCAAAATCCGCTACCTAAAGTCGTTCTGGTTGGTAACCCGAACGTCGGCAAAAGTGTCCTCTTTAATGTCCTGACCGGTGCGTATACCACAGTTTCCAACTATCCCGGAACCTCGGTCGAAGTTTCCCGCGGCGAGTGTGAAATCTTCGGGGTTAACTACGAAATTCTCGACACTCCCGGCATGTATTCGATCATGCCTATTACCGAGGAAGAACGTGTCGCGCGGAAGATTTTGCTGGCAGAAACGCCCCACGCGGTGCTGCATGTGATCGATGCGCGCAATATTGAGCGGATGTTGCCAATGACCTTGCAGCTGATCGAAGCCGGTTTGCCCATTATCCTTGTCGTCAATATCCTAGATGAGGCGAAGCGACTCGGCATGCAGATCAATTTGCAAAAGCTGCAGCAGAATCTCGGTGTGCCGGTCATTGGCACGGTGATGAGGCGCAAGCAGGGGTTGGCTGAGTTGCAGCAGGCGATCGCCGACTACGCATCGGTGCCGCACAAACCATTTACTTACGGCAGAGACCTGGAGCGGGATGTTACGCTTACTGCGGCGCTGCTTAAAGGGGAGTATCGCTTCAGCAAGCGGGCTACGTCACTGTTGCTGATGCAGAAAGACACTGATGTTGAGCAACTCGTCGAACGTGGGGAACCCGCAGAAAATCTGGCTGAGTTGATGGAAGTGGTGCGCGGGATTATTTTTGAACGGCGCGCCGACTTGCATCTGCAGATCAGCATGGAGCGCAAGAAAATCTGCAAGAATATGCTCGCCGACGTTGTTACGCAGGCGGAGCAGGCAGATGAGCCTTTTGCGGAAAAACTGTCCCGGTGGACCATTAACCCCTGGAGTGGTACACCCATCCTGTTGCTGGTGATCTACTTTGGTCTGTACCAGTTTGTCGGTGGCTTTGGGGCCGGTACCCTAGTCGATTTTCTGGAAGGAAGTCTGTTCGAAAATTACATCAATCCTCCCGTGGTCGATTTTGTTCGCAGCCACGTTTCCGCAGAGTGGCTGTTTGAGCTGCTGGCCGGGGAGTATGGCCTCTGGACCCTTGGCATCCGTTATGCCGTTGCCTTGGTGCTCCCGATCGTCGGCACCTTCTTCCTGATTTTCTCGTTGCTAGAGGATACCGGTTATTTCCCGCGGCTGGCTTTGCTGGTCGACCGGGTTTTCAAGAAGATCGGTCTTTCTGGCCGCGCCGTGATCCCGATGGTCCTCGGTTTCGGCTGCGACACCATGGCGACCATGGTGACCCGGACCCTGGAAACGGTGCGGGAGCGGATCATCGCTACCATCCTGCTCTCCCTTGCGATTCCCTGCAGCGCTCAACTCGGCGTGATCCTCGGCCTACTCTCAGAGGTTCCCGGCGCTTTAGCAGTGTGGATGATTTCCATGTTGCTAATCTTCCTGCTGGTCGGATTTCTCGCCTCGAAGGTGATGCCGGGAGAACATCCGGTCTTCTACATGGAATTGCCGCCGTTGCGCCTGCCGCAGTTCCGGAATGTAGCGGTCAAGACCCTGACCCGGATGCAGTCTTATTTCATGGAGATCCTGCCGCTGTTCCTGTTCGCATCCTTTATCCTCTGGGGCCTGAAGATGCTCGGCGCGCTAGAAGGGATCATCGGTGGACTTGCACCGATCGTGCGCGCTATCGGCTTACCAAACGAAGCGACCTCGGCCTTCGTGTTTGGCTTTTTCCGGCGCGATTTCGGCGCTGCCGGTCTTTACGATCTGCAGACCAACGGTCTGCTGACTCCGACCCAACTGACAGTCGCAGCGGTTACCTTGACCCTCTTTGTCCCCTGCATCGCCCAGTTCCTGATGATGAAGAAAGAACGTGGTTTCCAGGTATCTCTATCGATTTTTTTATTTGTTTCGGTACTCGCCTTCGCCTGCGGTTGGCTGTTGAATAAAATCCTTCTGACTACCGGGGTGCTGGCATGAATTGCGGCTTTTGTGGAAAAGAAATCCCGGCGGAAATCGGGCCGGGAGAGGAAAAAAACTCGTGCGGAAGTTGCCGAGGGGGCTGTCGCAAGATACATTGTCCCTATTGCGGCTATGCGAACCCGGCACCGGGAAAGCTGTTGCGCAGAATATTGGAAAAGAAGGAACAAAAGGATTGAGATCAATGGATCGTTTATCGCCAAAAGCAGAAGAAATTCTTGAATCTCTTTGGATCGCTACGGTCGAGGGGGATGAAGTCGGTTGTTTGCTCAGCGAACTTGGAATCAGTGCTGATGCCCAAGAGCTGAACGAGTTGATCGAGCAGGCCTTCGTGGAAGTTCGTGGAGAGCGTCTGCATTTACGCAAGGAAGGTCGCCCGGAAGCGCAGATGACAGTACGTCGCCATCGTTTGGCCGAGCGGCTGATGATGGATATCCTCGATATTCAGGGAGACGAAGGGAACGAGCAGGCCTGCGCTTTCGAGCACCTGCTGCATCAGGGCGTCGATACCAAGATCTGCACCCTGCTCAACCACCCGACCACCTGCCCACACGGCAAACCGATTCCGCCTGGCACCTGCTGCGAAGAAGCGCGGCAGAAAGGGGCACCGGGGATCGTACCGCTGACCGAGCTGAAATCTGGCGAATCGGGTGAAATCGCCTACCTGGCGGCTAGTGACGAAAAAAAGATGCAGAAGTTGATGAGCATGGGGGTGCTGCCCGGCAGCGAGCTCAACCTGGTGCAGACTTTTCCCAGCTACATCTTCAAGGTCGGCCATTCGCAGTTTGCCGTTGACGATACCTTGGCGAGAGAAATCCATATTCGGCGACCGGTAAAGTAAATTTAAATTCAGCGATTTTCGGGGCGATCCAGCGGGTCGCCCCGAGTTTTTCTAGCGCTGTATTTCTTCATCCTTTTAGGCTATACTGCGCGGCTCAGTTCATTATCATTTTTTAGGAGACAAGTATATGTTCCGGGAACCGAAAGAGACCGTTAAAGAATTGCAGGAAAAACTCCAGGAACTCTGGAGGTATCTTTGACGTCGATGCCAAGCGGGAACGGGTTCAGGAATTAGAGGCGGGAATCGCCGACCCCGATTTCTGGAATCAGGGGGATAAAGCGCAGGAGTTGCTCAAAGAACGGACCATGCTGCAAAAGATTGTCGAGGATTGCGTCTCGGCTAAACAGCAGCTGGAAGATGCGCAGGTGTTGATTGAACTTGGAGAAGAAGGGGAGGACGTAGAAACCCTCGCCGAAGTGAATGAGTTGCTTCCCGATCTGGTCAAGCAGATAGACAAGATGGAGTTTGCGCGGATGCTTTCCGGCGAACATGACGCCAGCAACGCCACCTTGAGTATCAATGCCGGCAGTGGCGGTACCGAAGCTCAGGATTGGGCCGAGATGCTGCTGCGGATGTACCTGCGCTACTGCGAGAAGAAGGGCTTCAAAACGGAGCTGACCGAATATCAGGCGGGAGACGAAGCGGGCATAAAGAGCGCAACTTTCAGCGTCGAAGGCGGGTACGCCTATGGTTACCTGAAAGCGGAGATCGGTGTACACCGGTTGGTGCGCATCTCGCCGTTCGACTCGAATGCCCGCCGACACACCTCCTTTTGCTCGGTGTTTGTCTTCCCAGAGCTTGATGAATCGATTGAAGTCGAAGTTGAGGAGAAGGATATTAAGGTCGATACCTTCCGTGCAAGTGGTGCCGGGGGGCAGCACATCAACAAGACCGATTCGGCGATCCGCATCACCCACATTCCGACCGGCATCGTTGTCGCCTGTCAGAACGAGCGCTCTCAACACAAGAACCGGGCAACGGCGATGAAGCAGCTTAAGGCGCGTTTGTACGAGTTGGAGATGCGCAAGAAAGAGGAGGAGGCCGCGGCCTTTTCTGAGGATAAAAAAGAGATCGGCTGGGGGAGCCAGATTCGTTCTTATGTGCTGCACCCTTACCGGATGGTCAAAGACCATCGCACCAGCTATGAGGTCGGTAATACCGACGCGGTTCTCGATGGCGATCTGGAAGGATTTATCGAGGCCTATTTGCTGAGTGGAAAATGATTTCGCCAGACCAATATGAATAAAACGATGTCCCATTTTTACGGCGTTTTTTTCTTTTGAAAAAGCGCCGTAAATGCTTGACTCATGAGAAGTTTTCCGCTAGATTCGCCGGTTAAAATTTCCCCCCACGCAAAGGAGCGATCGATGCAAGATTCTGAGATTCCCGTAGGCCTGACATTTGACGATGTCCTGTTGGTCCCTGCCCATTCGCAGGTGCTGCCAAAGGAAGTCGATTTGACCACCCAGCTAACCGCATCGATCAAGCTGAATATCCCGCTGCTGTCGGCGGCGATGGATACCGTCACCGAATCGCGCAGCGCCATCTGCATGGCACGGGAAGGGGGACTTGGGATCATCCACAAGAATATGACCCCGGCCGAGCAGGCACTTGAGGTCGATCAGGTGAAGAAGTCGGAGAGCGGCATGATCGTTGATCCGATCACTATGGATCCCGACCAGAAAATCTTCGAAGCGTTGGAGGTGATGAAAAAATATCGTATCTCCGGTGTGCCGGTAACAAAGAACGGCAAACTGGTCGGCATCATGACCAACCGCGATCTGCGTTTTGAAACCAATCTTGATCAACCGATTTCCAATGTGATGACCAAGGACAAGCTGGTCACCGTACCTCCCGGCACCACCCTGGAGGAAGCCAAATTCCATCTACACGAGCACCGCATCGAGAAGCTGCTGGTGGTGGATGATAATTTCGCCCTGAAAGGGCTGATCACCATCAAAGATATCGAGAAGGTCCGTAAATACCCGAACGCCTGCAAAGATGCCCTGGGTCGCTTGCGGGTCGGCGCTGCTGTGGGGGTTGGCGTCGATCTGGAAGATCGGACCGAGGCATTGGTCAAGGCAGGTGTCGACCTGCTGGTGGTCGATACCGCGCACGGGCACAGCCAGGGGGTTCTCGATGCAATCGGGCGGGTGCGTGACCAGTACCCCGAGCTGCAACTGATGGCCGGAAATATCGCTACCGGTGCTGCCGCCAAGGCATTGATCGACAAAGGCGTCAACGCTGTTAAGGTTGGGATTGGGCCAGGTTCGATCTGTACCACCCGGGTAGTTGCCGGAGTCGGTGTGCCGCAGATCACTGCGATCCAGCAGGTCGCCAAGGTCGCTCATGCCGCCAATGTTCCCTTGATCGCAGATGGCGGCATCAAATTCTCCGGTGACCTGCCGAAAGCGATTGCTGCGGGTGCAGACGTGATCATGATCGGTTCGCTGTTTGCCGGTACCGAAGAGTCGCCGGGAGAAACTATTCTCTATCAGGGGCGAACCTACAAATCCTACCGTGGCATGGGCAGTCTCGGTGCGATGAAACAAGGTAGCAAAGACCGCTACTTTCAAGGCGATGTCGATACCGATACGAAACTGGTCCCGGAAGGGATCGAGGGCCGGGTGCCGTTTCGTGGCCCGCTCTCCGACAACATTCATCAACTGATGGGTGGTTTGCGTTCCGGGATGGGCTACACCGGCTGCAGGACAATTAAGGAACTGCAGCAGAATGGCCAGTTTGTACGCATCACCAACGCCGGCCTGCGTGAATCTCATGTCCATGACGTGACCATCACCCAGGAAGCGCCCAACTATCGGATTGAAAGAGGGTCTTAAACTGATGACCGATATTCACAGTGAAAAAATCCTGATCCTCGATTTCGGCTCCCAGTACACGCAGCTGATCGCCCGGCGGGTGCGTGAGTCGCACGTCTACTGCGAACTGCACCCCTTCGACATGTCGCTGGCGGAGATCAAGACCTTTGGTGCCAAGGGGATTATTCTTTCCGGCGGGCCGAAGTCGGTCTACGAAGAGGGGGCTCCGGCGATTGCGGAAGAGCTATTCGAGCTCGGGATTCCGGTCCTCGGCATCTGTTATGGCATGCAGCTGATGAGCCGCCACTTTGGTGGCGAGGTAATTGCTGCCGGCAAGCGGGAGTACGGTCATGCCGAGCTTCTCGCTGAAGGGACTCCTGGACCGCTGTTCGACGGTTTCTTTGTCGATGCCAAAAGCCCGGTCTGGATGAGCCACGGCGACCACGTCGAGAAAATGCCGGCAGGCTTCGAGATGATCGCCAGAACCGCCAATGCGCCGGTCTGTGGCATTCAGAACGTGGCACGCAACCTCTACGGTGTGCAGTTTCATCCCGAGGTCAACCACACCCCACGTGGTGAACAGTTGCTCAACACCTTCGTGCGCCAGATCTGCGGTTGCAGTGGCAGCTGGACACCGGGGAAAATTATCGAAGATGCAGTGGCGCGGATCAAGGAACTGGTCGGTGACGATCAGGTGATTCTCGGTCTTTCCGGTGGCGTCGATTCATCGGTAGCAGCGGCGCTGATCTACAAGGCGATTGGTAACCAGCTGCACTGCGTGTTTGTCGATAACGGCCTGCTGCGGCTGGATGAAGGCGATCAGGTGATGGCGACCTTTGCCAGCAACATGGGGGTCAAGGTCACCCGGGTCAACGCCCAGCAACGATTCTACGCAGCGCTGGCCGACGAGACCGACCCTGAGAAAAAACGCAAGATCATCGGCAACCTGTTCGTCGATATCTTCGAAGAGGAATCGAACAAGCTCAAGGACGCCAAGTGGCTGGCGCAGGGGACTATCTACCCCGATGTCATCGAGTCGGCCGGGGCTAAAACCGGAAAGGCGCACAACATCAAGAGTCACCACAATGTCGGTGGCCTCCCCGATTACATGAAATTGCAGTTGCTCGAACCACTGCGCGAGCTGTTTAAGGACGAGGTCCGTGCCATCGGCGAGGAACTCGGCCTGCCGCACCAGATGGTCTGGCGGCACCCCTTCCCGGGGCCGGGATTAGGGGTGCGTATCCTCGGCGAGGTCAGAGAGGAGTATTGCGAGATCCTCCGCCGCGCTGACGCTATCTACATCGAGGAGCTGTACGAGAGCGGTCATTACCACAAGATCAGTCAGGCCTTCGCCGTGTTCCTGCCGGTCAAGTCGGTCGGCGTGATGGGGGATGGTCGCACCTACGAGTACGTGGTTGCCCTGCGCGCGGTCGAGACCAAGGATTTCATGACTGCCGGTTGGTACCCGATGCCGTACGAGGATCTGGCGCGGATTAGTAACCGAATCATCAACGAGGTCAAGGGGATAAACCGGGTTACCTACGATATCTCGAGTAAGCCGCCCGCGACCATCGAGTGGGAGTGAATCGATAAAACTGTAGCAGAAGTGAAGAGAGCCGTTGAGTATAAACATCGGCTCTTTTTTGTTAAAAGGTTGGATTCTATTGGTCGAAATCTTTAGAATTAAATCTGTTTTGTTCTGAAGTTGATAAATTTAGATCCGCGAATAAACAAGGGGGATGTTTTGGCAACTGTTCTTCTGACCGGCGGTGCCGGTTATATCGGTTCGCATACGGCGGTGGAGTTGATTTCATCCGGCTATCGAGTGGTGATCTTCGACAACTTCTGCAATAGTTCACCGGTGGTGCTGGAGCGACTGGCGACCATCATCGGAACGGAAATTTCCTGCGAGCGGGGTGACATCCGCGATAATGGATTCCTCGCCAACCTTTTCGCCGATTATCAGATCGATGCTGTGATCCACTTCGCTGCCTTGAAAGCGGTTGGTGAGTCGTGCGAAATACCGCTTGAATATTTCGATAACAACATCTCCGGCACCATCACGCTGTTACAGGCAATGCGAGCTGCTGGGTGCAACAACCTAGTCTTCAGCTCTTCCGCTACGGTCTACGGCGATCCAGACAAATGCCCGATCACTGAGGATGCCGCGCTGCGGGTGACGAACCCTTACGGTCGCACCAAGCTTGTGATGGAGCAGCTGATTAACGATGTTTGCGCATCCCATGCCGATTTCAAGGCTGCCATTCTGCGCTACTTCAACCCGGTCGGTGCCCACTCTAGTGGTTTGATCGGCGAAGACCCGAACGATATTCCGAATAACCTTATGCCGTTCGTCAGCCAGGTGGCGGTTGGTCGTCGCGAACTACTGCAGGTCTTCGGTGATGATTACCCCACCCCTGACGGGACAGGGGTACGCGATTATATCCATGTTGTCGATCTGGCGCGGGCGCATGTGGCTGCGGTCGATTATCTGCTTCGCGAACAGCGGAACCTGACGGTGAACCTTGGCACCGGTAGAGGTATAAGCGTGCTGGAGATGGTGCGAGCCTTCGAAAAAGCAAGCGGACGCAAAGTTCCGTACAAGATCGCACCACGCCGGGCGGGGGATATTGCCGAGTGCTACGCCGATCCGTCACTGGCCAACCGCCTGCTCGGTTGGAAGGCCGAGTTCGGCGTCGAAGAAATGTGTGTCGACGCCTGGCGCTGGCAATCGCAGAACCCGAACGGGTTCGAGGAGTAAATGAAAACCGTTGGCAGCTGCCAACGACTTCTTGCGTTAGAAGAGAGATCTGGTCGTATCCGGACGTGACGTTCTGAACTCTTCAGCCGTTTTGAGTAAAAATTCGCTTACCTGCGAGTACGGGGTCTTGGCCAGCTTGAGTAAAATAGCAAAAGGGAGCTCTGAAAAACCGTACTGCAGGCCGATATCTTTAAGAATCTGCAGCCAGAGGGAGGCGGTCATCTCTGCGTCTGCCAAGGCACGATGGAATGGTCCGTTACCTGCCAGATTCTTTAGCCTGATCAGGGTTTCAAGTTTGTAGTTCGGCAGGTCGAGATAGATCCGGCGGGCTATCTTTAGGGTGCAGCCGAAATTTAAGGGTCTTTTCTTGCCGATCAGTTCCAATTCTGCCTCGAGGAATTTTTGATCGAAAGAGGCGTTATGTGCCACCAGCGGATAGTGACCGATAAAATTGGCCAGTTCACCAATCACTTCTTCTGATACAGGGGCGCCACCCAGCATTCGGTTGTTGATGCCGGTGACCATTTCAATCTCCCTACTGATCAGAAAGCCAGGGTTGATCAGACTTTGAAAACGGTCGGTGATCTGTTGGTCGCGGATGAGCACGGCGCCAACTTCAATGGCGCGATCCCCCTGCGCTGGAGACATGCCGCTGGTTTCAAAATCGATGACGACAACAGGCTCGTTTGTTGCGGTATAATTCATCAAGTTTACCTTTCGGTTGCATGTAGTGAAACCATCTTACGTTCTGTTGTTGCCCGTTGACCAGTTGCGAGTCAAAAAATAAGCAAACGGAGGAGCTGATGACTTGGACCCCCTGGATCCGAATCGAACCTGAGGACTCACCACAAGAGAAGGTGCAGAGACTTTATAAAAAGACGCGCAAGCCTCTCACTGGTAAGCTGTCCGACCTGACACAGTTGACCAGTCTGGCTCCGGAGCTGTCTGAACACTTGCACTACTTGGGCGTGTCGGTCTATCGTGATGTCGGCAGCCTGAGTCTGCGCGAGAAGGAGGTCGCCGCGCTGGTCACCTCGGCCGTGATCGGCTGTGTGCATTGAACGGCGACCCATCGGGTGGCCCTCGGTCGAGCGGCAAAGGATGAACAGTTGGCAGCACAGGTGGCTGAAGACTATACCAAAGCAGAACTGACGGAACGGGAACGCCTGATCGCCGATTTCGCGGCCAAGGTGACCCGTTCTCCCGATACCTGTAGCTCGCGGGATCTGGAAGTGTTGCGCAAGGCGGGATTCAGCGATGAGGATATCCTCGGCATGGTTGGGATTATCAGTTACCAAAACATGACTACCCGGATTATGGAGTCGTTGAGCACGGTTGATTAAGAAACTGATTTATGTTGAGTTTTGCGGCTAAAAAGCTGCGCAGAAAGGTTGAGAGATTGTGAAAAGCAGGATACTCATAGCAGCTGTCGCGATCATTGTTTTGCCATTCGTGATCCAACTGATTCCCTACGGGAAAGACCACAACAATCCGCTGGTCATTTCCGAGCCCTCTTGGGATAGTTCCCAAACCAGAGAATTGTTTTACCGGGCTTGTGGCGATTGCCACAGTCATGAAACAACGTGGCCCTGGTATAGCAATTATGCACCTGTTTCATGGCTAATTGCCCATGATGTTGATAGTGGTCGCGAGCACTTCAATGTCTCCGCTTGGGGAGTGCAGAAAAAAAACAAGGCAGATGAGGCAGTGGAAGTGGTTATTGAAGGAGAAATGCCGCCATGGTTTTACGTTTTTCCTCACCCTGAGGCGGATTTGAGCGATCGGGAAACGTCTGAATTGGTGACGGGCTTGAGAAAAACCTTTGGCTCTAAAATAGAGCTGGAGAAGTAAACAGAAAAGGAGGCTAAAACAGCCTCCTTTTCTGTTGCGGAAGTTAACAAATTTCGACCAACTCGAACTCGTAGTGCAGTGTCTCGCCAGCCAGCGGGTGGTTGGTGTCGAGGCTGATTTGCTCGTCGGTCACTTCAACCACCGTCACCATGTAGAGATCGTCATCCTCGCCGGTCACCTCCAGACCCATGCCGACCACCGGCTCGATCTCATCTGGGAATTCGTTGCGCGGAACGCTGAAGACGTTTTCCGGATCGTTCTCCCCGAAGGCATCATCTGGTGAGATGGTAACGGTCTTCTTCTCGCCCGGCTGCATGCCGATCAGTGCTTCCTCAATCAGAATGTAAAAGCTCTCTTCGCCGATCACCAGTTCAAACGGGCCGGAGTCCTGACAGCAGTCACTGTCATTGCAATCATGCGCTGCATGCTCATCACAATCACAATCCTCTTCCGCGGACGGGTAGGTCGAATCAATGATTGAGCCATCTTCCAGTTTGCCGATAAAGTTGATCGTGACCCGGTCCCCTTTTTTTGCTTGTGCCATCATTATTTCCTTCTGTTGGGTGTTGCTATTATTGAAACCGCAAGGTTCTAGCACAGCTACTCTGACAAGAAAAGCGCTATTTTGTTTTGGTTCCATAGTTGGAGGCTGAGGTGATTTTCTCAAACCAGGTATTTGAGTGTCAGAACCAGTAACAGAGAGGCCACGCCGATGCTGAACATGCGTTCGTTGACGTAGCGTTTGAGTACGCTGCGGCCAATGCGGGTACCGATAATGGCGGCGAGGTAGGCGGGTGTCAGCGTGTACAGATAATGAACATCGACGATGCCGCTGCCGGTAAAAAAGCCAGCCTTGAAGATGTTCATCGAAAAATGAATAGCGGCGATGGTGCCGACCATCTGCAAGCGGTCGAGACCGAAAAACTGGCCGTAGCGAAAGAAGAATACCCCGCCGCTGTGCATCAGTACCGAAAGTACGCCGCCGAAAACCGGGTAACTCGATTTCGGCAACAGGGCTTTGGTCTGATCGGTGTTGCGCAGCATGTTGACAGCGAAATAAATCAGCAACACGCCATAGCCGGTTTCAAGCAGGTTAACGTCAATATAGCTGATAATAACGAAGCCGAGCAGCAGACCGACAAGCGAGAGTGTGAAGGCCGGTCGGTAGACCTGCCAGTTGATATCGCGGTAGTACCAGAGGGTTTTTGAGCCGGCGGTGAACAGAAAAACCAGTGACGCAATGCCGAGGGCGTCTGTCAACGGCATCATGATACCGAGCAGTGGCGTCAACACCAGCCCGGCTCCGAATCCGAAAACCGAGGTGACCAAGGCGCTGACAAAAGAGAAAATAGTAATCAGCAGCAGTTCCATAACAATCCACGCACAAAAAGGGGAGGACCACGACGATCCTCCCTTTGCTTTAGTTACACCATTTATTCAACCTGCGGCAATCACATCTTTCTGCTTTAAGTGATCCGACGAAGGCGACATCAGTTGCCACTGTTCAAATCAGTCCCCGCCTTCGATAACCTCTTCCATCTCGACTTCCGAATGATCGGCGTGCATCTGATTTTTCACCTTCTTGCCGAAGAAAATCGGCAGGACAAAGCCGGCAATCGCAATCGCCCAGATGCCAATGGCCAGTGGACTGCCGACCATAATCGACCAATCCCCGTCCGAGATCTGCAAGGCCCGCCGCAGATTGACCTCCATCTCATTGCCAAGCAGGATGCCGAGGATCACCGGCACTAGCGGTACTCCAAGCTTGCGCAGCAACCAGCCGCCGAAACCAAAACCGACCATCAGCATGACGTCGAAGGTCGAGCCGGTGAGACCGTAGATACCCACAAAAGAAATCATAGCCACCACCGGCATCAGGATTCGTGTCGGAATCAGCAAGACCCGGGTAAACAGACCGACCATTGGCAGGTTCAGCGCTAGCAGCATGAAGTTGGCGATAAAGAGCGCCGCGATCAGACCCCAGACGATGTCAGGGTTATTCCGAAATAGCAACGGTCCTGGAGTGATGTTGAGTTGCAGTAACACCGCAAGGAGAACCGCTGTGGTTCCGGAGCCCGGCACGCCGAGGGAGAGCATCGGCACCAGCGCTCCACCGGCGGCCGCATTATTGCCACATTCAGGCGCGATGACACCACGTGGATCCCCCTTGCCGAAGGTTTTGTTTTCACGATCGAGGGTGTTCTTCTCCACCGAGTAGGAAAGGAAAGACCCCAGGGATGCACCCGCTCCCGGCAAAACCCCAGAGAGGAAACCAATGATGGTCGAGCGAACCAGTGTGCCAATTGAACGCTTGAATATACAAAAGTCAGGGATCAGTTTGCCGATCTTCGCACTCGATTTGGCTGCGGCACCGCCCTGGTGATGTTCGATGAAGATCAATACTTCGCTAATAGCGAACAGGCCGACAATGGCGATCAGGAAATCGATCCCGTCGTACAGGTGAATATGGCCGAAGGTGAAGCGTTCCGAGCCGGTCTGCGAATCACTTCCGATCATCGCGATGCCGAGCCCCAGCGCGGCGGCGAAGGCCGACTTCGCTTGGTTGCTGGCGGTTACGCCGCCCAAGGTTGCGAACGCCATGGTGAACAGGGCAAAATACTCCGCCGGGCCGAACAGAAGAGCAACCTTGACCAGCTGCGGCGCGATCAGCACCAGACCCCAAGTGGCGAAAAAGGAACCGATGAACGAGGCGATACCGGAGATCGCCAGCGCCTCGCCAGCTTTCCCATGCAGGGCCATCGGATGCCCGTCCAGACAGGTCATCATCGCCGGTTCGTCACCGGGAATGTTCAGCAGGATCGAGCTGATCCGCCCGCCATACATGGCGCCGTAGTAGACGCTGGTCAGCAGGATTAGCGATGCAACCGGCCCGAGTCCCAGGGTGAACGCGATGGGAATGAGAATCGCCACGCCGTTGGCCGGTCCGAGCCCCGGTAATGCCCCCATCAGCGTGCCGAGAAAACAGCCCAGCAGAGCCAGTAGCAGGTGTTGGGCAGTCAATGCTACGGCGAAACCGTCTGCCAGGTTTGAGAAAATTTCCATTGACCTACCCCCTTAAAATCCGAGTGGACCCTTGGCCAGCGACAGGCCGAGGATCAGGTGAAAGACCACGTAGATACCCGCGGAGGTCGCGATACCGGTGATCAGAGAGCCGAGCGGTTTGCTCCCCAATCGCCAAGTCAGATAAGAAGTGGCGAAAACGGTCGCGATCACGAAGCCTACCTTGGATAACGTCCAGGCATAAAGAAACATCACCGCCGTAGCGAATACAATCTCGATGAAGTTCATCAGGTTCGGCCAGTCCGGCTCGGCGTCGGGTCGCAACAGGATGTACAACGCACAAATCGCAAGAACGGTCCCGACGATATACGGGAAGGCCCGCGGACCGACGACATCGATCATGAAACTGTCGGGGATGATGGAGGTCGCCCAGAAGTAAAATGCCGACAGCGCCAACCCGAAAAAACCGAATATCCGGTCGCTCATAAGATTTCTCTTTCTTCAAACAATTTAAAAATTTGCGAGGCTGTCCCAAGAGTTGGGGCAGCCTCGATGCTGTGATTATTTGAGGATACCGATTTCCCTGGAGAGGTCGGCGATTTCCTTGATGTCACTTTTGGCGAACTTTTCAGCGTCCGCGCCAAAGTTGTTGAAGGGTTCGATCGCCTTGGCTTCCAGGTCCTTCTGGAACGCCTCGGACTCGGTCATCTTCTTGATCGCATCCGCCCAGAACGCCTTGGCTTCATCGGAAGCGCCGGCCGGCATGTAGAGCCCGCGCCAGTTGGCGCCGATGGCGTCATATCCCTGCTCCCTGGCGGTCGGGATATCGGGGAAGCCCTTCAGACGTTCGGGTGCCAGGATCGCGAGAATCCGGCAATCGCCCGACTCGTAGAAACCACGGAGCTCAGAGAAGTCGCCGGACATTACCTGGACAGCGCCGGAAAGCAGCCCGGTCATCGCCTCGCCGCCACCCGCATAGGCAACGTACTTGAGCTGGCGCACATCCTTCAGGCCTGCTTTCCGGGCGACGATCATCGGCTTGATGTGGTCGAAACCACCCACCGACGAACCACCGGCGAAAGCGACCGAACGTGGGTCGGCGAGGACCGCATCCATCAGTTCCTTGAGATTTTTGTAGGGGGAGTCTTTTTTGACGGCAAGCACGCCGTACTCGGCGCCGAAGGTCGCCAGCCAGTAGACCGAATCGGCGCTGGCACCCTTGAAGATGCCTTGTGCCAGGCGCGCAGTGGTGCTGGTCGAGGCTGCAACGATCAGATCGTTGGCGGTGTTGCGCTCCTGGGTGACGTGGGCGAACGCCACGCCGCCGCCGCCACCGGACATGTTGGTGACTTGCATGGCGTGCTTGATCAACCCCAGCTCAAATAGATTCTTGGCCGTGGTACGACAGATAAAGTCCCAGCCACCACCCGGGCCAGCGGGTGCGATACACTCAGGGTTCTCGGGCTCGAAGGCCAGGGTCTGGCCGGCCAGGGTGGCCAGCAGGAAAAGAGATGCCAGTAATGCGTAAATTTTTTTCATTCTTGCCTCCATAGACTCCGTTGTTGATGGATGAAGTGCTGTTCCGTTCGCTAACCAGACACTGGAAGCTGAACGGGTTGTTTTCAAAGCCGCCGCACCATCGCTGTTCAAACTGTTGCAAGCACTATCGCTCACTTTATAACGGGATTTTATTCATGGAATGGGGATGTGTAAACCATACGGAAATAAGTTGCATTTATGCCATAAACTACAATTTGTCCATAAAGTTCACGACAGTATCTGTCGAACTTGGAGTAATGCAAACGGCCAATGGGGGGAGAGAAGATTGGTTCTGATTGCACATCGCAATCTGGAATATCTGACCGAATATTTCTTCCATTCTGAGCTTTTTGTTCATACTGTTCAGGCCGGTAACAGGTTATGCTTGTGGATAAAAAAGTATAATCGGGAGAGGACCATGCCTTTTGCAGCGATCCGCAGGAAACCCCACATTATCCACAGCAGCCTGAAAACCAGGATGATTCTGCTGGTCTGCCTGCTGGTGCTGTCACTCACTCTGGTGGCGGGTGCCATGTACACTGCAATGATCGGCGAAATCCTGGAAGAGAAAATCGGTAAACAGGCGCTGCAGGTTGCGCAAACAGTTGCCAAAATACCGCTGGTTCGAAGGCAGATTATCAAACTCCACCCCGAAGGGGAATTGCAGCGGCTGGCGGAAGAGATCCGGCAGCAGACCGGTGCCGAATTCATCGTTATCGGTAATATCGAAGGAGTCCGTTTCTCCCACCCGAATCCGGACCGGATTGGCCAAAAAATGGTCGGTGGAGACAACGCGCCAGCTCTGGAAAGGGGCGAGTCCTACGTCTCCCGCGCAGTTGGCACGCTTGGCCCCTCGATCCGTGGCAAGGCACCGATCATTTCTAAAGATGACGGCATCATCGGCGTAGTTTCGGTCGGCTACCTTCTGGAAGATGTGCATCATATCGTCCAAGAGCAACAGTTGAAGGTTGGGGTACTGGTCGGCATTTTGATGCTGATCGGCGTCTTCGGTGCGGTGCATATCTCCAATCACGTCAAGCAGCAGATCTTCGGCCTGGAACCGGAACAGATCGCCTGGCTGTTTAACGAGCGAGCGACGATCATCGAATCGATCCGCGAAGGAATTGTAGCTATTGACCGGGACGCTTGTGTCACCGTCGCCAACCGTGTAGCGATTGAAAGTGTCGGCTGCAAAACCGAGGATGAGTTGCTTGGTAAACATATCCGCGAGGTGTTACCAGGAGCCCATTTAAGGAAAGTCCTTGACGGCGGCGCACAACGCTTCGATAACGAGTTTGAAGTTTCTGGAACCATGATGATCCTCAACACTGTACCGATGATTGAGAATGGAAAAATCGTCGGGGCGGTGGCCAGCTTCAGGCGTAAGGATGAGCTCGATATCATTGCCAAGCAGCTGTCGCAGGTCAAAGAATATTCAGAGATGCTGCGTGCCCAGACCCACGAATACTCTAATAAATTGCACACCATCGCCGGACTGATCCAGATCGGCCACGAAAAGGAGGCTCTAGATCTGATCGGCAAAGAGACCGCTGGCTACCAGGGGCTGATCGCTTTCCTCGCCAAGGCGGTACCCTTTCCGGTGCTGGCTGCATTCCTTATTGGCAAATACAACCACGCTCAGGAACTGCATATCAATTTCATCATCGACCCGGAAAGCCAGTTGACTACCGTGCCGGATGAGTTGAGTCGGGAGAAGCTGGTGACCATTCTCGGCAACCTGATCGACAACGCTTTTGACGCCGCACTGCATGGGAAAAACCCGCCCCGGGTGACATTGTCAATGACCGATAGTGGTAACGATCTGGTATTTGAAGTCGGCGACTCTGGAGCGGGAATTCCGCCAGAACTGGTTAAAAAGATCTTCGATCGCGGTTTCACAACCAAACAGCAGGACCGCGGTCACGGTTTGTACTTGGTCATGACAGCCTTGCAGGATTTCGGAGGAGAGATTACTCTTGGTGATAGTGAGCTGGGCGGTGCCCTGTTCACTGCCTTTATCCCCAAGCGTAAGAACGGTTGAGATGGTGTTCAGCGTACTGATAGTCGATGACGACCCGAAGATTGCCGAGATTCACCGTCACTTCACCGAAAAAATCGACGGTTTTACTGTCTGCGGTATCGCTGGCACACTGGAAGACGCCGAAAAGATGACCGAACTGCTCGAGCCGGACCTGATCCTGCTTGATCTCTATTTCCCGGAAGGCTTGGGCACTGAGGTGCTCTGGAAAGTACGTGCCCGGCGGCAGGCGACCGATATTATCCTGATCACTGCGGCCAAGGAACTGGAACCGTTGCAGGAAGCGATGCGCGGTGGCGTTTTCGATTACATTATCAAACCGGTCATGTTCCCCCGCTTCCAGGAAGCACTGGAGCGGTTCCGCAGCCACCGTCAGCAACTGCAGTCGGAAACCACTCTCAATCAACAGGACGTCGATCGGCTGCTGCATCTTCACAAAGACAGTAGTCCCGGCGAGCCGCAATACCCGAAAGGGATCGATCCGCTGACCCTGAAAAAGATCCGCACCGTTTTCAAACAGCCGCATCCGGAAGGCTTTAGCGCCGAAGAAGTAGGCCAACAGATTGGCGCCAGTCGGACCACCGCGCGACGCTACCTGGAATACCTGACCGCTGCCGGGCAATTGCGGGCAGAGTTGATTTACGGAGCTGTGGGGCGTCCGGAGCGCAAATATTTTTCTGAATAACTGGTCACCTACCGGTTTTTTTTTCCCGTTCAACCCCCTATACTGATCGGCAATTCTTTTCCGTGGAGTTGTTATGACCGATCAGCAGATCACCCTGCATGAATTGAAAGAACGGATGGCCAACTTCGTTTGTGAACGGGATTGGCAGCAGTTTCACAACCCGAAGAACCTGTCGATGGCGATCTCCATTGAAGCGGCAGAGTTGATGGAGCATTTTCAATGGCTGACTGAGCAGCAGTCGCAGCAGCTTGATCGGGACGCTTTGCAGGAAGTCGGTGAAGAACTGGCGGATATCGTTCTTTATTCTTTGTCGCTGGCCAATTGCCTGCAACTTGAGTTGGCCGAAACAGTGCTGAACAAGCTGGAAAAAAACGCGCGCAAGTATCCGAAAGAGCAGGTGCGCGGCAAGGCGCACAAATATACCTACTATAAGCAGCAGGAAGGTGAGCAGTGAACGCACAACGAAAACCGGGCCGGATCGCCAAAAAATACAGTCAGGCGGCGAGGCTGCACGACCTGATCCGGATTCTCGAGACCCGTTACGGGGCAACGGTCGAGGAACTGGTTGAGGAGTGTCAGGTGACTCGGCGCACCATCTACCGTGATCTGAAGGCGATCGAGGAGGCCGGTTACCCGCTGATCAGCGAGCGGCAGGATGATGGACAGGTGCTCTACAGCTTTATCACTGGTTACAGCAAAATTCCGCCGATCACCTTCTCCCTCGAAGAGCTGATGACCCTTTACCTCTGTCGCGGCCAACTGGAATTCCTGCAGGGGACGCCGTTCCAGGACGATCTTGAGGCGATTTTCACCCGTATCCGATCCAGCATGCCGCCGCGCAGTGTTGCTCACCTGGAGCGGCTGGCCGAGGCCTCTGCGCCGCGCTTTCTCGGTTTTAAGGATTACTCCGGACAGCACCAGCTGCTGACCGATCTGCGTCAGGCGCTGCTCAAACAGCAGCAGGTGGAGATCAAATACCGGCCGGCCAAACGGAGAAAAACCAGCTATCAGGTTGATCCCTATACTTTGTTATTTTTTAAGAACGCCCTCTATCTGGGCGGCTATGCGCATAACCGGAAAGCGTTGCGCCTGTTCGCTATCGAAAGGATCGAGTCGCTGGCCTTAAGCAGTGAGCGTTTCGAGGTGCCGGAAGACTATTCTTCTGCCGCTCTGACCGGTGCCGCGTTCGGCCTGATCGACGATGGGGCGTCCCAGCCGGTCGAGTTGCAGTTCGAACAGGAGATCTCCCACCTGATCCGCGAACGTGTCTGGCATCCGCAGCAGCAGCTGGAAGAACAGGCTGATGGCAGTCTGATCCTGCGGTTCGATGCTGCGGGGGATAAAGAGATTCTGTCCTGGATCTATTCTTTTATTCCGCATGTGCGGGTGCTAGGGCCGGAATCATTACGGCAACAGTTTATTGATGGAATGACTCGCGGACTGGCCTTTCAAAAGAGGGAACAGGGTGTGTGACATAATCTGTCGCCTCAGGGATTAATATGGAGATTAACCGAATGCTTATAAGGAGGCGTTATGATCTGGTTATCTCCAATGACGGGAACAGGTGAAAGCGGTGTTTATTTTGATATCCGCGATATTTCCTTGCAGCCGACCGGTAATGGCACCGACGGTCTGATTAGCGGACTGGTAGGCGACGGGCACCGGGAAATCTGGGGCGAAGTTCAACTCGGCAAACAGCCGCAGGTGAGAATTCTTCCGCTTTGGACTGATGAGGGACAGGTTGAAGAGCTGGCTGCGGAAATCGATCTGGAACTGCTTAAGAAACAATTGCTCGAAGCAGTACAAAAGGTTGTTTCGACGGTCGGAAAATGGGCCGCTACATCATCATTTGAAGATGTGCTCCCGATATTGGATGGACATGACTGGCTCGCCGCCTGATGAGGAAAAATGAGACAACTGATTTTAGCGTCAACCAGCCCCTACCGGAAGAAACTTCTGGAGCAGCTGCAGCTGCCATTTGTTGCCGCCGCTCCCGATTTTGAAGAGCAGATCGATACGAACATCGAGCCGGAGTTGCTGGTTCAACATCTGGCGCTCGGCAAGGCGCAAAGCCTTGAGAAGCAGTATCCGGATGCATTGATTATCGGTTCCGACCAGATTTTTGTCGACCCGCGGGGGCGGGCGATCGGTAAACCAGGCAACCTGGACAACGCCTTTGCGCAGCTCAAAGAAATGGTTGGCTGCACCCACACCTTCTATACAGGTCTGGTGTTGTTCGACAGCCGTACCGGTGTTGTCAGCAGCGATGTCGTCACCTTTTCCGTAACCCTGCGTCCGCTTACCGATGCCCAGATTCTCAATTATCTGCAGCGTGAGCAACCTTTCGACTGTGCCGGTTCATTTAAGGTGGAAGGTTTGGGCATTACCCTGATGGAACGGATGGCGGGCGACGATTATAATTCCCTGATCGGCCTGCCGTTGATCAAACTAGTTTCGATGTTGGAAGATGCCGAGGTGCCGGTGCTGGGGTAATGTTTGCCGCAGTCGAACTGTTTCCCGGGAAGGTCCGTCCTTCTATCACTCTTCCCCCAACGGATTCTTGATCAGCCGGTGCTTGATCCGGTGGGTAACATAGCCGACGGTAAGGAGCACCAGCGGGATGGCGCAGGCGGTCAGCACTTTTTTGCTTAAGCCCCAGTTTTCAAGAGGAAAACCGCCTAGCAGGTAGCCGATCAGGCCGACCATGTAATAGCTGATGGCGACTATCGACAGTCCTTCGACTGTCTCCTGCAGGCGGAACTGCAGTTGGCTCCGGCGGTTCATCGCCGAGAGTAGCGAGCGGTTTTGCTCCTGCAGGTTCAGATTGACACGTGTGCGCAACAGGTCGCTGGCGCGCTCGATCCGCTTCGAGAGATCCTCCATCCAATGTTGCAGCGATTCGCAGGTCCGCAACGCCGGTGTTAGGCGACGATTGATAAATTCCTGCAGCGAGATGTGCCCGTTGACAGCGGTTTCCTGCATCCCCTCAAGACGGCTGTGCACCAAGTCATGGTAGGCGCGTGTGCCAGAAAACCGGCGATTGGTGGCAGTACGGTAGGTTTCCAGCTTGGCTTCCAATTCGGTCAGGCGGGAAAGCAATTCGCGTTCGGCGCGGCTTGAATCGAGCTGATCGGCCTGTTGTAGTATCTGCGCCAGCTGCTGGTCCAAGTCGACCATCTGCAGGCCGATCTCTCTGGCCAGTGGTAGGGAAATCAGTGACAGCAGCCGGTAGGTTTCCATATCCAGCAGGCGGCGGGCCAGTTGTCCCATTTGTTCGTCACCCAAACCGGAATTACGGATCATGAAGCGGCCGTAGCCATCGCCGTGCAGCTTGAACGCGGTGAACAGTTGCGCTCGTCCCTCTTTTGCGGCACTGACCATCACTTTGTGCCCTTCGAAAGAGTGGCTCAGCATGGCGCTCTGCTCATCAGGCTGCTGGTCGTCGATGATCAGGTGAAAAGCGGCAACCATCTGTCCCGGTAGCGATTTCAGCCAATCTTCCGGCAGCAGATTGATGGCCGGATGCTCGAACGATTCACCGGTGACCGGCTCGGGTTGCATGATGGTCAGGGAATAGAATTCGACATGCCGTTCCCAATGGATAGCAAATTCGCCGAAGTTCTGGAAAAAAGAGACCGCTTCAGCGGTCGGTTGGTTGACGTTGTAACGCTGGCAGAGTTCGCAGATCCGCTGGTAGGAGGTGGTCAGTTCATGGCGCTGAGCACAGGCGGCAAGATGGGATATCTGCTGCGGTGTGCTAAGTGGATGGAACGGGCGGATATGCAGTTCGTTATAAAGTGCTTCTCGTTGCGGGTGAAACTGGTATTCGACGGTTTTGGCTCCCGACATGGATCCCTCTGAGTCTGGTAATTATATTTACACTTCATGGAATTCTAACGGAGTCGCATCGCTGCTGACAAGGGTGCCTCAGTATTTTAGGTGAATGTCTTGTTTTCCTGCTCCTGCACACGAATGAAGGTGGTCCGCTTGGTTAATTCTTTCAAGGCGCCTGCCCCGACATAGGTGCAGGTCGAGCGGACACCGCCGAGAATGTCCTTGACTGTTTCCTCTACCGGTCCGCGGTAGGGGACTTCGACGGTCTTCCCTTCAGAGGCTCGGTATTCGGCCACCCCGCCGGCATGTTTCTCCATCGCCGTTGAAGAACTCATTCCGTAGAACAGCTTGAACTGCTGGCCATCCCGGTGCACCAGCTGTCCGCCGCTTTCATCGTGACCGGCGAGCATGCCGCCGAGCATGACGAAGTCAGCCCCACCTCCGAATGCTTTTGAGACATCCCCAGCGCAGATACAGCCGCCGTCGGAGATAATCCGTCCCCCCAGCCCATGGGCGGCATCGGCACATTCGATGACCGCAGACAGCTGCGGGTAGCCCACCCCGGTTTTGACCCGGGTCGTGCAGACCGAGCCGGGACCGATGCCGACCTTGACAATGTCTGCGCCGGAGAGCAGCAGCTCTTCGACCATCTCCCCGGTGACCACGTTGCCGGCGACAATAGTCTTGTCGGGGAACTCGTCGCGGACCTGTTTGACGAATTCGACAAAGGCCTCGGCGTAGCCGTTGGCGACATCGATGCAGATAAATTGCAGCTTCGGGTGTTTACCGATGATCTTTTGCATCAGGCTGAAATCTTCTTGCGCCGTGCCGGTGCTGACCATAATCCGCTGGTAGATGTCATCCGTGTGTCCGCTGAGAAACTGGTTCCACGCCGTTAGTGAATAATGCTTGTGGATGGCGGTCATCAAACCGTATTCGGCCAGGGCTGCGGCAATTTCGAAGGTGCCGACGGTATCCATGTTCGCGGCGATGATCGGTACGCCGTGCCATTTCTGCTTGCTGTGCAGAAATGTAAATTCCCGCTCCACGTTGACTTGGGCACGGCTTTTCAGGGTCGAACGTTTGGGACGGATCAGGACATCTTTAAACCCGAGCTTCAGGTCGGTTTCGATACGCATGACGACTCCTTGCAGGTAAGTTTCTTGACGGAGAAGACTCCTGTCTTAGTGTTAGACTTTTATTTTACTGGTATTTCAAAATTGTAATCGATCCGGTCCAAATAAAGCTTTATAGAGATCGGCGGCAAGCTGGTGGTGACAAAGGCAATCAGCACCAGGATTGAAAAGATTTGGTCGTTGATCAAACCGAGCTGCAGGCCGATCGAGGCGACGATCAGCTCAACAGCGCCCCGACCATTCATCGCCAACCCGATCACGGTCGCTTCCTTGCGATTCATACCACTAGCCAGGGCGCCACTGCCAGCGCCGAGAACCTTGCCGAAGATGGCTGCCAGCATTAGGATCGAAGTCAGCAGCAGATGGGTATTGAAAATTGAAAAGGTGACGTGAAAGGAGAGGCTGACGAAGAAGATCGGGCCGAGAAAGCCGTAAGTGATCGAGACGAAACGATCGGAAATCTTGGTCAGCAGCTCGGGGCTGACCACGCCTTCCCGAACAAATAGGCCGGCCATGTAGGCACCGATGATCAGGTGCAGCCCGGCAATCTCAGCCAGAAGACCGAACAGCAGCGCCATTATCAGGGCGAAGGTAAAACCTTTAGAACTGCGCGATGCGAAGTGGTGACCGATTTTCGGGTAGAGCCAGATACCCATACCAATCGCGACGGCAAAGAAGAGGATGACTTTGCCCATGGTCAGGCCGAAGTGCAGCCAGTTGATTGCTCCCTGGTTGGTGCCAAGATCGATAATTGCGGTAAAAAATGACAGCGCTAGCACGTCGTCGATAATCGAGGCGCCGATGATTACTGGCGTGACCGCATGGTCGGTAAGTTCAAGGTCATGTAAAACCCGGGCGCTGACGGCGATAGCAGTGATCGAAAGGCCGAGCGAGATAAACAGGCTCTGCAGCATCGGCAGGGAGAACAGCTGGCAGGTCAGATAGGAAATGCCGAACGGGATCAGGAAGCCGGCAACTCCGACCAGACAGGAGTGAAAGCGGTAGCGCTTCAGATCCATTGGGTTGGTTTCCAGCCCGGCATAGAACATCAGGAAAAATACGCCAAGCTCCGAGAGCGTGGCGAGCATTTCATTCGGTACAATCAGGCCTAGAAAGGCCGGGCCGAAGATGATTCCGGCAGTCAATTCCCCCAGCACCGCAGGTTGATGGATAATCCGGCAGATCACCCCGGTGGTCCAGATGATGACCATCAGCATCAGGAGGTTGAGAGTCGTGCTATTCTGGGTCATTTGGGTGAAGAAGGCAACAACAGTATCCATGACACCTGCCGAGATCGGGGTTGTCGAAAATCAGGATCGAGCGTTGTTCATAATTTGACATTTTACCATATCCTGCGCCGATTCCTGCGATTGATGAGTCTTTGGCGAGCGCTAAGACCGCAAATTCCCAGCGGTTTGATATACTTGATAGACCTCTGTTGGTTTGTTGTCCAAAGGACGTGCCGATGGCCGATCAGATCCTCAATGCAATAATTCAGCTGGAAAACCGGATTGAACAGCAGTTGCGGCTGGAGCAGGAAAAGGCAACAGCCTGGCTGGCTGGGGTGCGCGGCGAGTTGGAAGCTAATGCAAAGAGGGATCGTCAGTGGATCGCGGACCGGAAACGGCAGCTCATGCGGGAGGCGGAACAGCAGATCGATAGCAGCTGCACACGTTTATTGGATGCAGAAATGTCCTATTGCCGACGCCTGAAGGAATTGAGCGAAGAGACCCTATTGGAGGTGTTACGTCGACAGTTGGAGAGGATAATCCCGAGGCCAGTCGATGATCATCAAGATGGCAAAAATTGAAATAGTTGGCCCAAAAGATTTATTGCTCGATACGCTTGAGCTGCTCAGGGGTAAGGGGGTCTTCCATCCGGAAGCGGATGCCCGCGGCTTTGTCCGCCCCGAGGATGAGGCCTGGGTCAAGGAGCTGTTGCTCGATCAGTCCGCCATTGGCGAAAAACAATTCTTTGTGGCCCTGCAAGAGCAGATCCGCCAGTTGCTGGCCTGCCTCCCCGATCTCCCCAGCAGGACCAGCTATCTGCCGCCATTGCCAATTATTGATGTTCTGAACGAACTGGTTGATAAACATCTGCTCGCTTGCCGAAACTGGCAGCAACAGTGTCACGCTTTGCGTGAAGAGGCTGATAGATTAACCGGTCACTTGCGCTTCTGGAGAGTGCTGGAGCCGCTAGTCGCCGATGTCGTCGAGCATGCCCGGTTGGCTTTTTTCGGGGTGACGATCCGTAATGCGGATGATATCCCGAAGCTGCGAGATTTGCTGGAGCAGCAGACAGAGGGGCGCTGCCGGCTATCGACCACCAGCATCGATGACGGTAGCATTGTTGGTTTGATCACAGCTGACCTGAACATGGAAGAACGCCTGCGGAAGCTGCTTTTTGCCGAAAAGGTCCCGGAGCTTGATTTGCCGAAGGAATTGGCTGCACTGCCATTTCGGGACAAGCCCACCGCTGTGCAGAAACTGTTGGATCGAGTGGCTGCCGAGTTGCAGGAGGCTCGCGCCGAGCGGGAAACGTTCGCACACCACTGGCTGCCGATTTATCGGCAGACGTTAGCCTGGCTGGATGAGCGGTTGTCGCTGTATCAGGCGAGCGCACTGGCTTATGAGACCCGGCAGTGTTTTCTGATCAACGGTTGGATGCCGAGTGAAGGTGTCGAAGAGTTACGGCAGGTTCTGGCCAACGTCTTTGCTGGCCGGGTCGTCTTGAGTGTGTTGGAACTGCATCAGGAAGATTACGATCGGGTGCCGGTGCTGTTGCGTAATCCGCTCTACTTTAAGCCATTCGAACTGTTCGCCCGATTACTGCCGTTGCCGAAATACAGTTCCTACGATCCGACTCCCTTCCTCGGCCTGTTTTTTCCGCTCTTGTTCGGCATGATTCTCGGTGATATCGGCTATGGGCTGCTGCTCGGAGTACTTGCCGGGTTGGTGATCCGCTTCTGCCCACAGCGTGAAACACTGGTCGATGCTGCCAGGATACTCGGTGTGTCGGCGGCCTACGCTGTGCTGTTCGGTCTGTTCTATGGGGAACTGTTCGGCAATCTCGGCGAGCAACTGTTTCATTTGCAGCCGATCTGGCAGGAGCGCAGTCGGGCAGTTGTACCGATGATCACTTTTGCAATTTCGGTCGGCACCGCGCATATCCTGCTCGGTCTGCTGCTCGGCATCCATTACGACTTCAAGCGCCACCTGCGTCGGGAAGCGTTCGTCAAGCTCATCAACCTGTTGCTGATCTGCCTTTGCGGCATCTGGTTAGTCGGTTTTCTGTTCCCATTCCCCTGGCAACTGACCTGGCCGCTGTTGCTAGCAGTCCTGCTGTTGCTGCCGGTGTTGATCATCGCCGGCGGCCTACTGGCGCCGCTGGAACTGCTGAAGAGCTTCGGCAATATTATTTCCTACGTACGGATCATGGCGATCGGGCTCTGTTCGGTACTTCTGGCCCAGGTCGCCAATCAGCTGGGTGGTATGACCGGCGATCTGGTGGCCGGGTTTCTGGTCGCCGGGGTACTGCATTTCTTCAACCTGATCCTCGGTGTTTTTGCCCCGACTGTGCATGCTCTGCGTCTGCATTACGTGGAGTTTTTTAGCAAATTTCTCGAATTCGGCGGTCGACGCTACCAGCCGCTGGAGAAGAACCATCAGACAACCGTGACCCACAGCAAATAAACAGGAGGTCGAAGATGGAGAATTTGGATAGTGTTTTGCTTGCGTTCGCCGCCGCACTGGCCGTCGGTGTTCCTGCTATAGCGACCGGCTGGGCGCAGTCGCGGATCGGTTCGGCCGGCGCGGGAGCCCTGGCGGAAAAGCCAGAGTTGACCGGTACCATCATCATCCTGCTAGCGATTCCGGAAACCATGGTGATTCTCGGCTTTGTCGTAGCGGTCATGATTCTGGTGCTCTAAGCGATGGGACAAACTGAACTGGAAGCGGCCTTACGACGCGATGGCGACGATAGGGCCAGAGAAATCTGGGCGCACGCTGAGAACGAAGCAGAGCGGCTGCGGAGCGAACAGAAAACAGCCTCGGAGCGGGAAAAGCACGATGTCAATGCCGAACTGGAAACGGAACTGCTGCTGTTAACGACCGCCAAACAGGCCGAAGCGGCGCGGCGTGCCCAACTTCTTCGCCTGGAAGCGGAAGCGGCGCTGGCGGAGCGGTTGCGCGAACTGGCGGATCAACAGCTCTCTAAAATGGCTGCCGCTGGCGGGGCAAAACTATTCCAGGCGCTGGCGTCGGAAATTCCCGATCATCACTGGCAGAGGATTCAAGTGAACCTGCGCGATCAACCCTTGGTGGCGGAACTGTACCCGCAGGCCGAAATCGAAATCAGCGATGAGATTTTCGGCGGGTTAATCGTGCAGACAGAAGGGGGAAGGATTCAGATCGAGAATACGCTGGGGAAACGCTTGCACCATCTGTGGCCGGAACTACTGCCGGAACTGATGGTGGAGCTGCGGCGGATCGCGGGGGACTATGAGCCTGCTGATTGAAGTTCCCTACGCCGGAGCAGCAAACGACTATCTTTACGCCAGGATATGCGCGCGGCGGGCCGAATTGGCCAGCGGCGGGTTGTTCCGCAAGTCTGGCAGCAATGAACCGCGGCAGGCGCTCATGGCAGAATATCGCTGGGTCTATCGGCAGGCGAACGCCAAACTACGCAACAAGCTTCTGCCGATTTTTGAATATTGCGAACTGCGCCTGCTGGTAATGGCGTTGCGTTATCTGGCTGCCGGGGAGCGCGAGGCGCTGAGTGGCCAGTTGCAGCAGAGCCTGTTGCAGGAGAAGGTGATTAGGGTGGTCGAAACCGCGGAACAGCCGGTTGAGGCTCTGCGTTGTCTGCAGCGGGAGTATGCGGAGGAGTATCCGTTCTTCGATCGATTGCCTACCCGCTATCTGCGCCAGGGACCTGGGGGCTTGGAACAGGAGCTGATCGGCGGCTATCTGCAGCAGTCCTGTCGAAGCTGTCGCGACCAGGCGGTAAAACGGTTTCTGCTTTACCTGCTCGACATGCGTAACCTGCAGGCCCTGAGAAAACATTTGCGCTGGCAAGTGCCGGTTACGCCGCCTCTGTTGGAAGGTGGTAGCTTGGAACCAGGGCTGCTGCAAAAAATCTGGCAGCAGCGGGATGCCGCGGCCTTATTGACGCTGATGAGGAGGTATGCCCGGCAGCGGCAACTACCGCTGGAAGATGCGGATGAGGAGTATCTGTTGCAGGGGTTGACGGACCGGTTACGACAGGCCGGTCGGGAACCGCTGCAACTGGGGGTGGTGATCGATTATCTCTGGCGCTGTTGGTTGGCGGCTCGGGAGCAGGGGGTGCGCATATTTGAGGAGCAGACATCGGTGACGCCGCAGGCCGCAGAGGTACAGGGATGAGCGAAGTCTTGTTTTTGACCCCGAAAGATGCTCGCTACGGGTTCAGTCTGGCCGGTTCACGGCAGCTGACGATACCGCTCGCCCAAGCGGAACATCAATTGCGCGAAGCGATGGCCGACCGGGATGTTAGCGTACTGGTGGTCGATGAACGCCTGGTCAATGCGATCGGGGAAAAACGCTTTGCCGAGCTGGAATCAGCCTGGCATGGGTTGTTGGTCACTCTGCCGGCTCCGGAACAAATCGGTGAAGAAGATGCCCTGCAGCGCATGATCCGGCGGGCGCTCGGTTACCATGTGAGGTTGCAGATATGAAGGGTGTCGTGACCAGCATTTCCGGGGCGACGGTTAGTGTTGATATCCGTGGTTTGCAGCTTTATGACCGGGTATATATCGGTCATGCCCGGCTTTCCGGTGAAGTGGTGCATTTGGAAAAGGACTCCACTACCGTGCAGGTGTTCGAAGACACCCACGGACTGAGTGTCGGTGAACCGGCCGAGGGGACTCGGGCGCCGCTGACGGTGATGCTCGGTCCGGGACTGCTCGGAGGCATATTTGACGGTTTGCAGCGGCCGTTGCCCGCGTTGCAGCGGCGCAGTGGCGACTTTATCCAGGAAACCCATGATGTCTCTTCGCTCGACCTGCAGCAGCAATGGCACTTTGCCGCCGAGAAACAGCCGGGTGACTCAGTGGCCATCGGCGACCGGTTGGGCTGTATTTCGGAGGGACATTTGCGGCATCCGATTTATGCGACTCAGGCTGGTGAAATAGAACAGATTGTCGATGGTCCGCTGCGCTTGGAATCTAAACTGGTCACCTTCCGTGGCGGGCAACAGCAGTACGCCTGGGAGAACTGGTCGGTTCGACATCCCCGCTTCGGAGGTCATAAGCGGTCGGCTGAACAGCCGCTGATTACAGGGCAACGCTGCATCGATTTTCTGTTTCCGATGATGAAGGGGAGCGTGGCGGTCGTCCCTGGCGGCTTCGGCACCGGCAAGACGGTCCTCGAACAGTCGATCGCCAAGTTTGCCGATGTTGATGTGGTGGTTTATGTCGGCTGCGGTGAACGGGGCAATGAGATGGCCGGTCTGCTCAGCGAGTTCGGCGAATTGCAGGACACTGCCGGACGGCCTTTGCTGGAAAGGACCATCGTCGTCGTCAACACCTCCAATATGCCGGTCGCGGCGCGGGAATCCTCCATTTTTACCGCGGTGACCATGGCCGAGTATTACCGCGACATGGGCTACGATGTGCTGCTGCTGGCCGACAGCCTGTCTCGTTGGGCCGAGGCATTGCGCGAGATCTCCTCTTCGCTGGAGGAGATCCCCGGTGAAGAGGGATACCCGACCTACTTGAGCTCCCGCTTGGCAAAATTCATCGAACGGGCCGGGGTGGTCGAAACCGCCGAGGGTAAGCTCGGTTCGCTCAGCATGATCCTGGCTGTTTCTCCGCCGGGGGCCGATTTCTCCGAACCAGTCACCCAGTCCTGTCTGCGTGCCGCCGGGGCGTTTTATATGCTCGACACGGTGCTGGCACACAGTCGACATTTCCCGGCCATCAACTGGTCGCAGAGCTATTCTCTCTTTGCCAGTAGGGCCGCGAAATATTTCCGCCAGCAGGTCGAGCCACGCTGGACGGAACTGCAGACCGCTTGCCGAGCGATTCTGCAGCAGGAGGAATCATTGCGTGAGGTGGTCGAGGTGGTCGGCATGGAAGGACTGCAAGACCGGGATCGGTTGTTGATGTTTACCGCTGAGCGGGTACGGCGCGATTTCCTCTGTCAGAACAGCTTCTCGGACGACGCTTTTTCGTCGCCGCAACAGACGCTGGAGCGGATCGCCGGGATCATCAATAACTACCGCCAAGCCGAGAAAAGATTGGCTGAGGGCGAAGCACTGGCAGATATTCTGCGGGGAGATGGTGATGCGGCTGGCTGAGCACTGTTACCGATCGATTTGTGCCATTCGCGGGCCATTGGTGTTCGTCGAACGGGTTTTCGAAGCCCGCATCGGCGAAACCGTGACGCTGCTAGCCCCGGACGGTCAGACGCTGGAGGGTGAGGTGCTGAAGATCGACACCGAACAGGTGTTGATTCAGGTGTTCGGTGAAACCTATGGACTCGATCTAGAGCAGACCAGTGTTACTTTTCACGATATCGTCAAGCGGGCGCCCCTGTCTCGGCACTGTTTGGGGCGAATCTTTAATGGGTCGTTTCGGCCGATCGATGGCGCGCCGATGTTTATTCCTGAGCGTTGGGGAGCAATTTCCGGCGCGCCGATCAATCCGGTCAGCAGGGAATACCCGCGCGAGATGATTGAGACCGGCATCTCCGCCATCGACGGGCTGAACAGTCTGATCAAGGGGCAGAAACTGCCAATCTTCTCCTGCGCCGGGTTGCCGGCTCAGGAACTGGTGGCACAGATTCTCGCCCAAGCCCGTTTGCCAGGGGCGGGCGAGTTCGTCGTAGTGTTTGTCGCCCTCGGTCTGACCTACCACGAATACGATTTTTACCGGCGCACGTTGGAAGAGATGTCCAGCCGTTTCGTCGCCTTTTTCAACCTTGCCGGTGAGCCGGTGGTGGAGCGGCTGCAGGCGCCGCGGCTGGGACTGACGGTAGCCGAGGATCTGGCCTTTAATCATCAGATGGATGTATTGGTGCTGGTCTCCGACATGACCAATTACTGCGACGCCTTGCGCGAGATTTCCACCGCCCGCGAAGAGCTGCCGGGGAGACGCGGTTATCCGGGCTACATGTATTCCGATCTGGCGTCCCTTTACGAACGGGCCGGGAGGCTGCGGGATAGAAAAGGTTCGGTCACCCTGTTGCCGGTGTTGACCATGCCGGAGGACGATATCACCCATCCGATCCCCGATCTGACCGGCTACATCACCGAGGGGCAGATCGTGTTGTCGCGTGAAATGCAGCAAAAAGAGCTGTTTCCACCGATTGATGTATTGCCCTGTCTATCCCGGTTGATGCAGCACGGCATCGGTGAAGGGCAGACCCGCGCCGATCACCGACAGATCGCCAACCTGCTTTATCAGTATTATGCCAAAGGGCGCGATCTGCGGAAACTGGAGGCGGTGGTCGGCAAGGATGGGTTGTTAGAGGAGGATCAGAAAATCCTTGAGATGGCAGATAACTTCGAACGGAGCTTTGTCCATCAGGGCAACGAGCGGCGCGATATCAACCAGACCCTCGATATCGGTCTGAAGCTGCTCGGCGAGTATGGGGTGAAACTGCCATGATTCAGGCAACTCGAAGCAATCTACTGCTGCTCAAGGACCGGCGCCATGCGGTGATCAATTGCACCGGGATCCTCAAAGGGCGGCGTCAGGCGCTGATCAAGAAATTTCTCGAGGTCGGTCGGCCTTTGATCGCTTCGCGAGAAGAAACCCGCAGCCACTATAGCAAGGGCATTGTCGAACTGCAGACCAGTCTAGGCCTGGAAGGAGAGGACTACATCGCATCGCTGGCCCTGATCAGCCAGCGGCACCTAGGGGTGAAGTTGGTCGATATGAACATCCTCGGCCTGCGTTATCGGGATTTGCAGCAGGCCGAGTCGGCCAGCCGCTCGCTCGAAGAGCGGGATTACGATTATCCAGCTGCCAGCGCTCATCTGGACGAGGCGCTGCAGCTGTTTGAAACCATCATTGAAGAGATGTTGGCCATGGCCCGCTACGAGGGAATGTTCCGTCGACTCGGTGAAGAGCTGCTGCGGATCACCCGGCGCATCCGGGTGCTGGAAGAAAGGATCTTGCCGGGACTGCACGCGGAAATCCGCGAGATTTCCCATTACCTGGCCGAGCGGGAGCGGGAAGCTTATTATCGGTTGAAAATGTTCAAGGAACTTAAAAGAGGCAAGTAGATTTCGCTAAGAAGAAAATCAGAAAATCATCGTCACCTGCGGATTGATGATCGACAGCACCTCGAAGCTTTCCAAGCTGGCGTCGATGGCGAGCATCTCCAGTTGTTCGATGGTCAGATCGAAATCTTGGAAAGATACCCGCCGCAAACCTTCCAGGGGTGTTTTTTTTTCGGTTTTCAGCTCCGGCTCAACGCAATCGGTGATGGCGAGGGCGAGATGTAATAACTTGCTCTGCTGTGGGTACTCGGTTGCGTTTTCCGGCTGTAGTTGGCAACCGACCGGTTCCCACAGTTTTTTCGGCAGCTGCCAGTTCTCGAGTAGCAACGCTCCCAGTTGAGGGGCGTTGAAACCAAGCAGTTCGGTTTCTATCTCCGCCATACGTTGTCCTGTTTTTCCGGCCCGTTCAACTATTTTTTGACTTTGTTCCGGCAGGCTTGTCAGCAGGATCAAATGGCCGATGTCATGCAACAGGCCGGTCAGGAACATCGATTCTCCGTTATTATCCTGCAGCAACGAGGCCAGCTTTTGCGCAACCAGCCCACAGTAAACACTGCGTTTCCAGAAGCTGTTCATGTCGATCGATTCCGGAGCGAGCTGGTTGAAGCATTGCGCAGATGCGGATGCGACCAGCAGGGAGCGCAGTTCATCAAAGCCGATCAGGGTGATCGCCCGGGAGAGGGTGCCGATCTGACCGGGAAAATGATAAAAGGCACTGTTGACCAGTTTCAGCAAGCGGGCCGAAAGGGCCGGGTCATGAGCAATCACTTCACCAATATCTGCAATGTTGGTGTCAGGAGAGTCGAGCAGATGACTTGCGCGCATGACAGCATCGGGGAGGGAAACTAATCGGCTGACACTTTTGATAATCTCTTCTGCGGTCATCTGCCGATCCTGTCCGGGTGAATGATTAAGTGGAACTTTTCCTGCCCAGTATAGCGGTTTACTGATCGATTTTCAGTCGGTAAAAATTATCGGCGGAGAAATACGAAAATCTTGCTCGGGAAAAGGCTGGTTTCGGTTGACCATATGTTTGTAACGGTGGTAGATTTGCCCGATAATTTTACGACCGATCAGTGCCTTACGGATGATCGGTTTTTCTCATTTTTTAGCCCCGATTTTCTGCTGGATTTATGGAACACGCCGAATTCGTTCATTTGCATCTGCACAGTCAATACAGCCTCCTCGATGGGGCGATCAAGCTGGATGAACTGGTCGCCCGGGCCAAGGAATATAAAATGCCAGCGGTCGCCGTGACCGATCATGGCAACATGTTCGGTGCGGTCGAGTTCTACAACAAGGCGATGGCAGCCGGTATCAAGCCGATTGTCGGCTGCGAAGTCTATGTCGCCCCCGGCTCAAGGTTCACTAAAGGCAACGCCCGTGGGTCCTCTGAGGCGTCCTACCACTTGGTGCTGCTTTGCATGAATCTGGCCGGTTATCAGAATATCTGCCGCCTGATTTCGATGGCCTACCGAGAAGGCTTCTACTATAAACCGCGCATCGACTGGGAAATTCTGGAAAAACATAACGAGGGATTGATCGCCCTGTCGGCTTGTTTGGGGGGCGAGCTGCCGACCCTGATCAACCTGAACCAGCCGGACGAAGCGTTGGAACGGGCGCGGGTGATGGCGCAGATTTTTGACGACAATCGTTTCTATCTGGAACTGCAGGAGAACTACCTGCCGGAGCAGGCCAAAGCGAACAAGGGGCTGGTGGCGATCGCCGAAGAACTCAACCTGCCGCTGGTGGCGACCAACGATTGTCACTATCTGCTCAAAGAGGACGCTTTCGCTCACGAAGTGCTGCTCTGTATTCAGACTGGCAAGACGATGGACGATCCGAACCGGATGCGGTTCTGCAACGACGAGTTTTATGTCAAGACGCCGGACGAGATGATCGAGTTGTTCAAGGGCTATCCGGAAGCGACTGCCAACACCGTCAGGATCGCCGAGCGTTGTAACCTGGAACTCGACTTCAATACCTACCACTTCCCTCAGTACGAAAAACCGGCTGACAAGAGCCTTGACGAAGTACTCGAAGAACAGAGCTGGGCCGGTTTGGATGAACGACTCGACGAGATACGCAAGTTGCGGGAACTGACTGAGGGGGACGTACAAATTTACCGCGACCGTTTGGCCGAAGAACTGGCCTGTATCAAAAGTATGGGTTTTCCCGGCTATTTCCTGATCGTTGCAGATTTCATCAACTGGGGTAAGGATCACGACATCCCGGTCGGACCCGGCCGTGGCTCGGCAGCAGGCTCGTTGGTTGCCTTCGCCATCCGCATCACCGATATCGACCCGATCCCCTATAACCTGCTGTTCGAACGGTTCCTCAATCCGGAACGGATCTCGATGCCGGATATCGACGTCGACTTCTGTATCTATGGCCGTGAGCGGGTGATCGACTATGTGCGGGATCGCTACGGCCATGAGAACGTAGCCCAGATCATTACCTTCGGTACCATGCTGGCCAAAGGGGTGCTGCGCGATGTTGGTCGGGCGTTGAATATCCCCTACGGCGAAGTCGACAAGATAGCCAAGTTGGTTCCTGGTGTGCTCGGTATCACCCTGAAACAGGCGATCGAGCAGGAGCCGAAGCTCAAGGAGCTGATTGAAAAGGATAAGAAGGTCGGTGAACTGGTAAAGATTGCCTTGGCGCTTGAGGGGTTGACCCGTCATGCATCGACCCACGCGGCCGGGGTGGTTGTTACGCCGAAGCCGCTGTCGGAATACCTGCCGCTCTATGTCGATCCCAAGTCGGGCGGCCAGGTTACCCAGTACCCGATGAGCTATGTCGAGAAGATTGGTCTGGTCAAGTTCGACTTTTTGGGCCTGAAAACCCTGACCGTTATCGAGAACGCGGTGCGGTTGATCCGCGAGGGGAAGGACCCGAATTTCGATCTTAAGATGGTGCGGGATGACGATAAGAAGACTTACGAGCTGCTCTCCCGTGGCGAGACCACCGGTGTCTTTCAGCTCGAATCCTCGGGAATGAAGGAGTACCTGGTCAAACTCAAACCGAGCTGCTTCGAAGACCTGATTGCGATGGTCGCCCTCTACCGCCCGGGGCCACTTGGTTCGGGGATGGTCGATTCCTTCATCAAACGGAAGCATGGCCAGGAAGAGTTCAAATACGACTTCCCGCAGCTCGAGCCGATCCTGAAAGATACCTACGGAGTTATCGTCTACCAGGAGCAGGTCATGCTGATCGCCCAGGTGCTTGGTGGGTACAGCCTCGGTGGTGCTGACCTGCTGCGCCGAGCGATGGGTAAGAAAAAGCCAGAGGAGATGGCCAAACAGAAGAAAATCTTCCTCGACGGCGCCAAGGAGAACCAGCTCGATCTGAAGAAATCTGAGGCAGTTTTCGATCTGATGGAAAAATTCGCCGCCTACGGCTTCAACAAGTCGCACTCGGCAGCCTATGCCCTGGTTTCCTACCACACCGCCTACCTGAAGACCCACTACCCGGTCGAGTTTATGGCGGCGCTGCTGACCGAGGATATGGAGAATACCGACAAGGTCATCAAGAATGTCGCCGATGTGCGGGCAATGGGGATCGAGGTGCATCCCCCCGACATCAACGCTTCCGACCGCTCTTTTACCGTGGACGCCGAGTCGATGCGCTTCGGACTCGGTGCGGTCAAAGGGGTCGGTGCTTCAGCTCTCGATTCGATCCTTGAGGTGAAAAAGAATAAGCCTTTCAGTTCGTTGCAGGATTTTTGTGAGCGGGTCGACCTGCGCAAAGTCAATAAGAAGGTCGGTGAGGCGCTGATCAAATGCGGGGCCTTCGATTCTCTGGGTGGTAAACGCGCCCAGTTTATGGCGGCTCTGGAAGAAGCGATGGAGATCGGTCAGCGTTTGCAGAGGGAACGCGAATCGGGACAGGACTCGCTGTTCGGCAGCAACGAGATCGTTTCGACCGGCGGCAACGGCTATGGCGAATTGCCCGATGTTGAGGAGTGGGATGAAAAGACCCTGCTCGGTTATGAGAAGGAGGCTCTAGGCTTCTACGTTACCGGTCACCCGTTGGACCGTTACAGCGAGTCGATCAAGCGTTTTGCCACCTGTGAAACGGCGGCGTTGGTCGAGCGTAGTGATAAGGAACAAGTGCGGGTTGCCGGGATCGTCTCCGGAATCAAGGAACTGATGACCAAGAAGGGCGAACGGATGGCGTTTGTCACCCTGGAGGATCTGAGCGGTTCAGTCGAAATGGTGGTTTTTCCGGAAACCTATGCCGCTTCGATGGAGCTGCTTAAGGGGGAGGATCCGCTGTTGGTTAGCGGTGAACTTGATGTTGGTGAGGAATCCTGTAAAATGCTCGCCAACGAAGTGCAGTTGCTGAGCGACGTCAAGGAGACGATGACCGAATGTATCCATATTCGGTTGACTACTCCCGGACTCGATGAAATGCAGTTACGGCAGCTGAAGGGGATCATGCAGAAGTATCGGGGAGCGTGTAAGGTCAAGTTGCACGTGGTGATCCCGAATCGTAGCGAAACTACCATCTGTCTGCCGGAAAGCTTGAAGATGGCTGCCTCGGATGAAGCGATGGCCGACGCTGAACAGTTGTTCGGCTACAACGTTATGAAGTTTGAATAGTTTTCGGCCTTTGCCGAATGTCAATGTCCGCTGATGGACAGGGAGTAAAATAATGAATCAATATCTCGATTTTGAAAAGCCGATCGCCGAACTCGAAACTAAGATCGGTGAATTGCGCGATTATTCGACCGACAGCGTCGATTTTTCCTCCGATATCCAGAAATTGGAAAAGAAAGCGGAAAAATTGAAGCTGGAGATCTACTCCAAGCTGAGTCGCTGGCAGCGTACTCAGTTGGCCCGGCATGCCAACCGTCCTTACACTCTCGATTACATCGAACATGTTTTCACCGATTTTTTTGAAGTGCATGGCGATCGGAACTTCCGTGACGATCCAGCGTTGGTCTGCGGCTTTGCGCGGCTCGACGGCAAGCCTTGCTGCGTCATCGGTCATCAGAAAGGGCGCAACACCAAGGAGAAGGTGCATCGGAATTTCGGTATGCCGAACCCGGAAGGTTATCGCAAGGCCCTGCGGGTGATGCAGATGGCCGATCAGTTCGGGTTGCCGATCTTCACCTTTGTCGACACTCCTGGAGCGTTCCCCGGAATCGGTGCAGAGGAGCGCGGACAGGCCGAGGCTATCGCCCGCAATTTGCGCGAGATGGCGATGCTGAAAGTGCCGATCATCGTTACCGTGACTGGGGAAGGTGGTTCCGGTGGTGCGCTGGCGATTGCCGTCGGTAACCGGGTGCTGATGATGCAATATTCGGTTTATGCGGTCATCTCTCCCGAGGGCTGTGCCGCCATTCTCTGGAGCGACGGCGCCAAAGGGCCGCAGGCTGCAGAGGCGCTGAAGCTGACGGCACAGGATGTCGACAGCCTTGGCACCGTAATCGATGATGTTGTGCCGGAGCCGCTCGGCGGTGCCCATCAGGATCATCACCAGGCCGCGACGACCCTCAAGGAATATCTGCTCAAGCATCTTGCCGAGCTGGAGGCTATGTCCCCCGAAGAGTTGATCGAACAGCGCTACCAGCGTTTCCGGGCAATGTCAGAGATTGAAGAACCGAAGTAGATCTGTTTTCGTATGTTGTCTCGTTTTTTTTACTGTTGTGCCCTGTTGCTGCTGGTGCTGGTGCTGAGCAGCTGTGGCGGCGGGCACACCACGCGCGTCATCGAAACTCGGGAAACCCGCGAGTTGAAAGGATGGGAGAAACCTTACGAGGTCGATGGACAGCGCTACGATCCGTTGCGCGACCATCAGGGGTTCAGTCAGCGTGGCATAGCCAGTTGGTACGGTGATAAATTCCATGGCCGCAAGACCAGCAACGGAGAAATCTATGACATGTACGCCATGACCGCAGCACACAAAACTCTGCCGCTTGGAGTCTACGTGCGTGTCACTCGCCTGCAGAACGGTCGCTCAATCATTGTGCGGGTTAACGATCGAGGCCCTTTTGTCGCTGGGCGGATCATCGATCTCTCTTATGCCGCCGCAGATAAGTTAGGGATAACTGATGCCGGTACCGCGCCGGTGCAGGTACAGGCGCTTGGTTACAAAGAGACCGATCGCGGGACGATCAGTTACCGACCGCCGACCAGTTACGATGCCGGCAGCTTTGCGGTGCAGGTCGGTGCTTTTTCGGTGCGCGACAATGCTTACCGGCTGGCCGCTCAGCTGCGGAACAGTTATGGCAAAGCTGATGTTCAGACGGCCTTGGTAAACGGACGGCAGATGTATCGAGTCCGGGTGGGTGATTATCGTTCTCTGGAGCGCGCGGAGCAGGCTGTCTTGGACTTCTCTGGTAGTGGTTATCCGGGCAGTTTTGTCGTTGCCTTTGATTGAATACAGCGCGTGACAATGCCCGAAGTATCGTAGAAATAATCCATTTTAGCCTGAATAAATCGTTGTTTTTTTGTTTGGATAGCCGTTTTTTTTGCCGTCCGTTTGGTAACTATCCGAAATGATTGAGTGGAATGCCGTTTTGAAAAAAACTCAAAATATTCTGTTATGGCTTGCTTTTGCGAATAGACCGTGCTAGCGTTTTATTGTCTCAGATTCAGTTTGTGTAGATTTTATACTGACAAGTCAGAAAAGAAGCCGCACAGACCATAAGGACTGGGCGGTTTTTTAGATGGGTTGCAGAAAGTCTGCGCCACAACACAATCCCATGGTGGGAGCAAGTAAGGAGAAAAGAAGATGGCAGAAGGTACCGTCAAGTGGTTCAACGATTCTAAGGGTTTTGGCTTCATCGAGCAGGACAATGGTCCTGACGTTTTCGTCCACTTCTCAGCGATCAGCGGTGATGGATTCAAATCCCTGGCTGAAGGCCAACGCGTCAGCTTCGACGTTGTTGATGGCCAGAAGGGCCCTCAGGCTAGCAACGTTGCTAAGCTCTAAAATCGCTTGACAGTTTAGCGATACAAGGCTCCGTAGGAAACTGCGGAGCCTTTTTTTGTGCACCGCTAGAATATCCACGCAACGATCATTTATAATCGCTTGCAAGTGACTTCAGTGGAGACTCCGATGGAATTCTATCAACGCAAGCAAATACTCGACGTTATCGAAACCCTATCCGGCAAATATCTGCAGGGAAAAGTCCGGGCAATTCGATTGGCGATCGTCAGTCTGCTTTCCGGTGGGCATATTCTGCTGGAAGATATCCCCGGATTGGGAAAAACCAGCCTCGCACTGGCTCTCTCTGGGATTCTCGACCTCGATTTCGGACGTATTCAGTGTACCAGTGATCTATTGCCTTCCGATATTACCGGTCTATCGATTTTCGATCGTCAGAACAACCAGTTTCACTTCATCAAGGGGCCGGTCTTCAACAATCTGGTGTTGGTTGACGAGGTCAACCGGGCGATGCCGAAAACCCAAAGTGCCATGCTTGAGGCGATGGAAGAACGGCGGGTCACGGTGGAGGGGGTGACCTACGAGTTGCCGGAACCCTTTCTGGTGATAGCCACGCAGAACCCGGCTGAACAGGTCGGCACCTTCCCTCTGCCGGAATCGCAACTCGATCGTTTTCTGATTACCACTGGTATCGGTTATCCACCGCCGGAGCTGGAAAAACAGATTATTCAGCGCGGCAGCGTGCGTGACGATCTGGCAACGATCAAGCCGTTGTTGGCGCGGGACAAGATTCTCGAAACCAAGTGCTTTATCCGCGACAATATTCAACTCGGCGATCTTGTGACTGAGTATATCCACGCTTTAATCGAGAGCAGTCGTTCTCACCCGCAGGTCTTTTCCGGCATTTCAACCCGAGGTGGTCTCAGCCTAGCGTCCGCAGCGCGGGTCGAGGCGTATCTGGAAGGGCGTGATTATGTGGTTCCCGAAGATGTGCAGCGGATTGCCGTACCGGTGACTGCCCATCGTTTGATCTTGCGGCCCGAGTTTCAAACCGTGCGTAAAGAAGAGGTGTTCAAATCGCTGCTCGCAGAAATTCCCGTACCTATGGCCTGAAACTGACCAGAGCCGGCGTTGTTTACATCGCCGTAACTCTGCTGCTCGGCTTTGCGGCGGTAAATACCGGCAACAACCTGCTTTACTTGATGGTGTCGGCGCTGCTTGGATTTATGGCGATTTCCGGACTGCTCGGGCAGCAGAACCTCCAGCGCCTGGCGGTCAAAGTTATTCCTTTAGATGATCTGTTTGCCAACCTTTCGGGACGGGTTGAGCTCGAACTGGAAAATCGGCGGCGTTGGTTGCCTGCTTTTCTGATCAGCGTAGAAATCGGTAGCGGGGCAACTCTTTTCCCCTTGTTACCCAGCAGGCACTGCCAGCGGCAGCCATTGTCGCTGACGTTGTCAGAGCGCGGGTATCAACCATTGCCGGAGATTTGGGTCCGCTCCTGTTTTCCGATCAACTTTTTTGTTCGTTCCCGCTGTATTTTTATTGAGCAGCAACTGCTGGTTTTCCCGAAGCCGCTTGCCGCTGAGCTACCCAGCGGCGGAACAGCCAGCCAGCAGTCTCGCCGCCGGGAAATGCCACAACCGGGGATCGATGGCGAGCTGCGGAGTGTTGACAGTTACCGGCCGAGTGATCCGCTGAAATCGATCCACTGGAAGCTTTCCGCACGCCAAAATGAATACATCGTTAAGCGACAGACGCGGCTCGGCGCACCATCATTACTGCTGAACCTGGAGGATTTTACCGGGCCGCTCGAACAGCGTCTGGGACAGTGTGCCTTTCTGATCAATCGGTTGATCTCGCAACAGCAGGCTGTAGGTTTGCAGATGACCGACCTGCTGATACCGCCCGCTGGGGGCAGGAATCAGCGGTTAAAACTCCTCACTGAATTGGCTCTCTATGGTCGGCGTTGAACGGATATTGCAGCTACTCGGCTACCTGTCGGCGCTGATCGGGGTTCTGTCACTGATTCCCTTCCTTGACACCTGGGTGCTGGTGCTGATCGGCCTCGGTTTTGTCCTTGGCATCAGTGGCGATCGTTGCGGTCGCTATTTGCTCAGCAACCGCCTGGCGACGGTGCTTTCGATCGGTTTTTTCCTGCTGTTCATCTCGCAGGCGACCATCGCCAATCTCGCCACTCCGTTGATCAGTCTGCTGTGTCTGTTGCTGAGCGTGCGTTTGGCGAGTGATAAGTCGGCTCGTCACCTGCTGCAACTATTTCTGCTGGCGACCATCATTCTTGCCGCCTCGTCGATGCTGACTCTCGATCTGGCGTATCTTTTCTACCTGATTCTGCTCATCCTGCTGGTGACCAGTGGTCTGGTGCTGCTCAGTTTCTACGTCACCGATCCACAGATCCGCTTCGGCCGCGGCCAATGGCTGGTGCTGCTGAAAACGATGGCTTTGCTTCCGGCAGGTTCACTGGCATTGATGTTGGTTCTGTTCGTAATTCTGCCGCGCACGCAAACACCGTTGTGGAACTTCCTCAACCCCAAACCATCGGCAATGGTCGGCATGACTGACCAAGTGCAACCCGGTTCGGTGGCCGAGCTGGCTCATAGCACGCAGATCGCTTTTCGCGCTGAGGTCCGGGAACTGCCTGCCGAAGTCCTCTATTGGCGAGGAGTTGTATTGAATCGAGTGGAGGGCAAGGTCTGGAAGCGTGATCCGGTAATTGCCAATGAAAAACTGTTGGCCGATACGAAGGAAAGAATCGACCTGGTCATCTACTCAGAACCGAAAGCGGATCGCTACCTGGTGACTCTTGATCGGTCTCTCTACATCAATCAGGTTCGGCACCAAAACGCTCCGGATGGGGTTTCCAGAGTTCGTGACGCGTCAAGAGAACTCAGCTACAGGGTTCAGTCGCAATCTTCAGCCCGTAGCAAACAGGTGGGAGCGGTGGTTGAATACCTCGCTTTGCCGGAGCGTTTCAGCGGGCGGCTGCATGATGTTGCCGATGGCGTCAGGCGGGGAAAAACCTACAGTGAAAAACTGGACCTTCTTGATCAGTTTTTTCTCCAGCAACAACTCAGCTACTCGACCTCCCAGTTGCCGAAAACAGAACATCCGGTGGAAACTTTCCTGTTCGAAAGTCATCGTGGGTATTGCGAATATTTCGCCTCTTCCTATGCTGTATTGCTGCGTTTGGCCGGGGTGCCGTCCCGTTTGGTCGGCGGTTACTTGGGGGGGGAGTATAACCGGTTGGGTGGCTATTATTTGGTTGGTGAAGATGCTGCGCATGTCTGGGTCGAGGCGCTCGATGATAATGGGATTTGGCGGCGGATCGATCCGAGCCGACTGGCCATTAACGCCGATGATGCGCTGGTCGCGAGAAGCGGACTCAGTATCGTGTCGTTCAAAGCGCTAACCGATGCCATTCAGCACAATTGGAGCCGTTTGGTGCTGAACTATGATTTGCGTCAGCAGTTCAGCCTGATGCGAGATATGGTGGGTAAGGTCCGTGCACTGAAAAAATTCGAATCGCGCTCTTTGCTTTCCCTTTTGTGGGGACTACCGATTCTGCTACCGCTGGCGGGGTGGTGGTTCTGGGCGCGAAAGAAGTCGCGTCACGAAAGGTTGCTGTGCAGCTATCGGTCTTTCCTGGCACAGGCAGCTGGTGTCGGTGATTTGCCGGCCGACCTGGGGCTCTTTCAGTTGGCGAAGTGCAGCAATGACCCCCGCTGTCAAGAATTTGCCGAGCTTTACGGAGGGGCAATCTATCGTGATCAGTCTATGAGCGATGAAACCTATACGAGTTTGCGGCAGCTTCTTGCCCAGTTGAAGAATAATTCTGCGATACAGGTTGCATTGCCGCCGCCGCATGGCGATAATGAGTAATTGTATAAATTCCATGAATTTAAAGGAGAATGAGCATGCCTTATGTCCAGATTAATATCACTAAAGGTGCAACCAACGAGCAGAAAGCGCAATTGATCGAGGGAATTACCGATCTGATGGTCAAGGTACTCGACAAAAACCCGGCTTCGACCCATGTTTTGATCAAAGAGGTCGAAACTAACAGTTGGGGAATCGCCGGTCGCGCTGTCAAGCGGTTGCGAGCCGAAGGGAAAACCGCGAATATTTCAAGTAAGTAGAAAGGTTTAGGGATGTCAAATCCGGGAGAGTTCCTGCAGGCGGGTGCCGACGGCAAGCTCTGGCTTTATTGTCAGGAATGTAACGAGGTCAAAAACTTTAATGCTGTCGAGCATGTCAATTGTATAGCCAACGAAAACTATTGGGGGGCAGAACCCTGGTGGCACGACACGCGGGTTTTTAACTGTAAAGAATGTGGAACCGAGCAGAAATCGAAAATAGAGTACGCACCTTAACGGTTGCCGGATGGTTGCGAACGGGAAAGGGGTCGGATAACGGCCCCTTTTCTTATTTCTTCTTCTTTTTTTGCGGTTGATTGCCGGAACAGTACTCCGCCAGGAATTCGTTTTTAAACACCGGATACTCACCCACTTCGATCGCAGCCCGTGCATCGGCGACCATGTTCAGGTAAAAACGCACGTTGTGGATCGCCGCCAGCGTTGCAGAGAGAATCTCGTTGGAGTTGTACAAATGGTGTAGATAGGCGCGAGTGAAGTTACGACAGCAATAGCAGTCGCAGGAAGGATCGACCGGGTAGAAGTCCCGGCGGAAATTCTTGTTGGTCAGGCGGATCTTGCCCCGTCTGGTGAACAGGGTGGCGCTGCGCGCATAACGGGTCGGGATGACGCAGTCGAACATGTCCATACCGCGTTCGATCGATTCGAGGATATCCTCCGGCAGACCGACGCCCATCAGGTAGCGCGGTTTGTGTTTCGGCATGTGTGGCTCGGTGAAATCGACGACCTTCTTCAGCAGTTCCAACCCTTCCCCGACGCTGACGCCGCCTATTGCGTAACCGGGAAAGTCCATCGCCGTCAGCTCTGTTGCGCACTCGCGGCGCAGATCTTCATAAACGCTCCCCTGGACGATTCCGAACAGCGCCTGGTCTTCGCGGTTGTGATGCTTTAAGCATTGTTCAGCCCAGCGCAGGGTCTTCTTGATCGATTTGGCCGAGTAATCGTGTGTAGCCGGGTAGGGAATACACTCGTCGAAGACCATGATAATATCTGCGCCGAGATCGTTCTCGATTTGCATCGCCTCCTTTGGGCCGAGGAAGATCTCCTCGCCAGTAAACTCGTGACGGAAGTGAACACCGTCTTCGCCGATCCTTTTTTTCGGCAAGGAAAAGACCTGAAAACCGCCACTGTCGGTCAGAATCGGCTTGTTCCAGTTCATGAATTTATGCAGCCCGCCTGCTTTTTTCACCAAGCCTTCCCCCGGTTTCAGGTGCAGGTGGTAGGTGTTGGAGAGGATGATTTGGGCCTCTGTCTCCTCGACCTGGGCCGGAGTCATTGCTTTTAAGGCGCCGTGCGTACCGACCGGCATGAAGATCGGTGTTTCGATGATGCCGTGCGGGGTATCCAGTCGTCCGCGGCGGGCGCGGCTTTTCGGGTCTTCCTTGAGCAGTGTGAACTGAAACATTCAGTTGTTCTCCCTTTCAGCTTGCTTTAGGATACAAGGCGCTAACCTATAACAGAAACTTGCTTGTGGTGCAACGTCATCGGAGCTGTCATGTCCTATCTTGCCCCGATCCCTGAAGAACTTCAGCAGGTCGAATACGTCAAATTATATTTTCATCTGCAGCTGAAAGATACGTTTGATTTGCCGCAAGCAGCATTGCTGCAGTTGCGGCGCGAGCTACTTCAGGCGCTGAAAACCCTCGAAGGTTGGGGCGGTGAGGATATTGCACTATTAAAAAACCTTCTTCAGCCGCCGGTTTCACAAGACCCTCAGGTGCGTCGGATCGCCCAAAAGCCCGCCCCAGCCTTTGTGCTGCAACCCAATTTAGATATCTGCGGCCATATTGAAGCGCAGCAAAGGATTGTTCTGCCGGTTTTGTTCGTTGGGCAGGCGGTACAGGCGGTTAACGCTTTTGTCTCTTTGTGGGAGATGCTGGGTCAGCAGGGACTTTATTACGGTAGCGGGCGCTTCCAACTCGAGGGTGTGGAATCGGAGGATGCCAGCGGTGTGCGTGCGATGCTCTGGAGTGAAGGGTGCAAAGTGTCGATCACACCACCGGTTAGCGAGCTGCATTGGTGGCTGGAGAGACAGCCAGCTGTTGAGGAATGGCTCGCTCTGGAGATTGTTAGTCCGATGCGCCTGCTGAAAAAAGGGAAGCCACTTTTCCGCGCCGATTTCAAGGAGCTGTTTCCGTTTCTTTTGCGCAGGGTTTCAGCACTGTTGACCAGTCATGCCGATGTGGAAATCATCAAAGAACCACGTTTTTGGCAAGCGATTGCCGATGCTGCGCGCGAGGCAGAAAACAGTTTGCAATGGCATGACTGGCGGACTTTGCATGGGCCGGAAAAGTCACAGGACCTGGGTGGTTTGATGGGGAGGATATGCCTCACGGCGGAAGGCCTCGAGGAGATCCTTTGGATCTTGCGGCTTGGCAGTTTGTTCAATGTCGGAAAAGGAGCCGCCTACGGATTTGGCCAGTATCGGTTGAGAACTTATTGTTAGAACTGAGCTTTTTGTGGTACCTCTATTGCTCGACAGGCAGTCTTGGTTATAATTTAAGTGTAGCCAACCACTAACCAAGGAGGCTGTTATGACAAACGCCTGGGATGAACGGAAAAAAGCATTGGAAAACGAATATTTCCACAAGAAGGAACAGGAAATAATCGATAATATGAAGCACGATGCCGAGGAAACCTTGGCAAGAAACTGTGCCAAAGGGCGTTGTCCGAAGTGCGGAGAAAAGATTGAGCCGATGACCTTTCGGGATGTTCCCCTTGACCGCTGTCCCGGTTGCGGAGGTGTCTGGCTTGGACCGAACGATCTTAAGATACTGGCGGAAAAGGACCATCGAACCTGGTTCGACCGCTGGTTCCATGCCGATAACCAAGAAACGTCTGAGGAGGTGTAAATGTTCTGGTTCATTGCATTGTTGTTGCTGGCGGGGGCTGGGTTCTATTTTTATCAGAAAATGATGGCGATCGAGCAGGAGATTCGTGCTGAGCAGGAAGCGGAAACAGCGGCTTCTCCTGTAGCAGAACCAGTGAAAGAGGCAGCGCAGGAACCCGTGGCTGAACCTGAACAAACAAAGGAAGAGGCGGCCGATCCTCCGATCGTGACGCCGGAAGTTGAGAAAATGACAAGCAAGGCGGAACCGGTTGATGATGAATCATTCAGCCTTGAGGATGAAATTCTTGCTGCGGTAAAAAATTTGCCCGGCATGAAACAGTCTGAAATTTATGAGAGCTTTGCTGATGTCGGAAAAAAACAACTACAGGTGCTGCTCAAAGAAATGGCTGACAGTGAAAAGTTGAAGCGGGAAAGGAAAGGCAGTAGTTACCTGCTTTTCCCGGTAGATTGATTATTGAAAGGGTAAAAGGGGCCTGCGATAAAATTCAGGCCCTTTTTTATGTCCTTCTTCTCGATTTGCATAAGTAAGTTTGACAATAGTTGTTGTGACCATCCTAGAAAATTTTAGGGTCGTAAGTTTTTCAAGATTTAAAGATTACTTTTATAATATCAAACGCTTGAGATTTTATGAGTAAAGATTTTTAATTGGCAGCTGGAGGAGTTTTTTTACAATCTGTCAATTAGTGGGTCTCTATTGTTAAGTGTTTTACCCCTCTGAAAATGAATATCCTATCGATTTCTGTATTAATAGTGAACGTGTGCAAAGGGCAGCTACAATTGACTGGGAACCCTTTGCAGGGGACTTCAGTGCCAATCTTGAGGGTGTGGAATGTATCCGATGCTATCGTCTTTAAGGTGGCCTTTGCAGGTAAAAGCTGTCATTTTCATATGTTACCGGCCAAGTCTGCTGTCTCTTATTATAGGCCTTTTGATAACCAGTCGTGTCTATATTCGGCAAGGACGCATTTGCAATATCCCTCACTCCCTATCTGCAGAAGATTTTGCTAGGTATCCCTTATAATCGCCGAAAAATGGAAACAAAAAAAAATAGTTGCCATTTTTACGGTTACCTTGCCCCGAAATCGTATAAACAGCGAGGCTCTTTTGCAGGATTTAGAAAATGATCTACGTGCTTTGGTCAAACTGGTAGATGACGATATTAATTCGGGGCGGGAAAAGATCATTAATAGATTGAGGTTTGCCATTAAGGATAGCTTGCTACCTCAGCAGCAGATATTACCGATAAATATCAGTATGACAATAACAACTAGGAATTTGTGACCGGCTTGCCCATTATTTCAAAAGAGACTCCCGGCTATCTTTTTGCGCTGCCAATGCCCTGGCCATACAGGGTATCAAGATCGAGAGTGGTGAAAGTGATGGTTTCAGCAAGGAAGCGACATTTACCTTATGGGTTGTTGATTCGACGGGCCAGAAAATATGTGATCCTGTTGAGAAAAGCAGCAAGTGTAGTCATTAAGCAGTTCACTCATCTTCTTTCCCTTTCCGCAGACCCGGCCCCCGCTTTCAAGCGATCCAAGGAATTCGTTGAACATATCTTGAGGCAAAACGACTGGCTCAATGACGGCTCAGTGACATTGAGAGTTTCAAGTTTCAGGATGTAATGAATCTTCTGGCGCCAATGATGGTGGTCAGCCAGCTTCTCTTGAACTATTTTTTCAGGATACAACATGGAAACTTGTTTCTACTAGTTCGCGACCCCGGCAAGTATTGAATAAAAAATAATCCCCGGTCATGGCAATGTCCGGGGATTATTTTTTATCGGTTCAATAGACTGGACAAGTCTTAATGCAGGTTGTAGAAGACTTCCTTGCCGCCGAATACAGCAGTGTCATCCAGTTCATCCTCGATTCGAAGCAACTGGTTGTATTTGCAGATACGGTCGGTTCGGCAAAGCGAACCGGTTTTAATCTGGCCGGCGTTGGTTGCAACCGCCAGATCGGCGATGGTGGTGTCCTCGGTTTCTCCTGAGCGGTGGGAGACGACGGCGGTATAACCGGCACGCTTGGCCATCTCGATCGCTTCGAGGGTTTCGGTAAGGGTACCGATCTGGTTGACCTTGATCAGGATGGCGTTGGCTATCCCTTTCTCGATCCCTTCTTTGAGGATCTTGGTGTTGGTGACGAACAGGTCGTCCCCGACGATCTGGATTCTGTCGCCAAGCTTTTCGGTCATTAGTTTCCAGCCATCCCAGTCGTTCTCGGCTAAGCCGTCTTCGATCGAGATGATTGGATAGCGATCGACCAAATCCTCGTAGAAGGCAACAGTCTCGGCAGCGGTTTTGAGTGCCTGTCCTTCGTTGGCGAAGTTGTACTTGCCTTCTTTGTAGATTTCGGAGGCAGCCACGTCGAGGGCCAGCAGCACCTCTTCTCCGGGTATGTAGCCAGCAGCCTTGATCGCTTCCATGATCACTTCAAGTGCCTCCTCGTTGCTCGAAAGGTTCGGTGCAAAGCCACCTTCGTCGCCAACGGCGGTGTTGTAACCCTTTTCCTTGAGGACTTTTTTAAGCGCATGGAAGATCTCTGCCCCCATCCGCAGAGCTTCTTTGAAGCTGTCTGCGCCGGCTGGCATGATCATGAATTCCTGAATGTCAACATTATTGTCGGCGTGTTCTCCGCCGTTGAGGATGTTCATCATTGGCAGCGGCAATTCCTTGGCGTTGGAGCCGCCGATATACTGATAGAGAGGCAGACCGGCATCTTCCGCAGCCGCCTTGGCGCAGGCCATGGAAACTCCGAGCAGGGCATTGGCGCCGAGTTTCGATTTAAAATCGGTGCCATCCAGAGCGAGCAGCTTTTTGTCGATGCCGATTTGGTCCGAAGCTTCCCAGCCGATCAGTTCGGCGGCGATCACTTCGTTGACGTGCTCAACAGCTTTGAGGACGCCTTTGCCCAGGTATCGGCTCTTGTCGCCGTCGCGCAGTTCCAACGCTTCGCGCTCACCGGTCGAAGCACCGCTCGGCACAGCAGCACGGCCGATCACGCCGGTTTCCAACGCCACTTCAACTTCGACGGTCGGGTTGCCGCGGGAGTCGAGAATCTCGCGGGCATAGATGTCAATAATTTCGCTCATGTTCCACCCCTTGATATGTCATGGTTAACAGGTTATCGTCCTGATTTGCATAACCCAGAACGGACAGGTTAAAAAACAGGCATTACTTATAGCACAGGCCCCGGTGAATTAAAGCCGTTTTTTCCTTTTTAAAGTGAATACTGTCGACATGAAACAGCCCGAGCTGAGCATCGTTGTTCCTATCCTCAATGAATCTGCAGAATTGCCCGATTTCCTAGCTGATTTGCAGCGGCAGCAGCAGGTATTTTTTGAGTTGTTGTTTGTCGATGGCGGTTCGGTTGACGGCGGTCTAGAATGGTTGCAGCAACTGCAGTTGGAAGTTCCGTTCGCGGTACTGCAGAGTGAGCGGGGGCGTGCCCGGCAGTTGAATCATGGTGTCAGGCAAGCCAATGCCGATTGGCTGTTGTTCCTACATGTCGATAGCCGCTTCTCTGATCCGTTGGCGTTACGTAACGCGCTTGATCTGATGCAACAGGCAGGAAGCAGCAATCTGGCAGGGCACTTCGCGCTCCGTTTCAGACGCTGCGACGAGCAGCCTGCCTTCGGGTACTATTATTATGCATGGAAGGCGCGGCTCGGGCGCCCGGAAACCATTCACGGTGATCAGGGTTTTGTCCTACAGCGTAATCTGTTTGAGCAGCTTAACGGATTCAATGAAACCATGCGTGTGATGGAAGATACCGATTTTGCCGAACGCGTAAGAGAGATAGGGCAGTGGCGTCTGTTACCAATGGAAATCAGCACTTCGGCACGCAGATTTGAGATCGAAGGACTGTGGCAGCGGCAGTTGCTCGGTGCGTTGATCATGTGTTTTCGGGATATCGGCTGGGAACAGTTTTTTGCCGAGTCGAGAGATATATATCGCCAGCAGGCGGAGACCGAACAGCTCCAGCTAAGGCCATTCTTTCGGCTGATTCGAAATCTGTTTTCGTGCATGGGGTATCGTGCAGCTTGGCGGATCTGGTGGCAAAGCGGGAGTTATGTTCGGCGACATGGCTGGCAACTTACATTTGCTCTGGATGCTCGCCTCGCTTTTAATCGTGGTGTTGTCGTTGGCCAAGGGTCGACGCTGCTGACACGGATCTTCGAGCCGCTTTACGAGCTGTTTACTGACAATCCTCTCGGCCGGTTGGCGGCAACCCTGATGCTGCGTTTCTGGTTTGAAGTGACCGATTTCTTTTTGCGTAGCAAAGATGCCTGATGTTGGCGAATGAAAAAAGTTCTGTTGGAATATTGAATGTGACTTTTTAGCTGTTGAGCCCATATTTGGGAATGGAGTAGCAGCAAGAAGGCAATATTGTTAAGTATTTGGCTGTGATTTTGATTGACAGCAGCCGCTTGATATTTTAACTATCTAACATCAGTTCATGGGGCTGAAGGGCTGCCAGGAACGAATGATTTATGGTGCTTCAGGCACTTTTTCTGCTCTGATTATCCTCTCAGTGGTGTGCCGATGCTCAAAATCAGCTTTCTCCGCAACTTGCTTCTTCTGACGATTGTCTTGGTCGTTGGCTTTCCTCTCTACGATTATTTTTACACCTATCCTGCGTATAAGGATCTGTTGATTAGCCGGACCGAATGGGAGGCGGTTCGCTTTGTCCGCTTTCTGGTGGTCAATAAACAATTAGAAGGGGTCGATCTGGAGCACGATTCTATCGGTAGTCAGATTACTTCCGAAATCAACTCCTTGAAAGAAGAGGAACTGCTGCTGAAATTGCGGATTTTCAGCGCGAGTGGCCGCATCGTTTTTTCGACCCAGGAAGATGAAATCGGCGATGTCAATGAGAAGCCCTACTTTGTGCAACAGGTCGCTAGGGGGCAGCTCTATTCCAAGGTGGTGCAAAAAGATCACCTGACTGCCGATGGAGTCCCGATTTCGATGGATGTTGTCGAGACCTATGTGCCAATCATGGTGCAGAAAAGTTTTCATGGGGCGGTTGAAGTCTATTATGACATCACGGATGAGCAGCAACAGTTGAAGGTACTTAATTCGAAAGCCGGGCTGATGCTGTTGACCTTTGCGGCAACATTTTTGTTGCTGATGCTGATTGGCCTCGGTCGGGCGAAGAGGAATTTTCTGGCATTGCGGGAAGCGGAAGGGGCTCTGAAGGCTGTTAATGAATCTCTGGAAAACAGAGTTGCGTTGCGGACCAGTGAGCTGCAATCCGCCAATAGTAAACTTTCAGCTGAGATTGAAGAACGCGAGGCGGCTGAAATAGCACTTCGGGATGCGTTGAGAAAGGTTTCCGAAGAGCATGACAAGATCGACGCGATTCTCTCTTCCGTCGCTGATGCCCTGATTGTCATCGACAACCGGAATCGGGTTCTTCACCTGAACCCCGTTGCAATCGAATTATTCAGGGTAAATAATTGGCAATCAGGAGTCCGTCTGGAAGATCTGATTGATCTGCCTGCTCTGCATGAGAACGTATCTGTTATCAAGAGTACACTGGTGACCGGGGCAGTGACTGAATTTGACTTGCTCCTGAATCGCCAGCAGGGGGAGGGACCCCAGGTTCTTGCAGTGCGCGCATCACAACTGCTCTCCAGCGAGGGCGACACCAAGGGGATGGTGATTTTTTTACAGGATGTAACCAAGGTTCGCAATGTAGAGCGGATGAAGAGCGAGTTTGTGACCATTGCCGCTCATGAGTTGCGGACCCCCTTAACCATGATACTCGGCTACTCTGAGCTGTTGCTCGAAAATCGTTCTTTCAACCCAGATGAAGAGCTGGAATTTCTAACTATCATCAACGAAAAAGCGAATGGTTTGGCGCTGATCGTTGATGACTTGTTGGATATTTCACGCATAGAGGAGGGGCGTCCTCTGGAACTGAACCTTGAACTGGTTGAGTTTGATCGGTTGGTTGCCGCTGCCGTCTCAGATGCTCAACTGCATGGCGTTGGTCGCCATCAGCTTACCTATCAGGTGACAGAGCCGGTGGCACCGATTCGGGTGGATAGGAATCGGATGCTGCAGGTTTTGGAAAACTTGATCAGTAATGCGATCAAGTACTCTCCACAAGGGGGGATTATCAACATTGATTTAGCTGAAGTTTCGGACGGCCTCCAATTGACCATTGCGGATCAGGGGGTTGGTATGACATCTGAGCAGGTCGAACGGGCTTTCGATCGCTTCTACCGAGCCGATCCTGTCGATTCGGGGGTGCGCGGGGCTGGGCTCGGTTTGAGTATCGTCAGATACATCGTTGATGTTCATGGCGGCTCAATAAACATTGACAGCCATTACGGGGAAGGTACTCGGGTTGTCGTGACCCTACCAAGGTGATCGACGCATGTTGGCGTGTCGTTGTCTCAGTAGTTATCCTGTCAAACTAAACCTGCTTAGTATTCCTGGTAGGCAGGAATAAACTCTTCTCGTCTTTGTCCCGCCTTGACGTAATGCTGCTCATCTGGTATATCAAGAAAAATTGATATTTGTAATCCTTTTTCTCGGATATATATGCTGTTCCTATTCAAAGCTCTTGCAGATCAGACTCGTTTGCGGTTGCTCGCCATCTTGCAACTGGGCGAATTTACTGTTCAGGAACTGGTTGATATTCTGCAGATGGGGCAGTCACGTATCTCACGGCACCTGAAGGTCCTGCTCGATGCCGGTGTGGTGCAGGTCAAGCGTGAGGGAACTTGGGCCTACTATCAGCTGCAGCCGACCAACGGCCTTTTCCTGGATTTGCTGCCGCATCTCGAGAAGCGCTGGAGCGGTTTGGCGGAATATGCTCGGGATCGCACCGCGCTGGTTAAAATCCTTTCGGCACGTCGACAGCGCAGTCGTGAATTTTTTGACCGACATGCCCGGCAATGGGACCAGATGGCTCGTGACCTGTTGCCGACTGCCGATTATTTGTCGCAATTGCTTGTCCTGATTCCAGATTGCGTTAAGCTGCTTGAAGTCGGTGTTGGTACCGGAAGCCTGATGGCGGCGGTTGCCGATAGGGCCGAACGGCTGGTCGGTGTTGATCACTCGCCATCGATGCTAGAGGCTGCGCGCGAGGCAACCGCTGTTTTTAGTCATATTGAGTTGAAGCTTGGACAGATGGAGGCGTTGCCGCAGGAGAGCGATTCGGTCGATGTTGTTTTGCTCAATATGGTCCTGCATCATGCCTCCGACCCGGCTGCAGTGATCAGGGAGCTGGCGCGGGTTCTGCACTCTGGTGGACGACTGCTGCTCTGTGATTTGCAACGTCACGATAAGGAGTGGGTTCGAGACGAATTGGCTGATCAATGGCTCGGTTTTACTGTACAAGACTTGTCAGTCTGGTGTAGTGAAGCCGGATTCGAACAGGTAGTTACAGAAATCATTGGTGGACGCACCGACGAATGGCCGGTCGTTATTCTAACAGCGATAAAAGAGACGCACTGAAGCGTCATCTAAATTAGGAGAGTGTACAAAGATGGAAAATCAGGACTTTAAAGTCAAAGATCTTTCCCTGGCCGAATGGGGCCGCAAAGAAATTATTCTGGCCCAGGAGGAGATGCCGGGGCTGATGGCGTTGCGCGAAGAATATGCAGGGCAGAAGCCACTTGAGGGGGCGCGGATTTCCGGTTCGCTGCACATGACTATCCAGACGGCGGTCTTGATCGAGACCTTGGTCGATCTGGGGGCCAAGGTGCGTTGGTGTTCCTGTAATATCTTTTCCACGCAGGATCATGCTGCGGCTGCGGTCGCCGTTGGTCCGGAAGGAACTGCTGATAACCCGCAAGGGATTCCGGTGTTTGCTTGGAAGGGGGAGACTCTGGAAGAATATTGGTGGTGTACCGAGCAGATGCTTACCTGGCCGGACGGCGAATTTCCCAACATGATTCTTGATGACGGTGGTGACGCGACCCTGTTTGTTCTTAAGGGTAACGAATGGTCGGTGGATGCAGTGCCGAATGTCACCGAGGATGACCCGGAGGACTGGCGCGAGCTGGTTAACCAGCTTGAGAAGTCGATCATCGCCGATGCCCAGAAGTGGATCAAGACCGCCACTTCGATTAAGGGGGTGACCGAGGAGACCACTACCGGAGTGCATCGTCTCTACCAGATGGAGGAACAGGGTGAGCTTCTGTTCCCGGCGATGAACGTTAACGATGCGGTCACCAAGAGCAAGTTCGACAATGTCTACGGCTGTCGTCATTCGCTGGTCGATGGCATCATGCGCGCAACCGATGTGATGCTTTCCGGCAAGGTCGCCGTGGTCTGTGGTTACGGCGACGTCGGCAAGGGCTGCTGTCAATCCCTGAGTGGGCAGGGCGCGCGAGTCATTGTCACCGAAATCGACCCAATTTGCGCGCTGCAGGCGCTGATGGAGGGGTATGAGGTGAAGCGGGTCGAGGATGTCCTTGATTTTGCCGATCTCTACGTTACCACCACCGGCAACAAGAACGTCATCACTCTGGAGCATATGCGCCAGATGAAGAACAACGCCATCGTCGGCAACATCGGCCATTTTGACAACGAGATCGAGATGGCAGCGATGGAGAAGGCTGGCGACGTAGAGCGGCAGAACATCAAGCCGCAGGTTGACCGCTGGGAGTTTGAAGACGGACACGGGGTTATCGTGCTGGCTGAAGGGCGTCTCCTCAACCTCGGCTGTGCTACCGGTCACCCGAGCTTCGTCATGTCAAACTCCTTCACCAACCAAGTGATGGCGCAGATCGAGCTGTTCCAGAATGGCGAGAATTACGAAAACAAGGTCTATGTGCTGCCGAAGCAACTGGACGAGAAAGTGGCCCGCCTGCATCTCGATAAGCTGGGCGCCAAACTGACCGTTTTGACTGAGGAGCAGTCGAAGTATCTCGGTGTGCCAGTCGCTGGCCCTTACAAGCCGGATACCTATCGCTATTAAGCTCGCTAGCAGGATCGTTGCAAAAAAGCCCGGTCGACAGCACGTCGACCGGGCTTTTTTTTAGGAGGTCGCTACTCTTTCACGCTCAGTAGCATCCAGACGCCAAGCAGTATAAAGATGAGGTTGGTTGTCCAGGCCGCCACGATCGGCGGTAACGCACCGGAATAGCCGAAAGCGCTCACCAGCGACTGGAGGATGAAATAGATTACACCGATGCCGAGGCTGAGTCCTATCCCCAAAGCGATGTTGCTGTTGCGGCCACGCTGTAGCGCAAATGGGATGCCGAGAAAGGCCATGATCAAACAGGTGAAGGGGGCGGTCAGTCGATTATGCATGTCGACTCGTTGTCTGGTCGAGTCGATCCCTTCCTGGTCAAGTTTTTTGACCATGTTCAGCAACTGCCGGAAATTAAGGGTCTCGTTCTGGGCCGCCTGTTGCGCAAAGTCCTCCGGTTTCCGGTTGATGTTGATGGTCTGATTGCTTAGCGACTCGATCTTCAGCAGATCACCATAGGTCGGATCGAAACGGTTTTCGGTCAGTTGTTTTGTTGTCCATTGGCCGTTTTTGAAATCGGCCTGCGTAGCCTCTTGGCGTCGGATAATTTTCGGCGAATCGTCCAGTTCAAAAATGGTCACTCCATGTAAGCGCTGGTTCTGCGGGTCTGCTACTTTGATGTTGATGATTCGATTTTTGTCGCGAAACCAGAGTTCGTTCCGTTTCAAGCTGAGTTGCTGCTTGCCTTGCAGCTTGATATCGAGGAGGTTGTTCAATGCCCTGGCGTTTAAAGGAACGACAAATTCATTCAGCGTTAATAGCAAAATGGAGAGCCCCAGTGCCAAGAGCATAAAGGGTTGCACGATCCGCCAAAGGCTGACGCCGCAGGCACGCATGGCAGTCACTTCATTAGTCCGGCCAAGGATGCCGAGGGTCAAGACCACCGTCATGAGGATCGACAGGGGAAGTATCTGGACAAACACAAAGGGAATGCTGTTGAACAGGTAGGTGAGGTAATCGCCCGCCGATGCTTTGTAGTCGATGAAGTCGCTGACTTTTTCAAAAAAATCGATCAACAGGTAGATGCCGATAAAGGCCCCGACACTCAAGGATAGAATGCGTAAAAAGTGTTTCAGCAGGAACCGGTTGAGAATCATCATGGCCGTTCCTTGCCGCTAATCAGGTGCTTGAGTTGTCCGAGTAGTCGTGCCGGCCAGCTGAAAAATGACATCGGTTGTTCGATGGCGGTGCGGTGCAGAAAGTAGCTGCCGCCGAACAGAAAACAGAAATTCGGCAGCCATAGAGCGACCGATGCGGGCAGTGCCCCTTTGCCGGCCAGGGTGCTGGCGACGCTGAGCAGTAGGTAATAGACCAGGGCGATCGCCAATGCCATGGCGAAGCCGGCGCCTTTCCCGGAGCGGTTCGATTGCAGCCCGAGCGGAACCCCGACCAGAGCGAAGACCATCGGGGCAAAGGCGATGGCGACCCGCTTGTGTTTTTCTACCGCGAATCTGTACTTGGCTTTTTCGTTGTCAGCTGCGTCGTAAGCCTCGTTAAGTTCCGACCAGGAAAGCTCGCCGCGCGATCTGTGCCGCTGCTTTTCATCGGCCAGCTGGCTGGCGAGATCGAGGTTGATGTCGTAGGTGCTGAAACCGACTGTCTGGTAGGTTGCTTTTTTCTTGCCGGTCGGTTGCCTGTGGATGGTGCCATTGCTGAGGCGCAGGGTCAAGCTGTAGTTTTTCGGGTCGGGAATGAAGCGCCCTTGTTTGGCGACGATTGTTGCCGGTGTTTCTCCCTCCCTTTCATCTGAAATGAATACCCCTTCCATGATCCCCTGTCGCTCATCCATTCCACGTGTATATAACACCAGGCCATCAAAATTGTCATTGAAGATGCCAGGCTGAACTCCAACGCTGGCTCTGCTTGAGGCGATCTGAAACAGTTTGCTGCGGAAGGCGCTTTTTGAGGCGGGTTCGACGATGATCGTCAGCCAGCCGGTCAACAGAGAAAAACAGAGCCCCATCAGCAGCACCGGCTTAAGCAGCGCATAGAGACTTACGCCAGAAGCTTTCAGGGCGATGAATTCGCTGTCGGCCGACAAGCGACCGAAGGCGAGCAGGATGCCGAGCAAGAAAGAGAGTGGCATCGTGATGCTGAAAAAGGTCGGCATCAGGTAGCTGAATAGTTGAATGATCTCTCGGCTCGGTACCCCTTTGCTGACCACAAGTTCGGTCAGTTTTGGGATGCGTCCCATCAGCAGGACAAAGGTGAAAATCAGCAAGCTCAGGACGACCGGAACACTGATCTCACGACTGATATAACGATGAATACGTAGGCTCGACATGGTGGCGCATGTTAGTACAGCGGCTCACATCTGTAAATAAGGTAAACCATGTCTGGTTGCGGAAAATAGCGCTTAGAATGGGATAAAGGATTGCTGCCCAATTTGGAAAATTTCACTTGCTTGGAACTCGCTTGAGTGTTATACCCGTGCAGTTATTTACTACGCACGCTTCAGGATCTGTTCAGGATGGTTCTCGATCAACACCGGAGGCCTGGCAGAAAAGACTGGGGCGGAGGATTTAAACCAGAAAAAGGAGTAAAATCAGATGGCCCAAATCACCATGAAACAACTGCTCGAAGCCGGCGTTCACTTCGGTCACCAGACCAAGCGCTGGAACCCGAAAATGAAGCCTTACATATTCGGTGCCCGTAACGGTATCTACATCGTCGACTTGCAGAAGACCGTTCGTTATTTCAAGACCGCCTATCAGTTTATTCAGGATACCGTCGCTAATGGCGAAAAGGTTCTCTTTGTTGGCACTAAGAAGCAGGCACAGGATGCCATCCTTGAAGAATCGATGCGTGCTGAGCAATATTACGTCAACAACCGCTGGCTCGGCGGTATGTTGACCAACTTTGCCACCATCAAGCAGAGCATTGATCGCTTGAAGAAGATCGAAGCAATGGGTACTGATGGCACCATCGAGCAGTACACCAAGAAAGAGGCCCTGCAGCTGGAGCGCGAGCGCGAGAAGCTGGAGAAGAACCTCGGCGGCATCAAGAATATGAGCAAGCTGCCGGCAGCGGTTTTTATCATCGACCCGAAAAAGGAAGCGATCGCCGTTCAGGAAGCCAACAAGCTGGGAATCCCGGTTGTGGCTGTTGTAGATACCAACTGCGATCCGGACAATATCGATTACATCATTCCGGGGAACGATGATGCGATTCGCGCCATCCGCCTGTTCGCTAGCAAAATGGCTGATGCCTGTATCGAAGGTGGCCAGCGTCGCAAGGATCAGAAGCAGACTGAAGCGGAAGGACAGGATGATCAAGTTGCTGAGGCAGCACCTGCCTCGGTGGAAGAGACTCCGGCAGCTGAAGCGACCCCCGCTGATGAATAGCCTAATCTTTACTAATAACAGTGAAAATGCATAGGCCGGCGGCCGGGCTTCGGTCCGGCCGTTGCTTTAACACCTAAATTTACGGGTGCGATGCCCGTCAACACTATGGAGGAAAATGTGAGTATTACAGCTGCGATGGTATCGGAACTGCGTAAGAAGACCGGCGCTGGCATGATGGATTGCAAAAAAGCCTTGACCGAAACGGCCGGCAACATGGAGGAAGCGGTCGATTTTCTGAGGAAAAAAGGTCTTGCCGCTGCTGCCAAGAAATCTGGTCGGGTTGCCGCCGAGGGGATGGTTGTTGCCGTTTCCGAAGGAACGGTCGGTGCGCTGGTCGAAGTCAATGCCGAGACCGACTTCGTTGCTAAAAACGATGCCTTTAAGGCTTTCGCTGCAGGCATCGGCCGGGTCGTGGCGGCTAACGTTGCCGCTGACGTTGAAGCTCTGAAAGGGCTCACTTATCCCGAAACCGGTCGTACCGTCAGCGAAGAGCTGACCCACCAGATCGCCACCATCGGTGAGAACATGGATATCCGTCGCTTTGAGCGGATTGACGCCGGCCAAGGGGTTGTCGCTGATTACGTCCATGGTGCCGGGAAAATAGGGGTTCTGGTTGAACTGCAGACTGAATCGACCGACGAGAAGGTTGCTGAGCTGGGTCGTCAGATTGCCATGCATGTCGCCGCAGCCGCTCCCCAGTACCTGAATCGCGACAGCGTGCCTTCCGCAGTGATTGACAAGGAAAAAGAGATTATGCGCGTCAAGGCTCTCGACAGCGGCAAACCGGAAAATATCGTTGAGAAGATCATTACCGGTCAGATCAACAAGTACTTCGGTGAGGTTTGCTTGATCGAGCAGGCTTTCGTCATCGATCCGGACCAAAAAGTCGGCAAAGTGGTCGAGGCTCTGGCCAAGGAACTCGGTACCGAAATCAAGCTGAACAGTTATGCTCGCTACCAACTCGGTGAAGGTATCGAAAAGAAGGAAGATGATTTCGCGGCCGAAGTTGCTGCCTTGAGCAAGTAAAACCCCGATCTGCAGGAGCCTGACGTGGCGATCAAGTACCAACGTGTTCTTCTGAAACTAAGTGGTGAAGCCCTTGCCGGCGAGCAGGGCTATGGAATCGACCCGGATGTGATCACTTCGATTGCTGCTGAAATCAAGGAAATAGTCGATCTTGGCGTTCAGGTTGCTTTGGTTATTGGTGGTGGCAATATCTTTCGGGGTCTTGCCGCCTCCTCCAAAGGGATGGATCGGGCTAGTGCCGATTATATGGGAATGCTCGCCACTGTTATGAACAGCCTGGCGATGCAGGACGCCTTAGAAAAGCAGGGGGTTGTGACGCGGGTCCAGTCAGCGATCGAGATGCAGCAGATCGCCGAGCCGTACATCCGGCGCCGGGCGGTTCGCCACCTGGAAAAGGGGCGGGTGGTGATTTTCAGTGCCGGTACCGGCAACCCTTATTTCACGACCGATACGGCCGCCAGTTTGCGGGCGATGGAAATCAATGCCGAAGTTATCCTTAAGGCAACCAAGGTCGATGGCGTCTACACGTCCGACCCGAAAAAGAACAGCGATGCTGTGAAACTGCCGACCCTGACCTATCTCGAAGTGTTGCAGCAAGGATTGCAAGTAATGGATGCGACGGCGACTTCGCTTTGCATGGATAATAATCTGCCGATGATCATTTTCGATCTGACCCAGCGCGGCAATATTCAGAAGGTTGTTCGCGGTGAAGAGATCGGTACAATTGTCAAGGGAGGTGATGCAGGATGATAGATGAAGTCATGAGTGAGGCCCGGTCAGCCATGGATAAGGCTGTCAAGGCATTGAAAAAAGAGATGACCAAGGTCCGTACCGGACGGGCAACAACTACTCTGCTTGATGATGTGCGGGTTGATTATTACGGTGTGCCGACCCCACTGAACCAGGTTGCAACTCTGTCTGCACCTGAGCCGCGCTTGATCACTGTGCAGCCCTGGGAGAAAAACCTGATTCCGGAAATTGAAAAGGCGCTTTTCAAGGCGGATCTCGGGCTGACACCGTCCTCTGATGGTCAGTTGATCCGTTTGCCGGTGCCGGCACTGACGGAAGAACGCCGCAAGGAGATGGTGAAGATCATCAAGCGGATGGGCGAGGACGCCAAGATCTCGGTTAGAAATGCCCGCCGTGATGCAAATGACACCCTGAAACTGCTGGAAAAAGAAAAAGAAATTACCGAAGACGAGTTGAAGCGTGGCGAAAAGGAGGTTCAGCAGGTGACCGACGAATTTGTCGACACGATTGATTCGGTAGTGCAAAAAAAAGAAGAAGAGGTCATGGAGATCTGATCTTCGACGGTCTGTAATTTATGTGGAGGTAACAGCGAATGGCTTTGAAGATTAACGAAGAATGTATTGCCTGTGGAACTTGTGTTGACACTTGTCCACTGGGGGCGATCGTTGAATCTGGAGAAACTTATACGATTACTGACGAGTGCACCGAGTGCCGCGCCTGTGTAGACAGCTGTCCGGTAAATGCGATCGTCGATTAAGCGATTATTGGTCAGTTTTGTAAGGGGATGCCTTCGGGTGTCCCCTTTTTTATTGGCGAGCTTTTTCCATTCTTGCTGTTAAGGCGGAAATCATGCTAATTTTCCAGCTTATGTTTTTCGAGGGGTAGGCTGGGAATGTCTGAACAAGTAAAAGAGAATTGTGCTCCGCTACAGCATCTGGCCGTTATCATGGACGGTAACGGACGCTGGGCCAAAAAACAGGGTTTGCCGAGGATTGCCGGCCATCAACAGGGGGTGCAGACCGTCGTTAAGGTTGTTGACGAGTGCTTGCAGGTTGGCATCCGCTACTTAAGCCTGTTTGCATTCAGTTCCGAGAACTGGGGTCGTCCGCAGCAGGAAGTGGACGCGCTGATGGAATTGTTGTTGCAGTTTCTCGCTTCGCAGCGGCAGAAGATGCTGGATGGGAGCATTCGCCTGCGGGTGATTGGCGATCGTAGCCGTTTATCTGCATCGGTACGGCGGGCATTGACCGAAGCCGAAGCCGATACTGCTGGAGGGAGCGCGCTGACCATGGTGTTGGCGTTATCGTACGGCGGTCGGGATGAAATCCTGCGGGCGGCAAAGCAATTGGCGGAGAAGGTCTCTGCGGGGCTTGATCTGCAAACTGTCGATGATGATCTGTTTGCTCAATTTCTTGATACGCAGGGAATCCCGGAGCCGGATCTGCTGATCCGCACCAGCGGGGAGAAGCGGATTAGTAATTTCCTGCTCTGGCAGGTGGCCTATGCCGAACTTTATTTTACTGATGTATTGTGGCCCGATTTTGATGCGCAGGAATTGCACCGGGCCCTTGAGGACTACCGACAGCGAAAGCGGCGTTTCGGTTTGACTGATGATCAGCTGATGACGTCGGGGTCCGATCTGTCGGAAGGAGAGAGCCATTAAACAGCGTATTGTGACTGCAGCGGTTGTCATACCGCTGCTGATACTGTTGGTCGCCTTTGCCAATTCGTTGATCTTTTCATTGTTTCTCGCCGTAGTACTGTTCTTGGCCCTTATTGAGTTCAACCGGATGGGCCTAGCGGAAAATAATGTCGTTGAGCAGTGGGTGGCGGCGGGGGCCGGTGCCCTAAGCATCCCTCTTCTCTATATGCAGCGTCATGAGTTGTTGTTACCCCTATTCGGGGGAGCAATTCTGATCTTGGGCCTGTTCTTTCTATTCCGTTTTTCAGAACTCTCCGCGGTTCACCATCGCCTCGGTTGGCTTTGCCTCGGCTTTTTTTATTTGCCCTTTCTTGTTGGGCATCTGGTCGAATTGCGTTATCAGCCGAATGGGCGTGCATGGATTTTTCTAACACTATTGGTGATAATGGTCTGTGATAGCTGCGCCTATTTTGTTGGTAGCAAACTGGGAAAGCATAAGCTCTACCCCGCAGTCAGCCCGAACAAAAGTGTCGAGGGGGGGGTCGGTGGTTTGCTCGGCTCGGTGCTGGTAGTTGAACTGGCCGGATTGACTTTTTTGCCGATGATCGGGGTTTGGGACGGTATTGCAGTCGGCCTGCTGCTCGGTGTTGTAGGCCAACTGGGAGACCTGTTCGAGTCGTTGCTGAAGCGAGCCTGCGGCGTAAAGGATTCCGGCACGCTGATCCCCGGCCACGGTGGCTTGCTCGATCGACTCGATAGCCTGTTGTTTGCTTTTCCCGTTGTTTATTGCCTCGCCAGGTATGGGTATGGTGGGTGAGTGAAATAATGAAAAACCTGACTATTCTCGGTTCAACCGGCTCCATCGGCGTCAGTACGCTGCAGATTATCGAAGCATTTCCCGATCGTTACAAGGTTGTGGCGCTGTCGGCAGGAAAGAATATCGACCTGTTGTTGAAGCAGGTTGAGCGTTTCCGGCCCAAAATAGTCGCCGTTGCGACGGAACAGGGTGCGGAAAGGTTGTCTGCAGGTCTTAAGGGGCTTGATGTCCAGATTGTCTGCGGGATCGAAGGATTGATTCAGTGTGCTACCTGCCACGATGCACAGATGGTCGTTGCCGCGATCGTCGGCGCCGCCGGTCTGGTTCCAACCATGGCTGCGATCAAGGCCGGCAAGGATGTTGCCCTTGCGAACAAGGAGACCCTGGTAGCGGCAGGTTCCCTGGTGATGGCTGAAGTAGAGCGGCAGGGTTGCTGCATGATTCCGGTCGATAGCGAACATTCAGCTATTTTCCAGTCACTGGCCGGGCAGCGCAAGGAAGATATCCGCCGCTTGATCCTGACCGCTTCGGGGGGGCCTTTCCGGAAGCACGACCTGGAACAGCTCTCGTCGGTCACCCCTGCAGATGCCTTGGCACATCCGAACTGGGATATGGGGCAGAAAATTTCGATCGATTCTGCAACCATGATGAATAAAGGCTTGGAGGTGATCGAAGCGCACTGGTTGTTTGGCGTGCCAGGTGAACAGATCGCCGTGCATATCCATCCGGAAAGTATTGTCCACTCGATGGTCGAATACTGGGATGGTGCGGTGATAGCGCAGCTCGGGGTTCCTGACATGAAAACACCGATCGCTTACGCTCTCTCCTGGCCGCAACGGCTACCACTTGAGCAGAAGCCGCTTAGCTTGACACAGGCCGGAAGCTTGACTTTTGCTGAGCCCGACTTGCAGCAGTTCCCCTGTTTGCGGCTGGCCTACGAGGCGATGGAGGTTGGCGGCAGCCTGCCGGCTGTAATGAACGCAGCCAATGAGGTGGCGGTCGAGGCCTTTTTGCAACAGCGGATCAGTTTTCTCGGTATCCCGGAGCTGATCGAGGCGGTGATGAAGCGTCATCATCCAGAGCAACTGACAACCATCGACCGGGTGTTGCAGGCTGATTTATGGGGTCGTCAGGAGGCAAGAAACTTGATTGATGGAGGTCTCAAATGACTACCGTAATCGCCGGTATTCTAATGCTCGGAATACTGGTTTTCGTTCACGAATTAGGCCATTTTTGTGTCGCCAAGTGGTGTGGTGTTAAAGTCCTGAAATTTTCCCTCGGTTTCGGACCGAAGTTGGTTTCCAAGCAGTGGGGAGAAACCGAGTATCTGATCTGTGCCATCCCCCTCGGCGGCTATGTCCAGATGCTCGGCGAAGGAAGCGGCGAGCAGGGTGAAGCGGCTGAGTTGACTGCTGAGGAGCGGAAGCGCTCATTTGCCGACAAACCGGTTTCGCGGCGTTTGGCGATTGTTTCCGCCGGGCCGCTGATGAACCTGATTCTGCCGTTTCTGATTCTGCCGGTCTCCTTCATGGTCGGTGTGCAGATGCCGAGTTACATCGACCAGCCGCCATGTGTCGGCCATGTACTCGCTGATTCCGAAGCGGCCAGTGGTGGATTTGCAGCTGAAGATTGCGTTGTCAGTGTCAACCAGCGATCGGTTGCCACTTGGAACGACACCAACCGGGCATTTGTCAGCGGGGCGGGGGAATCGCTTGTTTTTGAAGTCGAGCGGAATGGCCAGTTGCTGAAATTGGAACTCCCGGCGGACAACAAAAGTCTGGAAGGGATGCAGGCTTTAGGGCTTTTGCCGCAGCAGGAAGCCCGTATCGGCGACATGGCCGACAATATGCCGGCAAAACTAGCCGGTATGCAAAAAGGTGATTTGATCCTGCAGATTGGCAAGCACCGGATTACATCCTGGTACGATTTGCGGCCGATTGTGCAAGAGGTCGGCAATCAATCGGTGCCTGTGGTGCTGGAGCGGGATGGCCAAACCGTAAAGGTCGAGTTGACCCCGGAACAACGAGACGGTGAAGGAGATTATCTGATAGGTATCGCGCCGAAGCAGGCCACCGAACTGAAACGTTTCGGTTTTGTGGATGCCTTACAGGAAGGGGCTAAACGGACTTGGGAGCTGATTGAACTGACCGTCGTTTTCGTTCAAAAGCTGTTCAGTGGCAGTGTTTCGACGAAGAATATCGGCGGGCCGATTACCGTCGTTCAGGTAGCTGGACAAGCCGCGCAGACAGACTTGGCGGCAATTCTCTCGGTACTAGCCTTCATTTCAATCCAGTTGGGAATACTCAATCTGCTGCCGATCCCGATCCTCGACGGTGGCCATATCCTTTTCAACCTGATTGAGTTGATCATCCGGCGGCCGGTGTCGATCCGTGCGCGCGAGGTGGCCCAGCAGGTAGGTATGGCGATGTTGCTGATGCTGATGGTGTTGGCTTTTTATAACGATATCATCAGACTGTTGGGGTGATGGGCAATTCTGCAGACATAAAGATTCTTGCCATCGACAGTTCTTCCTTCACCGGCAGTGTCGCTTTGTGCCAGGGCGAGAAGCTGGTTGGCGAGTCGCTGCTGAATGTGCGTAGCACTCACAGTGAGAACTTGCTCAGACAAATCGATCTGTTGCTTGCCGACACAGGGTGGCAATTGCAGGATCTCGACCTACTGGTGGCAGTGACTGGGCCGGGATCCTTTACCGGGCTTCGGATCGGCATAGCGACCATCAAGGGGTTGGCACAAGTCGTTGCCAAACCGGTTATTGGAGTTTCCTCGTTGCAGATGCTGGCCATGAATCTGCCTCTGTCGCCGGTGCCGATCTGCGCGTTTATGGATGCCCGTAAAAAAGAGGTCTATAGCCAACTGTTCCGCTGGAGCGAGGAAGGTCCGCAACCGGTCGGTGAGGCGCAGGTTCTCCCGCCGCAGCATCTGCTGCAGCAGATCGATTGTCAGGTCGCTTTTGTCGGCGATGGTGTCCCCCTGTATCAGCAGGAAATCATCGAGGCGTTGGGCGAAAAGGCTCTGTTACCAAACGCCTCCGCACATCAGGTTCGAGCTTCACAAGCCGCTTGGCTGGGTTGGCAGGGCTTTGTTCATGAGAGGGTGGATACCGCTGCGGAATTGCTGCCAATCTATATCCGACCGTCTGATGCCGAGTTGGGCCATAAGAAGAAGTCTTAACTTGTTTTTCTGCGAGGTTCAGTTATTGACATTTGCAGCTCATTTTGATTAGCTATAAACATGTTTTATGAGTTCTAACCCTGACACGCGGAGGTGCCAATGGAAATTGATCAGAACGTGCTGCAAACCCTTCTCGACAGCAATCCCCGATTCCGCATGCTCTACGAAGAACACATCATTTTTGAAAAACAGTTAACCGAATACGATAAAAAACCTTTCTTGTCTACCCAGGAAGAGCTAGAAAAAAATAAAGTCAAGAAGATGAAACTCGCAGGTAAGGATGCGATGGAAAAAATCCTTCATACCGTAAGTAACTGATCCCGTATCGTCATAAACGGGAAGAGTTTTATACAGCAAAGGGTTTAAGCATCCGCTTAAACCCTTTGCTGTATTTTCGTTTTGAGAGTCCAAATTGGTTGGATGAATTTCTATTTGGGTGAAGCCCAATCGACAGGTGAACGGAAATGAGCGAAAAGCGTAGTGATGCAATAACCAAAGGTTTTGAACGGACCCCACACCGGGCTTTGCTGAAAAGCACCGGTGTGCCGAATGAAGAGATGGAGAAGCCGTTTATCGGCATCGCTTCCTCTTTTACCGATCTGATTCCCGGCCATACCGGAATGCGTGATCTGGAGCGGTTCATCGAGAAGGGGGTCCACACCGGTGGCGGTTACTCTTTTATCTTCGGAATCCCCGGTGTCTGCGATGGTATCGCCATGGGGCATAAAGGGATGCATTACTCGCTGCCGACCCGTGAATTGATCGCTGACATGGTGGAATCGATCGCCGAGGCACATCGCCTCGATGGCTTGGTATTGCTCACCAACTGCGACAAGATTACTCCGGGGATGCTGATGGCGGCTGCGCGCCTCGACATTCCCTGCATCGTCGTGACTGCTGGACCGTCGCAGACCGGGTCTGGTCGGGAAGGGAAACGCTTCTCCTTTGTCACCGACACCTTCGAGGCGATGGCACAGTACAAGGCGGGAGTGATCGATGAAAAGCAGTTGATGATGTGCGAGGACAACGCCTGCCCGACCGCCGGTTCCTGTCAGGGGCTGTTCACCGCCAACACGATGGCGATCTTGACCGAAACCATGGGCATGAGCCTGCCGCGTTGCGGTACTGCGTCCTGTGTATCCTCGCTGAAACGGCGGATCGCTTTCGCTTCCGGTGAGAAGATTGTCGAACTGGTACGCAACAACATTACCCCGCGGCAGATTCTGACCCGTGAAGCCTTCGAAAACGCTATCCGCGTCGATTTGGCGCTTGGGGGGTCCAGCAACACAGTCCTGCACCTGCTGTCGATCGCCCGTGAGGCTGGTGTTGATCTACCGCTCGATGCCTTCGACGAGCTGGGCCGTACCACACCGCAACTTGCCTCAATGAACCCGGGTGGCATCCACTTCATGGAGGATCTGGATGCGGCTGGTGGGGTTCCGGCGGTTCTCTATCAGCTGCGCGACCGGATCAACGACAACCCGACCCTGCTTGGTGCCAGCATCAAGCAGATCGTCGCGAGTGTCGAGTCTGTCGATGAAGAAGTGGTGCATCCGGTCTCCGACCCGGTCCGTCCGGAAGGCGGTATCGCCATCCTTAAGGGGAACCTGGCCCCGGAAGGTGCGGTGGTCAAGCAATCGGGCGTTTCAGAAAAGATGATGAATTTCAGCGGCACGGCGCGTTGTTACGATTCGGAGGAGGCGGCCATGGCAGCGCTGATGGGCGGCAAGGTGGTCGCTGGTGATGTGGTGGTGATTCGCTACGAAGGGCCGAAGGGTGGTCCCGGCATGCGCGAAATGCTGGCTCCGACCGCAACTCTGATGGGGCTCGGCCTTGGTGACTCGGTGGCCCTGATCACTGATGGCCGCTTCTCTGGGGGTACCCGTGGCCCCTGTATCGGACACATCTCTCCGGAAGCGGCACAAGGTGGTCCGATCGCTTTGGTTGAAGACGGTGATCTGATTATACTTGATATCCCGAACCGCAGCCTGAAGATCGATCTGTCGGATGCAGTTCTCGAAGAACGTCGCGCCAAATGGCAGGCGCCTGAACCGAAGATCAAGTCCGGCTGGCTGGCCCGTTACGCCAAGGTTGTGACTCATGCCGGTACTGGCGCGGTGTGCAAGGCTGACTAGAAAATCAACCTAAGTTTCGAAAGTATATTGATTTTTATATCTTCAGGGCGTTAAACTCCCTGTTTCTACTGGCAGTGGATAACGGTTTTCCACTGCCAGTGTTCTATTTGGATTATTTGAGAGACGACTGCAGAGGAGTATCAGGTGGAACTGACCGGTTCGCAGATTTTACTGGAGAGTTTGCAAAAAGAAGGGGTCGATACCGTATTCGGCTACCCTGGTGGTGCGGTGATCAATATTTACGACGATCTGTTCGATTCGCCGCTCGAGCACGTTCTGACCCGTCATGAACAGGCAGCGGTTCATGCTGCTGACGGGTATGCGCGTAGCACCGGTAAGGTTGGGGTGGTGATTGCAACCAGTGGTCCTGGCGCCACCAATACCGTCACCGGGATCGCCACTGCCTACATGGATTCGATTCCGATGGTGATCATCACTGGTCAGGTGCCGACGCCGCTGATCGGTAACGATGCTTTCCAGGAAGCCGATATGTGCGGCATCACCCGCCCCTGCACCAAGCACAACTTTCTGGTTCAGGACATCAAGGATCTGGCGCGCACCATCAAGGAAGCTTTTTATATCGCCCGCTCAGGACGTCCCGGCCCGGTGTTGATCGATTTCCCGAAGGATATCCAGATTGCCAAGACCAAGTACAAGTATCCGGAAAAGGTCAACCTGCGTGGTTATAAGCCGACCTACGAGGGGAATACTCGGCAGATAGCAAAGGCGGCCAAAATGTTTCTGCAGGCCAAACGGCCGGTTCTCTATGTCGGCGGCGGTATTAACCTGTCGGCAGCCAATGAGGAGCTGATCAAGCTGTCGGAGATGACCCAGACCCCGGTGACCACGACCCTGATGGCCATGTCCGGGTTTCCGCAGAATCACCCCTTGGCACTGGGGATGCTCGGCATGCACGGGACCTTTTATGCGAATATGTCGGTCACCGAGTGTGATCTGCTGATTGCGGTTGGCGCCCGTTTTGATGACCGGGTTACCGGTCGGATCGATGCCTTTGCTAAGAAGTCGAAGGTGATCCATATCGATATCGATCCGACCTCGATCAAAAAGAATGTCGCCGTAGACCTGCCGATCGTTGGGGATCTGAAGGATGTTCTTGGCAAACTGGGCGAGAATCTAGCTGAATCGCCGGATGAATTGGCTAAACTGGCTGAGAATACAGCCGATTGGAGGGCCATCATTGGTGAGTGGAAGCAGACCCACCCGATGGCTTACAAACAATCAGACACGATTATCAAACCACAATTTGTTATCGAGAAGATTCGTGAATTGACCGCTGATGACGCCATTATTTCTACTGAGGTCGGACAGCACCAGATGTGGACCGCGCAGTTCTTCCAGTTCCGTCATCCGCGCACCTTTTTGACCTCGGGAGGCCTGGGGACCATGGGTTTCGGTCTTCCTTCGGCTCTTGGCGCCCAAGTGGCCTTTCCTGGCCGCCAGGTGGTTGATATCTCCGGTGACGGCTCCTTCCAGATGAACTCGCAGGAGCTGGCGACCTTGGTGCAGTACCGACTGCCGGTCAAGATCGCCATTCTCAACAACAACTTCCTTGGCATGGTCCGGCAGTGGCAGCAGATGTTCTTCGACAAGCGTTACAGTCAAACCTGCATGGAGCTGCCGATCGACTTCGTTAAATTGGCCGAGGCCTATGGCGCCGCCGGTTTGCGTTGCGAGAAGGTGAGCGACGTTGAGGGCACCATCAAAAAAGCGTTGGAGACCCCTGGGCCGGTACTGATGGAGTTTAAGGTCGCGCGCGAGGAGAACGTGCTGCCCATGGTTCCGGCCGGTAAAGGGATTCATGAAATGGTTCTGGCTTCTTAGCTTGCCAGTTGGATTTTTATAGAGAGGATCTAGAAGATGAAGCATACAATTTCTGTGTTGGTGGAAAATGAATTTGGGGTGCTATCGCGGATTTCGGGACTTTTTTCCGGTCGGGGGTTCAATATCGAGAGTTTGTCTGTAGCGCCGACTTTGGAGCCGAACATCTCGCGGATGACCCTGGTGACGACCGGTGACGATCGCATTCTCGAGCAGATCAACAAACAGCTGAACAAGCTGATCTCGACCATTAAGGTAGTTGATTTCACCGGGGAGGCCTATGTCGAACGGGAGCTGGCACTGATCAAGGTCAACGCCGAAGCTGATTCGCGTGCCGAGGCGCTGCGGATTGTCGATATCTTCCGTGCCAGCGTGGTCGATGTCACGCCGAAAACCTATACCATTCAAATTACCGGCGCCCCGGCCAAGATTGACGGTCTGATCGAACTGTTGCGGCCGATGGGGATCAAGGAGATTGTCCGCTCCGGTCCGATCGTTATGGGGCGCGGAGCCAAAGGGGTAACCGGCTAGTTTGTTTATATCAAACAACTGTTAATTGGTTGGTTGTTAAGGCTTTGCCTCGACAAAGGCTCTGTGCTATAAGGATCAACCGTTTGGCTTTCACCTTTTTCGGTAGCCAAGGCTGCCGTAACGGGATAATTTTTCAGGAGGAAATATCGATGCAAACAATGCCAGTTTATTACGATAAGGATGCTGACCTCTCCATCATTCAGGGGATGAAGGTTTCGATCATCGGTTACGGTTCCCAGGGACATGCCCATGCATGTAACCTGAAGGACTCCGGTGTCGATGTTACAGTTGGCCTGCGCAGTGATTCTTCTTCGGTTGCCAAAGCCGAAGCTCATGGACTGCAGGTCAAGCAGGTTGCTGAGGCGGTTGCCCAGGCTGACCTGGTGATGATTCTTACCCCGGATGAGTTCCAGTCTCAGCTTTATGCTGAAGAGATCGAGCCGAACCTGAAGCAGGGTGCGACCCTCGCGTTCGCCCACGGTTTTGCCATCCACTATAACCAGATTGTGCCGCGTACTGACCTCGATGTAATCATGATCGCACCGAAGGCTCCGGGTCACACGGTCCGCTCCGAGTTCGTCAAGGGCGGAGGAATCCCTGACCTGATAGCGGTCTTCCAGGACGCGACCGGCAAAGCCAAGCAGGTCGCCATGTCCTACGCCAGCGGCGTCGGCGGTGGCCGTACCGGCATCATCGAAACCACCTTCAAGGACGAGACCGAAACCGACTTGTTCGGTGAGCAGGCGGTTCTCTGTGGTGGTGCGGTCGAGCTGGTTAAGGCAGGTTTCGAGACCCTGACCGAGGCAGGTTATGCACCGGAGATGGCTTACTTCGAGTGTTTGCACGAGCTTAAGCTGATCGTAGATCTGATGTACGAGGGCGGCATCGCCAACATGAACTACTCGATCTCCAACAACGCCGAGTATGGCGAATACGTCACCGGTCCGAAGGTGATCAACGATGAAAGCCGCAAGGCTATGAAGGAGTGTCTGACCAACATCCAGAATGGTGAGTACGCCAAGCGCTTTATCCTCGAGGGGCAGACCAATTACCCGGAGATGACCGCCCGCCGTCGTCTCAACGCCGCGCACCCGATCGAGCAGGTCGGCGAGAATCTGCGCAGCATGATGCCTTGGATTCAGAAGATTGTTGATAAGTCTAAGAATTGATTTGGCTAAATCAATTCGGTTAGATTGTGGTAAAAAGGGCGGTCGTTGCGATTGCCCTTTTTACGTCACAAAAGAGATGAAGAATGCGAAATCAAAATAAACCGATAGCGGTTGAAGGCTATCCATTTATCGGACTGTTCGGCTTTGTCACTCTGGTCTGTGCCATGATCGGCTGGAGCTTTTTGACCCTTATCATGCTTGCGTTGACCCTGTTTGCGGTCTATTTTTTCCGTAATCCGGAGCGGGTTGTCCCGGAAGGGCGCGATCTGGTAGTGGCGCCGGCGGATGGCAAAGTAATATTTGTCGGCGATGTCAATGAGCCCCGTTATTTTAAAGAGCGGGTAACCAAGGTCAGCATCTTTATGAACGTTTTCAATGTTCACGTGAACCGGGCTCCCTGTAGCGGCAAAGTGATCGAGATGTACTACCAGAAGGGCGAGTTTCTGAATGCCTCGCTCGATAAGGCGGCCAAGTGCAACGAGCAGGGTGGGATTCTGCTGGAAACTGCACAGGGCAGTCGAATTCTGTTTGTACAGATTGCCGGTCTGGTTGCCCGGCGAATCGTGACTTACCCGGTGATCGGCGATACGCTGGAACGTGGTATGCGCTATGGGCTGATCCGTTTCGGTTCACGCGTCGATATTTACTTCCCGCAAGGGAGCGAGGTTGAAATCAGACTCGGCGAAAAGACCGTCGCCGGCGAAACGATTCTGGGGAAATTGCCTTGTTACTAGAACAACCGACCAAAACCGATAAGCGGGAAAACCTCCGCAAAGGGGTGTATGTCCTGCCGAATTTGATTACAGCGGGGAGTCTGTTTGCTGGTTTTTATGTCATTATCGCCTCGACCGACGGTAATTTTGTCCGTGCCGCCTGGTTCATCTTCCTTTCCGCCATCCTTGATGGGCTGGACGGTAAGGTAGCGCGTTTGACCGGCACCACCAGCAAATTTGGCGTTGAGATGGACTCGCTTGCCGATGTGGTTGCTTTCGGCGTCGCCCCTGGGGTGTTGATGTACGCTTGGGCGCTCAAGCCGTTTGGCAAGCTTGGTTGGCTGGCTGCGTTCCTCTACGTGGTTTGTGGAGCTTTACGGCTGGCCCGTTTTAATGTGCAAGTCGATACCGTGGAGTCGAAACGTTTTGTCGGCCTGCCTATACCGGCGGCGGCATGTATTGTCGCGACCTGCGTGTTGCTATTTTTCGAGTTGGGCGGGACCGGAACCATCAAAAAAGTATCGGTGGTGTTTCTGGTTTTTCTACTGGCATTTTTGATGGTCAGCAAAATCAAGTACTTTTCCCTTAAAGATCCTGATCTGTTCAAACGACAGCCGTTTCGCTTGCTGGTCGGGGCGATCATGGCCATGATTCTGATCGTTGCCAAACCGGAAGTTATGCTGTTTGTCATCGGCATGGTCTATCTGGTTTCCGGACCGCTCGAATACCTGTATCGATGGCGGCGGGGCAAAAAAGAGGAGCTGCTGTAGCTGTTTTCCTGAGGATATATAGATTCGATATCTTCAAAAAAGATAAAATGGAAATATTCGGTTATAAAATCGACTTGACTTGAGGTCGCATTTCCGGTTGAATCGGTTTTTACATGAAAAGCGTTGAAGAGGAGTAGTAAGCTCTCCTTTCCGTTCCAGAGAGCCGGCGGTCGCTGTGAGCCGGTACGGAAAGACGCCGAACTCGCCTCGGAGCTACAGAGATGAAGCCGCCGGTTAGTTTCTGTCGTGAGCCTGCGTAAAGGGCCAATGAAGGATTTCACGGGGAATTTGTGAAGTCGAATCAGGGTGGTACCGCGAAGCATTTCAGCTCTCGCCCCTGTACGGATGTTACAGGCGCGGGAGTTTTTTTGTTTTCTGCGTAAAATCTTAAACAGGATGATGAAAGGGGGTGGTTCTTAGTGGAATCAGACCTAGGTGACCTGCAACCGAAAAAACTAAAGTTAAAGATTTTCACGGATAAGAACTGCCCCGGTATTGACCGGTAGGTTCCACGAGAGAAGGGGATGAGGCCATGAGTCAAAAAGAAAAAATCATTATTTTCGACACTACTTTGCGTGACGGAGAACAGTCTCCCGGCGCCAGCATGAATATCGAAGAAAAACTGCGCATCGCTCATCAGCTGGAAAAGCTCAACGTAGATGTTATGGAGGCCGGTTTTCCGATCGCCTCCGAAGGTGATTTCCAAGCGGTAAAAAAGATCGCCCAGACCATCAAGGGACCGCAGATCGCAGGGCTCTCTCGCGCCGCAGATATGGATATCGACCGGGCTTGGGAGGCGCTCAAGTATGCCGGTGAGCGTGGTCGGATTCACACTTTCATCGCGACCAGTGATATTCATATGCAGCATAAACTGAAGATGAGCGAGCAGCAGGTCATCGATGCCGCTGTCGCTGCCGTCAAGCGTGCTGCCGGTTATACTCCGAACGTCGAATTTTCCTGCGAGGACGCCGCGCGGACCCGTCTGTCGTTCCTGGCTCAGGTGGTTCAGGCGGTTATCGAAGCCGGCGCGACCACGGTCAATATCCCGGACACCGTCGGTTACACAATTCCGTCGGAGTTCACTAAGATCATCAGCTATCTGAAGCAGAATGTGCCGAATATCAATGATGCAATTATCTCGGTACACTGCCACAACGACCTCGGCCTGTCGGTGGCTAACTCGCTGGCGGCGGTACAGGCTGGTGCGCGGCAGGTGGAATGTACCATCAACGGAATCGGCGAACGGGCCGGGAACTGTTCGCTCGAAGAGGTTGTGATGAGCCTGCGTACCCGTCATGACATCCTCCCATATGCCTGTGATGTTGTTACCGAGCAGATCATGCCGTCGAGCAAGCTGTTGACTACCATTACCGGTATTCAAGTGCAGCAGAACAAGGCGATTGTCGGTGCTAATGCTTTTGCGCATGAGGCAGGAATCCACCAGCACGGCGTATTGATGAACAAGGAAACCTACGAGATCATGACCCCCGAGTCGATCGGTCTCAACGCCAACAAACTGGTTCTCGGCAAGCACTCCGGTCGTCATGCTTTTATTGATCGCCTCAAGGAGCTTGGCTACGATCTGAATAAAGCAGAGATCGAAAAGGCTTTTGTTCGCTTCAAAGCTCTGGCTGACATGAAGAAAGAGATTTTTGACGAAGATCTGGATGCCATCGTTGCCGACGAAGTCATGCGTATCTCTGAAACCTACAAGCTGAAGCAGATGAACGTCAGTTCCGGCTCTTTTGCTGCTCCGACCGCAACTGTTGAGCTGGAGGTGGAAGGTGAAATGAAGAAGACCGCAGTGATGGGTGACGGCCCGGTTGACGCTACTTTCAAGGCGATCAAGCAACTGACCGGAACCGATTACCCCTTGCTCAACTTCTCGGTTGGTGCTATCACCGGTGGGACCGATGCACAGGGGGAATGTTCGGTGCGTCTGAAAAACCATGAAGGCCGTGAAGTGTTGGGGCAGGGAGCACATTCTGATATTATCGTTGCCAGCGCCAAAGCCTACATCAATGCGCTGAACAAGATCGCCAGTATTGCTCAACGGACACAGGAATCAGTTTAGTCCGGATTGTTGGCATTAAAAACAGGAGAGTAGAAACTCATGGGTAAGACGTTAGCGGAAAAAATTTTTGACGCCCATCTCAAGGATGAGCCGTTCGAGGGGACCAAGGTCCTCAGTCTCGATCGGGTACTCTGTCACGAAATCACCACCCCGGTGGCGATCGCCGATCTGGAGTGGCGGGGTAAGGACCGGGTATTCAATAAAGACAAGATCAAGGTGGTCATCGACCATGTTACTCCGGCCAAGGACAGCAAGACCGCCACGCAGGCTCTTATCCTGCGCGAATGGGCTCGTCGCCACGATATTCCTGACTTCTTCGATGTCGGGCGCAATGGCGTCTGCCATGCGATCTTCCCGGAGAAGGGCTACATTCGCCCCGGATTCACTGTTATCATGGGAGACAGCCACACTTGTACCCACGGTGCTTTCGGTGCTTTCGCCGCTGGCGTCGGTACCACCGACCTGGAAGTCGGTATTTTGAAGGGGGTCTGCTCCTTCCGCGAGCCGGCGACGATCCGCGTTAACCTGAACGGTACTCTGCCGCGGGGCGTCGTGGCTAAAGATGTAATCCTCTACGTCATCGGTCAGCTCGGTGTTAACGGTGCCACCGACAGGGTCATTGAGTTCCGCGGTCCGATTGTCGATGCGATGAGTATGGAAGCGCGCATGACTCTCTGCAATATGGCGATTGAGGCGGGCGGTACCTCCGGCGTCTGCATGCCGGATATGACCACTGTCGAATATCTCTGGCCTTTCATTCAGGATGAGTTTACCAGCAAGGAAGAGGCGCTTGAGGAGTACGGTAAGTGGGTTTCCGATGATGACGCCAGCTACGACAAGGTACTCGATATCGATGTCTCCAGCCTGGAACCGCAGGTCACATACGATTACAAACCGGATTGTGTAAAGGCTGTGTCGGAGATGGCTGGCACTAAGGTCGACCAGATCTACATCGGCAGCTGCACCAACGGCCGGATCGAGGATTTACGCCAAGCGGCCGAAGTACTTAAAGGCAAGACCATCGCCGATTCGGTGCGTGGCATCGTTTCTCCGGCGACGCCGAAAATTTTTCAGGATGCTTTGGACGAGGGGATCATCAAGGTATTCATGGATGCGGGCTTCTG
>NZ_QKAP01000023.1 GCF_003247215.1 Malonomonas rubra | reverse complement strand
ACATATACCAAAGTAGCAACAGGTTTTAGCAACGTTCCCTGTTTGTGGAGTATGCTTTAAAACCTTGAGCTTTCTAGCAATATCATGTTGTGCTTTTTTCGTCACGTTGGGACTCCCTTCGTTACAGAAAACCAGTATAAACTGTCAACCCTAGTCGGGAGTTTCATAGAATCTGTTTTGGCAGGCTCCACTTCTTTTGCTATGCTTATTGATCTGTCCGAAGGAGATCGATCTGATGAACTACGGAATCACCCGTGAGCGCTCACTTGAACTGCTCCAGCAACATCTGAAGAATCCAAATCTGACCAAACATTGCCTGGCCAGCGAAGCAGTTATGCGCGCCTTGGCAGAGCATTTTAACGAAGATGTCGAACTCTGGGGACTGACCGGTTTGCTGCACGATCTCGACGTCGAAATGACCCTCAACGATCTGCCCCATCACACCCATGAAACGGTACGAATCCTCCGTGAGGAAGGGGTCGCTGAAGAGATCATCGAAGCGATCCGGATGCACAACGAAATGGCCCACAATGACAAGCGTAGCGAACGTTTTCACCACGCCTTGGCGGCTGGGGAAACCATCACCGGCCTGATCATCGCCACGGCGCTGGTCTATCCGGATAAAAAACTGGCAAGTGTCAAACCGAAATCGGTCCGCAAACGCTATAAGGAGAAGCTGTTTGCCGCTGGAGCCAACCGCGAAATCATTGCCGAATGCGAACAGATCGGCATCCCGGTGCCGGAGTTCTGTGATCTCTGTCTAGCAGCGATGCAGGGGATTGCCGACGACCTCGGTCTGTAAAAGGATACTAGATTGAACCGGAAAGAACTGACCCGGCTGTTACAGCTGCTGGCCGATGGCCAAATCAGCGTTGCCGATGGCTTTGCTCAGCTGGAAAAACTTCCCTTCGAGGATTTGGGGATGGCGCAGATCGACCACCACCGCGAACTGCGCCAGGGAGCCCCTGAAATAATCTTCGGCCAAGGCAAAAGCCTTGAGCAGCTGGAAACCATCATCGCAGCGATGGAACGCAAAGGGCGAAACATTCTGGCAACCCGTCTCAACGAAGAGAAAGCGACCGCGCTCTGCAACCGATTCCCCGATGGCGACTTCGACCCCGACGCCCGCACCTTCTGCCTGGTACAGCAGAAGATCGAAGTCAGCGGCCGTGGCAAAGTGCTGGTGATCTGCGCCGGAACGTCAGATCTGCCGGTTGCCCGTGAGGCTGCAGTAACGGCGCAAATGCTCGGCAACGAGGTGGAAGAACTGGTCGACGTCGGCGTCGCCGGCATCCACCGACTGTTGGCCAAAGGCGAACAGTTGCAGAAAGCAGCGGTGATCATCGTCGTCGCCGGCATGGAAGGCGCACTCCCCTCGGTGGTCGGCGGCCTAGTCGCGGTGCCGGTCATCGCTGTTCCGACCTCGGTCGGCTACGGCGCCGCTTTCGGCGGCATCGCAGCCCTGCTCGGTATGCTCAACTCCTGCGCCAGCGGAGTAACGGTAGTGAATATTGACAACGGTTTCGGTGCGGCCTTTGCTGCCAACCGGATCAACCGCAAGGGAGATTAATGCGCACCCTTTACCTCGACACCTTCTCCGGCATCTCCGGTGACATGTTCCTTGGCCTGCTCCTCGACCTCGGTCTGCCGCTCAAGCACCTGCAGAGCGAATTGGCCAAGCTGCCGATTGACGGTTACCGACTGAAAGTCGGACGCGAGCAGCGCCACGGCATCAATGGAACCAGATTGAAGGTCGAGCATGAAGAGTCACATCACCACCGCAGCTGGTCGACCATCGACAAAATGCTTTGCGACTGCCCATTGCCTGACGACAGCAAAACACTGGCACGTAAATTTTTCCGCCGGCTCGGAGAGGCTGAAGCCAAGGTGCACGGCATCAATATCGACGAGGTTAACTTCCACGAAGTCGGCGCGCTCGATGCGATTATCGATCTGACCGGCGCCGCAATAGGCCTGCAGTTGCTCGGCATCGAAAAACTGCTCTGTGCCCCATTACCACTGTCCCGCGGAATGAGCAAATGTGCCCATGGTGCCCTGCCACTGCCCGCACCCGCCACACTAGAGCTTTTGACCGGGCTACCAATTATTGATAGCGGCTGTGAAAAGGAACTGGTCACACCAACTGGCGCTACCATCGCCAGCACTTTGGCCGAGTTCGGCGGCATGCCGCCAATGACGATCGACCGTACAGGCTACGGCGTCGGTGGCTGGCAGCTGGAGGATCGCCCCAATCTGATGCGGGGCATCCTCGGAGAGACGGCCGCTTCGTGTGGCTCACAACGCGACAGGGTGAAGCTGCTGGAGACCCACATCGACGACTCCACTCCTGAGCAACTCGGATTTTTACTTGAACTGTTATTCAATGAAGGGGCTCTCGATGCAGGATTTACGCCCTTGCAGATGAAAAAAAACCGGCCCGGCTTCCGTCTGACGGTGGTCTGCGAACCGGGTCAAGAGGAGCAACTGGCCAGCCTGATCATGCGGCAGAGCAGTGCAATCGGGGTGCGAACCTCGCCATGCGAGCGCTTCAAACTAGTACGCCGTAATGCCACGGTCAACACCGAGGTTGGCGTGGCGCAGGTTAAGTTAATTTACGAAGATGGACAGTTTTTACGCCTGAGCGCCGAATACGATGATTGCCGCAAGCTCGCCCAAACCAGTGGCCGCCCACTCTCAGAAATCTACCGACTGGTTGAAACGGTCGCATATCGGCAATTTCATCCGGAAAAGATTGAGGAACCAGAATGACCGAACCGCCAAAGACCGAAGAACTGCTCCGCAAACTGATCCTGCTGCTGGCCAGCAACGCCGGGCTCGGCTACGCTCCGGTCGCCTCCGGTACCATCGGCAGCTTGATGGGGATTCCCTTTTTCTACTACCTGTCCTGCTTCAGCTGGCCGTTGCAACTGGTCACCTTTATCGCCCTACTATTCTTGAGTTTTTGGGCCTGCGACGAAGCGGGAAAAATTTATGGTGAAGCAGATGACGGTCGAATCGTTATCGACGAACTTGTCGGCTATCTGGCCACGGTGCTTTTCCTGCCCTTCAGCTGGGGGGCCGCGATAATTGGTTTTTTCTGGTTCCGGCTTTTCGACATCCTCAAACCGGGTCCAGCTGGCTGGTTCGACCGGGAGATGAAGAACGGCGTCGGCGTCACTCTCGATGATGTTGTCGCGGGAATTTATGCCGCAATTGCCTTGCGTCTCTGCCTGTGGATTTTTTAACCATGCAGCATTTACGACATCACAATAAAAACTTCGATATTGCGGTACTGACCACTGGTGACGAACTGCTTAACGGCGAACTGGCTGACACCAACACCGGAACCATCGCAGCTTCCCTGGCCAATTACGGCTACAAACTGCGCTGTTCGCTTTCAGTCCCGGATCAGGAAAAAGAGATCGAAGCAGCACTGCGTTACCTGACCGAGCATGTCAAAGTAGTGATCGTGACCGGCGGGCTCGGCTCGACGGGTGACGACCTGACCGCTCGCGCCGCGGCCCGCGCCACCGGCCAGCAGTTGGCGATCAACGAGCTGGCGCTGGAGATGGTCCACAGCTGGTTCCGCAAACGGAACCGGGCCATGGAACCATCTAACGAACGGCAGGCGCTGCTGCCTCTCGGAGCGCAGCCGCTACCGAACAGAATCGGCACCGCCCCCGGCTTCCGCTTGCAGAAGGATGGCTGCGAGCTGTTTTTCCTCCCTGGGGTGCCAAACGAAATGCAAGCAATGTTTGAACAATCGGTACTCCCGGCGCTAAAGGAACTCCATCCGCCAGCGCCTGCCCGGCAACAGCGAAACTTCAAGCTGTTCGGCCTTCCGGAACCGAAGATCGACAGCATGATCCCTTATCGGCAACTTCCAGAGGGGGTCGATGTCGCCTTCGCACTTGATTACCCGTTGGTGCTCGTCAAACTTCGTGCTGATGGCGATGATGCTGCGCAAAAACTAGATCGGGCCGAGGCCATTCTGCAACCACTGCTGGGCGATCACATTATGGCGCGCGACGAAGAAACCCCAGAAGGGAATGTCGGCAAACTGCTGAGCAACGCCAACCTGTCGTTGTCTCTGGCTGAATCCTGCACCGGCGGCCTGGTTGCCAGCCTGTTTACCAGCCAACCAGGCGCTTCGGCCTTCCTCGAACGATGTGCCGTCACCTATGCCGACTCGGCAAAACAGGATTGGCTACAAGTTCCGCTGCCGCTGTTGCAACAGCACGGCGCAGTCAGCGAGCAGTGTGCGCGGGCGATGGCAATCGGCCTGCGACATGCAACCGGTACCGATCTAGCCTTGGCGATTACCGGCATTGCCGGTCCCGACGGCGGCACCGCGGAAAAACCGGTCGGCACTGTATTTATAGCCTTGGCCAGTCAGGAAGGGGTGCATGTAAAACGTTATCAATTCAATGGCGAGCGCAGCAAGGTACAGCGAATGAGCGCCTTTATGGCGCTGGAGTGGCTGCGTCGCTTCGCCCTTCGGTTACAGAACTGAACGACACGATGGAAAAATACTCGACCCCAACACAGCAATCAACAAAGAAAGCGGAAAGCGATTACATCAGGGAACTGCAACTGATCCGCCAGGTTGCGAGGTTAACGGCCTCGATACGCGACCGCAGGGTGCTGCTGAAGAGGATGTTGATCCTGCTGAACGAAGCCTTTGCCACCAGCGGCGGCGGCATCTACCAGATTCATGACGCCGACTCGCCATTAAACTTGGTGGCAAAGCTGAATATAGGAGACGAGTTAAGCCTCGAACTGCAGAAGGTGCCGGCCGGAAAAGGAATGATGTCCCAGGTCGTCCAGAGTGGCGAACCCTGTTCCTGGCCAGACCTGGAAAAGGAAGACCAGCTTTATTGTCAGGGCGTTCTCGCTGCCGGCTGGCACAGTCTGCTCGGCCTTCCGTTGATCGCACACGAACGCCTGATCGGCGTGGTTTTTCTCTTTCAAAATCGGCTCCGCGAATTCTCACCGGCCGAAATCGAGCTGCTCTGCGAATGCTGCCTGCTATTCGCAGCGGCGATCGATTCATCGGAACTGGTTGAAAAACTGGAGTGGCAACACCGCCTGACTCACGCCAGCCAGCGGGAATTGGACCGGTCGCGGAAACAACTGCGTGAACATGTTACTCGGCTGGAAGAAAGCAATCGTTCACTGGAGCAGGCCAATCAAATGAAGGACCGCTTTCTAGCCCTCGCCTCTCACGAGTTGCGCACCCCGCTGACCTGGATCATGGCTGCCACGGAATTGCTCGAGAACGAACTGAAAGAACTCCCGGAAGAGAGTCAGGCCCTTCTGAAAACGATCTTCAAGGGGGGGAAACAACTGTCCGATCTGGTTGAAGATCTGCTGGAAATAGCCCGGATCGAAGCTCACGACATCTACCTAGCCAAAGAAAGTATCGACCTGCCATTGTTGCTGGGCGACATCGTAATACAATTTGAGGATGAAGCGCTCCGCCGGCAGTTGACACTGGAAATAGGTGATTGCCCGGACCACCTTGCTCCGGTCGGGGACTACCACCACTTGCGCCAAGCCTTGGAACGCATTTTGAAAAATGCCCTCAAGTTCACCCCGCCGGGGGGCTTTATCAGAATTGAGGCCAGCCAGCGAACAGCCGATGAACTGCTCCAACTACGCTCCCAAATGGAACCGTTTTGCGTAAGCTTTTTCCAAAAAACCCCGCTGCTTGATCATGTCGAAATTTGCATCAGCGACAGTGGTGTCGGCATCGATCAAAAAGACCGTTTGCAGATCTTCGATAAATTTCACGGTGCTGGCGATATCAGCCTGCACGGCAAGCAGAAATATTCAGTTCAGGGGCCAAGTGCGGGTCTCGGCTTGCCGCTGGCAAAAGGAATGATCGAAGCTCATGGCGGCATGATCTGGGTCGACAGTTCCAAGTACAGTAAATCGGGTAGCAACTTCCGTGTGCTGCTGCCGCTCTATAAGCCGCGGAACCAAGATGGCTGAAGCCCCTCGCCTGCTGCGCTCATTTATCGCCATCCCTTTGCCAGAAGCACTCCAGCAACAACTCGGCGAGTTGCAGAAACAGCTCCGACAGCTGCAACCGGAGCTGAAAACACCAAAAAAGGAGAACCTTCACCTGACACTGCATTTTCTTGGCGACCAGACGCAGGAGCAGCTTGCGAAAATTAAGCAGATTATGTTATCGATAGGGAAAAGAAAAAAGATTTTTAATGTTACTATGGGAAACCTTGGTTTTTTCCCCAATCAACGCAAGCCTCGCATCCTCTGGCTGGGACTGCAACCGCAACAGGAGCTGATCAATCTTCACCAAGAATTAGCCGCAGGATTGAATCGGATTGGTGTTGCCACCGAGCAACGTCACTTTATGCCGCACTTGACCATCGGCCGGTTTCGTCACCTGCCACGCGACACCCAAACGCTGTGTCCTTTTCTGTCACACAACTGCGGCAGTCTGAAAATTGACAGAATGGTCCTGTATACTAGCGAGCTGACGCCGCAAGGGGCCATCCACAAACCGTGGACAACCGCATTGCTCTACGCTGTGGACTACTGACTTACTTGAACTTGATTTCTTCTTATGCCAAGGGAGACAAAGGATGTCTGACGAAAATCGCAATCGCGCACTTGAACTGGCCATGGGTCAGATTGAAAAACAGTTTGGCAAAGGCAGCATTATGCGCCTCGGCTCTGATTACCAGATGCCAGCCATCAAATGTATTCCAACTGGAGCACTAAGCCTCGACCTAGCCCTAGGCATCGGCGGAGTCCCGAGAGGGAGAATCATTGAGATTTTCGGGCCGGAATCGTCCGGTAAAACCACGCTCGCTCTGCATATCGTCGCCGAAGTCCAAAAACAGGGGGGAATCGCCGCTTTCGTCGATGCCGAGCACGCCCTCGACATCCAATATGCCGGTCACCTGGGTGTCAAGGCGGACGACCTGCTGGTCAGCCAGCCGGACACCGGTGAGCAGGCCTTGGAGATCACCGAAATGCTGGTGCGCAGCGGTGCGATCGACGTGCTGGTTGTCGACTCAGTTGCCGCTCTGACCCCACGCGCCGAAATCGAGGGCGAGATGGGTGATTCGCACATGGGGCTGCAGGCCCGGCTGATGTCGCAGGCGCTGCGCAAATTAACCGCCACCGTCGCTAAGAGCAATTGCTGCATCATCTTCATCAACCAGATCCGCATGAAGATCGGAGTGATGTTCGGCAACCCGGAAACCACCACCGGCGGCAATGCGCTCAAGTTCTATTCGTCGGTGCGCCTCGACATCCGCAAGATAGCCACCCTGAAGTCGGGTCAGGACCCGATCGGAGGACGCACTCGGGTCAAAGTGGTAAAAAATAAAGTGGCGCCACCGTTCAAACAGGCAGAGTTTGATATTATGTACGGGTCCGGCATCTCCCGCGAGGGCGACATCCTTGATCTCGGGGTCGACAACGATATCGTCGAAAAGAGCGGTGCCTGGTTTTCCTACAACGGCGAACGGGTCGGTCAGGGCCGGGAAAACGCCAAGCAGTACCTCAAAGAGCATCCAGAAATAACCAACGAAATAGAAGCCAGATTGCGTGAACTATACGGGCTGGGGGGTGAGGTCGCTCCTGTAGCCAAGGAAAAGCAAAACTAACTGCTAAGTAATTGCCAAGGACAAACTATGAATCTGAATGACATTCTCGGCATGGCTTTAAAAGCCAACTCTTCCGATATCCATCTCAAAGCTGGTTTACCGCCAGTATTCAGGATCGACGGGGATCTGCGGCCACTGCCAAAAGCTCCGCATTTGTCAGCAGAGTCGGTCAGTGACATGTGCCTTGCCATCATGAATGAAAAACAGAGGCGCACCTTTGAAGAGAAGAACGAAGTCGATTTGGCCTACGGGATTCCCGGTCTGGGACGGTTCCGGGTCAACGTTTTCTCGCAGCGTAACTCGGTCTCCGCGGTACTAAGGGCCATCCCCTACAAAATAGCCACTCTCGACGAACTGCTGCTGCCGCAGGTGTTGAAAAAAATCGCCAACGAACCACGTGGCTTGGTGTTGGTCACCGGTGCCACCGGTTCCGGTAAATCGACGACCTTGGCGGCGATGATCGATTACATCAACAGCAACCGCACAGCACATATCGTCACCATCGAAGATCCGATCGAATACCTGCACCGGGATCGTAAGTGTATCATAAACCAGCGCGAGGTCGGTTTTGACACCGCCGGTTTCGCCCCGGCACTGAAAAGCTCGCTGCGCCAGGATCCGGACATCATCCTGGTTGGCGAGATGCGCGACGTCGAAACCACCGAGACAGCACTGGCGGCCGCGGAAACCGGGCATCTGGTCCTTTCGACCCTACACACCATCGACGCCCCGGAAACAATCACCCGGGTCGTCTCGATGTTCCCGCCTCACCAGCAACCCCATATCCGCCTGCAGTTGTCCGGCGTCCTCAAAGGGGTCATCTCGCAGCGACTGATCCCACGTGCCGAGGGCAAGGGGCGGGTTGCCGCCATAGAAGTTATGGTTTCCACTGCCCGTGTCCGCAGCCTGATCGACGATGAAACTAAGACCAACCACCTGAAGGAAGCCATTGCCCAGGGCTACACCTCCTACGGCATGCAGACCTTCGACCAAGCGCTGATGAACCTGGTCAAGCAGAATGTCATCACCTTTGAAGAGGCGCTACGTCAAAGTTCCAACCCGGATGACTTCAAACTCAAATTCTCTGGTATCGACTCCACCTCCGACGCTTCTTGGAGCGACTTCGAACAGGGCAAGAGCGAGGAAGAAGCTAAACGGGCAGCGCAAGAAGACAGTGGACTTGATGAAGATGGAAACATCCAAATCGAACGATTCTGACGCCTTCGCCGCCGCGCTGCGGATCCTGACCCGTCGCGACAGAAGTGAAGTAGAACTGCGCAAGAAGCTAGAGCAGTCCGGTTTTTCTGTATCCGCCATCGACCAAGCAATCGAAAAATGCCGCAGTTACAAATATCTTGACGATCAGCACTACGCTCGCGAACGGGCCAAAGCCTTGTTCCGCAGCGGCCGCGGCGTTGGCCGAAAAGTGCTGCTCGACCTGCGGCGGCAAGGCATTGCCGATGAGATTGCTCAATCCGCCGTAATTGAAGCCTCGCAGGAATTCCCCAATTCTCAACTGTTGCAAGATCAACTCGATCGCCGCTTCCCCGGTTTTGATTTTGCACAGGCAGATGAGCGGGAAAAACACCGGGTCATCAGCTTTTTTCAACGGCGCGGCTTCCCGCTGAACGAGATTTTTTCTGTTTTACGCAAACCAGACTGAGTCCTGCCTTCCTGTTGCACAAATGCCTCCCTGATCCGTTGCAGCGCAAAGCTGAAACTGTAGATCTATACAGTCACCAACTGTGCTCTTGACTGTTTTTCCACTCCGCCGCGTTTTTCTAGTCAATGAAATCATCTATTAATTCAAGGCAGATAGATAGTTTCCACAGCTTTCATTAATTTTCAAAGAACCTCCACATGGTACAAGGATTGCTGAACAATGAAACAATGTCGGAGGGGGATAACCGCTAAATGAAAAGTTAAAAAGGAGCACGAATCAAATGATCAAGCATGTGAAATTCTGGATGGGGAGAATGTTGGCCGCAATTTTTTTGGTCCTATCGTTAATGATGGTAGGTCTGTCCGGTATTCAATTCTTCTCAGGGCTGGCCGAGGGGCACGAGTTAGTAAACGTCCTGATCAAATCGATCAACACCAGCATCATAGCCCTAGCCATCTTTGAGTTAGGCATTGGTATCGGCAAAGAATACGGCCAACAAGAGGAAGAGGATCACACCTTACCGTCAGCATCGCTTTGGTCCTCGAAGGATTGATAATGATCATCAAATACAGTCAACTTGATCTGGCTGGCAACCTTTACTATCCGGTCGGCATTCTGGTCAGTGCCAGCATCCTGCTTGCGGGCATGGGCCTGTTTCTCCACTTGACTCGCTCCGACTGTGAAATTCAGCCGAAGTTACCAGAGACCAGAGGGGTTCATCCGACATCCAGCATCAATCTTCAAACCAGTGACCAACGTGGTCGAATTCGTCGCAATGCATAACAAAACCTCCCTTCGAAGTACGTATCAATGCAGCAAATGCCTCTAGATACCCCTTTTCAATCTGGGCAACTTCGATTATGATCGCTGATTCAATCTCGCAAAATCCAAAACATCGATCATTGCTCAAGATAAAAGAAG
>NZ_QKAP01000011.1 GCF_003247215.1 Malonomonas rubra | reverse complement strand
GTGCGATGCACCTGCAGATCGGGGTAGCGACGGATCGGAGAGGTGAAATGACAATAAGATTGGGCAGCTAGACCGAAGTGTCCCTTATTCAGAGGCGTATATTGGGCCTGCTGCAGGCTGCGTAACAACTGCTGATTAAGCAAACGAGCTTCAGGCCGTTCAGCAATTTCGTCAAGCAGGCGCTGTATTTCCCGCTGTAGATTTTTCTGCAACACCAAACCGACACCACACTCAGCTGCCAGCTGCTGAAACTCCTGCAACTTATCGAGAGTCGGCTGTTCATGAACACGATAGAGAAACGAATAGTTTCGTTTCTCTAAAAAATCTGCCACGGCTTCGTTGGCCGCCAGCATGAACTCTTCGATCAAACGGTGCGCTATAGTGCGCTTGGTTTTCGAAACCGCGCGTGGGAAGCCACTTTCATCCAGTTCGATCTCCACATCCGGCACATCCAACTCCAAGCACCCCCGCTCTCGGCGCATTTTCCCAAGCAATCCAGCCAACTCAGCCATCAGCGGCAGCTGTTCTGCAACCGACACAGGTAGATCGTTCGTTTTCTCGGCAAGGCTTAAAAAATTTGCAACTTCGGTGTATGTTAGGCGGGCGGCACTACGCATCACCGCTGGATAGAAATCAGCTTTGACACAATGGCCGCGATTATCAAACAACAACTCGACTGCCATCACCAAGCGATCTTCATGCGGATTTAACGAACAGATGCCGTTGCTCAAATTTTCCGGCAGCATCGGCAGACAATAACCGGGAAAATAAATACTGGTCCCCCTCTCACGGGCATCTCCATCAAGTGCGCCCTTCGTTGTTACATAATGGGCAACATCCGCAATACAGACCCAGAGTCGAAATTTGCCCTCTTCCTCTTGCCGCAAAGCCACAGCATCGTCGAAGTCCTTTGCCGTCTCGCCATCAATGGTTACCAACGGCAAACCTCTTAGATCAGTGCGATCCGTCAAATCTTCAGGTACGATTCCGGTTGCTACCGACTCGGCCTCGACAAGCGCGGGCATTGAAAAATATCGCGGGAGCTCATAAGTGCGAATCACGGTTTCGATATCGACCTGCGGATCATCCTGATCACCAAGAACTTCTACAACCCGCCCACTCCCGGCAGACTTAGCGGACGGATAGCGGAGAAATTCCACCCGTACGACCTGACCCGGTTCTGCATCAATGCTCCCCTCCATCCGTACATAAACGGTTTTAGCAACGTACTGATCGAGCGGCACAACCCAGGCGCGTCCGCGCTGCTGATGATAGATACCAAGCACCGAACGATGTGCCCGCTGCAGAATCTTGATTATCTTCCCGTATGGCCGACCGCTGCGATCGAAACCAAGTTGTTGCGCTGAAACCAGGTCACCATGCATGGCATCAGCGACCGACTTTTCCGGAATGAACAAATCTTCCCGCTGCGAAATTTCCGGCCGCACAAATCCGTAGCCTCGCTCCGCGAGAGAGAATGTACCCTGAATCGCCTGCGTCTGCTGCCCTTGGCGATACCTCCCCTTTTTCAGTTCAACCATTCCGTCAGACACCATTTTTCGCAATATAGCTGTCAATTGCTTCCGCTCACCGCCATGCAGGTTCAGAATTTCGGCAATATCGCGCCGCTGCAGCGACTTGTGCGGATAACGTTTAAATAGGTTGCAAAGTTTTTTTTCCAGCAAAAAAGGAAATCCTCCTAAACATAAACACAGAAAAAAGAGGGGCTCCTGAAATTTCCATCGGAACGCCCCTCTAAGCCAGCTAAGGATTACTACAACACCACATATTTAAGGACAAGACTTTTCTAGCCAGCTCTTTCGACCTGTCTTAAAAGGATTCGGTAGATTCGTCTGGGGAAGCTCCACAATTTCACCAGTACTGGTCTGCACGAACGCGGTTGGGCCGTCATCCCCTGCGCCTACATGGAGGTTAGGTGTCGTAGCCAAACCACGGCCAATCGAAATACTCTCTAAAACCGTTGTATTGTCTAACCCCTGATTCACAAATACGGACAAATTATTGGCAGTTCCCGTCAGATAATTCAATCCAAACAAATACGCCTGTCCATCCTGCATACAGGGATCGCTAAAAGGCTGATAAGTGGTAAAAGTCAGAAGACCACCCAATACAGTTGCCTGACCGACATTCCGCTCACGGACACGTGAAAAATCACGATACCATCCATCAACCGGATCGCTACTACATGATCCAGGAGAACCAGCGATATAATTACTAAGGGTGCCTAAGCTAGTTATAGCATTACCCGAATTATCAACTGCATTTGCCAGATTACCAGTCGTGTTCGCCGTAGCGGACTCGGTCACCAGTAAGTCACTCACGTCAAACAAATCAGCTTTATCAATTTCTGCCCAAGTAAAAGGAAGATCGGCTGCTGTGCAGTCGACTGGTTCCTTTATCCCGTAAAAGGATTGTTGTGCATCATCTTGCTTATCGATATCAGCATCAAAAAAACGGCCGGTACCAAAATAAATCCAATAACGATTCAAGTCCGTCGCGACAGCGGGAGCCGCTGTGATCGGCTGCCCAGCATTCAAGAGAAGATGTAATTCCCATACATTAGGCGTAGTCGATGCTCCGGTAGCATTTGGGTCCATCACCAAGCGGTAGAGACGACCATCCCAATCATCCGCGAACGATGCAGTGGCCATTGTAGTATCGGAACCATGCTCAACCGTGCCAAAATACACAGCATCAGATTTGTAGAAAAAATCAAGATCATAATCCACAGAAATCATATCTGAGACAAAACCGTTTGCAGAACCATTACCAGCCCCTAGAGTAGCATCGTCCAAGACATATCTACCTGGCGTCGAACTGGTCGGTGCCGCATCCGGTATCCTAAAAGGGATCTTCGGTAATGCGGTGGTTAGACCCTGCAGCGGGAAAACCGCAACCCTTGGCTGCTGATTACTCTTACCTTCCAATGCCGCTGTGTTGGCACCATCTGGGTAATTCACACCATCATTAGAGGACGGGCCGCTCCCCATCATTAGATACCACGAGCCAGCCCCGGCATCGTCTTTCATAACCACGGGGGTAGGCACGGCTGTGGTAAACCCCAACTGAGCATCTCCTTCCTTCCTAACCAATTCACCGAGCAGTACAGGGGGGGCTTCTGGATTGGTGATGTCCATCACAAAATAGGATGATTGGAAGGTGCGAGTTTCACCTGCAACCCCATTCAAATCTACTGCATTAATTCTTGCCCCGCCGAACCGCATGGAACCAACCAGAATCGTGCCCCAACCATTCGGATGAATACAATCCACATGCCTGGGTCCTTTGTCACTATCGGAGCAGGCGCCCTCGGCAGTAAAGATCCGGGCATCAAAAACCCTAGGAGGCTGATCTACATAATACTTATGAGCATATACATAGTTGGGATCAGTCAAACATTTGAGATGGGGCATAAGATTGTAAGGGACATAAGCCCACATCTCAGCGCCAAGCTCTGGTGCGTTTCCCTCATCCGCACAATCTGCCGTCAAACAGAATTTTTTACTATTTTCTTTATAAAAACCTGCATTAATGGCATGCATCATGCCATCATTAGCTCCAAAATAAATCATATGTCGGCGATTCGCCCAACGTGCAACGAAATCAGAGTATGTCTGATCTCGGTAAAGTAGATGAAGGTTCTCCATCGGTCTAGCGACCGCAGTCGGTGTTGAATGGATGACATCTCCCAAACGCCAAACGACTTCCGGGTCTGTTGCGAGACCTGCCATTTTTTTCTTGATGGTCCGCGATCTGGAATCAGTTACCTCAACCCCCCTAATCCAGTCGACAATATTGTTAATATTTGTATTGGCATTCCCATCATTAGCAACATTAAAATCGTTAGCAACAGGCCCACGTGCTCCGCTCGTCGTCAAACCAGCCCAATCCGTAGGCGAACCTGCAGCCGAAGCGAGGTTTCCGCTAACAAAGGGGATAACTTCATTGCTATCCACAACAACGTCATTGTCTAGATCGTTCCACGTAAAAATATAACGTCGTCGTGCATTGGAAATGTAAGAGGAACGATTCTGGTATTGATCATCTTCATCATAGAGCGAAAAGCTGCTGTTGGAAATCTTGGCTAACCAGTCGTTGGCAGACCAAAGGTAATGAACAGCGTCCAAATCAACTGAATCGCTACAAGTATTGCCAACAGGATTTGTATAACATGCCCGACTGGTCAGGGTTGTATCGTCGAAATAGATAATGACCCGCTTGTCTGTATCATCAAGAACACGGTCATCGTCGGTATCCTCGTACATGTAGCCATTTTCATCTATAAACAGGGAATGTACCTCGCCAGCCCATTTGACTTCTACTGTCGAATTCAAGTCAGAAGACGGCTTGCTGGGCCAGAATATAGCTTGATAGATAGCTCCTTCGCCGCTCCGAGAGGAAGAAATGACCGACGCGGCAGAACCGGCCGAAGCTCCTGCACGAATATTGCTGAAAGCCGCCTCTAGAGCCACTCCTAACTGGTTGAAATTCTCAGCCTGGTAAAGCTGTGTTCCTCCGTTGCTAGCAGCATCAGTTAACAGGTTCTCCGCCAGGCAAGCATCTGTGCCAGATTCTCTGAAACTGCCGGCGGCGACAATATGGGTAGAGACATTGCGGCGTTCTTCTCCTGCAGGAAAGGTCTGGTCGTACCAGATATCCTCATTGGCGAACTTAGTTAAATCTTTAAGATATGTGCTGCCGTGGAGTTCCGGGCAGGTCGCACCTTCCAGTGTATATCCCAGTGTAGTACCCAGTGTACTATTGATAAAATTACTCATGGTTGCAGCTTGGTCGGCAGTAGGAGCACCATCTGTAACCAGCAGAACATTATTGGCCTGACACCAGTTGGTAATCGGATCAGTTGTCGGATCAGCTGTTATGGTAAAATCACTAGCATCCAGTCGGATACTATCGTCCTGACGATAGTATCCGACTGCATTGTACATGGCTTCCCCCAACGGAGTCCAAGTATCAGCAACCACACGGTTAATATCTGAAATCAGGTCGCTGGTATGCGCTGTGCTTTTAGCAATTTCGGTGAGCACAGCGCCGCCATCGCGATTTGCTGGATCATCGCAAGCATAGGTAACATAAGGATCGGACGTATCGCACTCACTTTTGGCACCATCATCGTTGAAGGTCATCGCACCCATGCGGATAGAGTCAGCATACTTCTGGATCAGACCAGTTGGTATCTCAGATTGTGCCAGTCTGCCCGTCATAACCAACAACGGTTCTGCCAATTGATCCTTAATGCCTGAATCGACCAATATGGACGGTAGGTTCCACAAATCAGCGGTCGCATCACCGACACCAGTCGCTTGGTCGCTCGGGTCAATAACTTCAGGAAAATTCAGAAAGCTGCAATAATCAAGTAGGCCTTGCATAACACACGAATCTTGTTCAATAGATTGATCAAAAACAACATGAGTCGAATCGGGTAACCAGCCTACATAATCTGCAGCGCCTCCGCCGGTAGAATCATATATAGGAACCCAGTCCTTGTTACAGGTGTCCTGTGAAGAATTGTAATTACCACTGCACTGATAGACGATGCCATCATTAGACCCTAATTCATTACTACATCTTGGATTGGCACCTGACTCTGGTTCATCGGTACACGCTCGCGGGATATCAGCTTCAGTGGCTGCACCTTCTCCTACACTCCAGCAACGACCAACGTAACCACGATCGGAAAGAGGCGCATCAACAGAGGCCAAATAGTCTCCAGAACATATGTAACCACTGTGATCGATTCCGATATCCCTAGGATTCAGGGGAGCATCATACACGTTTTCACAATCGTTTTTGATTCTGGCTATCGAACCAACTGATGCAAGCTCCCATTGATCCAGACCAAATTTATTTATGTACCAGCAGTCCTGAACGGAATGATTAAACGCTGAATTAGAAGCGGCTTCAGGCGTATTATTGGCTGCATCGAACCCCATACAATCATCTATATAAACACCAATTTGCCCAAGGTTAGGACTCTCTTTTTTCATCTCTTCAACGGCCAACTGGCAGCTGTTATGAACATAACCGCTGCTCGTCGCCGGAAAGAGTTCAATACGGCTACTGTAGTCGCCAGCCGCAACGTCAGCGGGGCGTACAGCCAGAGTCAGTTTGGCTCCGGAATCAAAGGCGGTCTGTTTGCTGAAGCGCCGCTCCAAGCAACCCCGTGATTCCAATTGCAGGACGCTGTTAGCCGCATCAAACTTGCCGCCGGTCAGGATCTTCTTTTCAATATCCATCTTGGAGACGATAGCCCAGTTCAGAAAACGCCCCCTGGCAAGAAAAACTGTATTTGAAGGGGTTGTGGCGTCTTCATCCAGACAGATGTCGTCAACATCTATGCCATTAGCAACTGGCACAGTTTTCTTCAGGGCCGCTGTACTGCAGGCAGTGGCAGCATCAGCATCGGTCACCGTCACAAATTGATTGTTCGCGGTATCATATTGGTACCATCCGGTCTCATCAAAAAAACCCGAATAGGTGTTTGTTGTCGGATCGTAACTATCGTCATAGCAATAAGCGGCATTTTCCACGAAAGCCAGGTCGTACATACTGGCTGAATTGTCGATCACCAGCATCAGATTCGGATCAACTCCGGTATTCAGAAAAGGAGGTGTAGCCACCCCTTTTGTACATACCAAGGGATCCGGTGCCACGGCATAGCCGGGCAGCGCCCCGATGTTAACCAGCGCAACAGCCAATACAAGCGACAAAACTTTCATCTTGATCGTCTTCTTCAACCCCATAATCTATTCCTCCACCCACAACCAGTTGTGGATTTATTCTTAGTCGGTCTCATCATTCTTCTGCCCGACGATTCAATTAATAGACTGCGTTATGTTTATACAAACACCACACGTTACATGTGCAGCCATTGCATTAGCAGACATGAACGACTGTTGTTCTTTCCCTGAGTATGGGAATGAATGTCGAACAGGGTTCCACCACCGCCGCCAGCACTCCCCTTGCCAGCTCCTTGGTATCCGGACAGCTGTTGCAAAGAACCGCCAGCGACCTGTACTGTCTGCCCCGCAAACCAAAGTTCCGTGCGCGGAATCGACGTTAAATCTGGAGTTTGATCGGCATAGCTGTAAAAGGCATTCGGGCTAGAAGGAAGAGAATCTGGAGCAAAATACGGACTCGCGGGGAGTTGCGAATAATCACCAATGATGTGTACGCTACCCAACTGGGAATCGGCATCACTGCTTGCGCTGGCAGGAAGCGTAACACTGGGGAAATCCCAGATACTCTGTTCAATCAACTCAGCGCCAACTTCCAGCCCCCCCTCAGCCGAGTAAAAAGATTCTTTGGTGGTACGATCATTCCCGGAAACCAGAAGTTCGAATACGGTCGTATTTGTCGCGGCAATGCCGATTATGGTCAACACCACCAAGAAAATCAAAGATGTTATAAGAACAAAACCGCCCTCTCCGCTCAATTTTCTTGTTATAAAATTGCCTAGTTTCATTTTAAATCCCCCGCATCTTGGCAAAATTCAGGGAAACAACCTTGAGGGTACCCTTGTCGTTGCGTCGTGTGTGAATGCGAATCGTTTTGCAGTTTTCTATCGGATAATTCTCCACAACATTCCAGAAAATTTCATAGTGCTCAGGCGCACCCGCATCTTGATGGGCAGTCGTGAAATCGTCAAGCGCCGCATCCACATCCGCAGGAAGAGCAGGCGGGGTACCAACAGACACCGTATCATCCAGATCTGCAGCATCGTAATCATCAGCCATCAGGACTTCAACTCTGTCCGCACCCCAAGTCGCGGACTGAGAGATACCATTGGCTTGGCTGTTGCCAGAAATGGCGGTCAGCTGCATGCTTGCCATCCCCAAAATACCCACGGCAAAAACGAAAAGTGCTATCAACACTTCTATCAGACTGAACCCTGATTCACTCTTTTTGAAAGTCTTGTTCATTCCTACAATCCCATATTGCGACAATTGATCCTAATGATCTGAAAACGACGCCGGTAATTATCGTTCGTTGGGACCCATTCCGCCCCAAATTTTGGCGGGTAAGTGCCACTGTGAGTATAATTTTTATCCGGACGATCGGCTCTGGCCAGAATCGAAACAGTGACCGCACGAATATCCCCCAAGGAACCTGGCGCCAGGGTCTGGGTACCGTCTGCAAGTGTATAGTAAAATTGAATATTTTCGATATTTTCTGCAATGACGACCTTGTCCCCGCCGTAAACCGACCGGACGAGATCAGTATCGCCATCCCCTCCGTCATCGAAAAGTTCGTACTGAACCTGATTCATTTCGTTAGCTTCATCCACACCGGTAGTCGTATCATCATCCCCGTCGGCATTATCGTTATCGATACCGTCGTTATCGGCCACAAAAGAAAATCCAACAGTACTCGCAGTGGCAGTAGTAAAGCCGGCAGAAACCGCGTTATCCGGATCATAACCAGCCATACGCAGTTCATGTGTGAAAAAGTTCAATCCGGCCCGCAGATTCTGCTGTACTTCAGCGACTTGATCCTGAGCAATAAAACTGTCCTGCTGGTTTTTAAAAGCCGAATAGATTCCGGTCATCACGATGCCGGATACAACCATCGCCACTAACAGTTCAACAAGGGTAAACCCTCTTTTATCCATCCGCTTCATTCTCATCAGTTTTCCCGTATCCATACATTACCAGCCAGGTTGACATGAACCCTGCGAGTCCTACTTTTACTGTTGATCAAATACACATCACCATCGTCCACAATCGCAGGATTGTTGTAGCGCGGAATGCCATTGGGGCGAAAAACAATGGTTGGGTTGTCGACATCATTAACAGAAATGTCAACACCATTCCCTGGTTTAGCTGTATCAAAGTAAACCCCGTTCGGAAAAGTGGTGACTTGTGCAACAATTTCCTCGCCTGCATCAAATTCACAATTCTGGTTCCCATCGACATAAACGACATATGCTTGAGTCACTCCACCGACCGACTGGTTAAAAGTGATGGCACAGTTGACGTTACGCTTGATCGCCTCACTCTTCGCTTTCATCATTGCACTGTATAAATCCCTTGCTGCCCCTTTTAGCCGATAATTAGGCATCCAAGTATTTATACTTGGGATCGCAACGGCCACCATTATGCCAATCAGAGCAACAACAATTATAAGCTCCAATAGTGTAAAACCACGTGAGTTTTCCATTTTCACCCTTCCCTTAGATGTGGCATTGCCTATTTAATAAAAAGCAAATTCCCTGCCACCTTTATTTTTCATTTTTCTTTTTACCATTAATTACTTAGCAAACCCTAACATTCTCAGAGAGCCGGACATGCAAAATCTGCACACAAAAGGCGTGCAAATATTGCGCAGTTACATTTCCGGTAGAATAACCCTAAAACCACCTCCGCCAAGTGGCGATGGGACAACCTCGATCGATCCTCTCATTTCCGCAACAATCCTTTGGCAGATCGTCAAACCTAAACCCGTACCTTGACCGACAGGCTTGGTCGTATAAAAGGGATCAAAAATTTTCAGCATATCGGACTCTGCTATACCATCCCCGCTATCCTCAATTGAAACCCAGACAGCTTTCTCGCCCTGTCCACCTGTCAATTTAATCCACCCTGTATCACCGCATGCCTGTACAGCATTCAGCAGGATATTTACAAAAACCTGCTGTAATTTATTACGATTTACCCTGACTAGGGCAAGGTTTTTCGGCAAAGTTTCAATAATCTCTACCTTCCCTAATGCCCCCTGGTTACTCAACAATTGAACTGAAGCCCAAAGCACCTCCGCAATATTTAGACCCTCAATTTGTGCATTCTCATCAGGTCGGGAGAAATCAAGCAGTTCACGCACTAGAAAATCAATACGGGCCGTTTCCGCAAGGGATCGCCCAACAATATCCTTCTGTGCTCCCTCAAGCAGTTGATGCTTCAACAGCTCCAGATACCCAATTACTGCCGCCAGCGGGTTGCCCAGTTCGTGGGCTAGGCCGGCTGCAAGTTGGCCTACCGAAGCAAGTTTTTCGCTACGGATCAGTTCATCACGTGTGCGATGTAATTCTCGGTTAGCCTTCTCCAGAGCGGCAATATGTGCCTCGCTTTCCGCATGACTCCGCCGCAAGGCCTCGACCATGTTGTTGTAGGAAGAAGCCAACTGCGCAATCTCGGTCGGCCCAGCAACTGGCAACCAGGTTTCCAAATTGCCACTGCCGACCTTTTCAGTTGCCTGAACCAAATCCCGCGCCGGACGAATCACATTGCGCTGCAGTAGATAATAGCCAACCAAAACCAGTACCATACCGTAAAGCACAACATATATTAGGATCAGCCGCTGCGACAACAACAGCCGCTGACGGATATCGTCAAGGGAATAACTAATTTCCAGCAAGCCGAGTATTTGACCGTGCGATTGAATCGGCTCAATAAAATGTGCATTCCTCAGCACCTCATCCCAAAACAGCAGCATTGGCGGAAATTTAACGCTCTCAAATGCTTGTCCAGAAAGTCGCACCTGTTGCAAACGTATTTGTGAGAAAGGCTCCGCCCTCCCCTCAGCGAAAATGGCAAGCGGTGCCAAATCCTGTGAATACAACCACCAGCCGTCATACAACATACCGGCCGGAAGCTGCTTGACTATTTCTGTATTGAAAGGTATTTCCGATAGCGCCGGATCGTAACTCTCTGCCAAAGAACGGGCAATGGTCTGGGTATGCAATCTGAGTTGCGCCACCTTCTGCTCCAGTAGGCTCTGCTCAGTCAAATGCAGCATCAATAATCCGCCGAGTAACAGCGCCGTCCCCATTAGTAGAGTGAGGGTCATCAATATTTCGGTGCGCAAACCAATCGACTTGGTCACGGAATTCTCCGGGTATTATGCATTTATAGTGTTCTCAAAAAAACAAATTTTTATTAAGATAGCATAATCCGCCTGGAATAGAATCTATCCACTGTAAAACAGATGAAAAATATTGGATAATTAAGAACCTGATAGTCTGATGTGAAAGGATAAAACCAATGGCCAGAACCCCTTACCTTGACGAAGAAGCCTGCATTGGCTGCGAAACCTGCACTCGGATCTGCCCGAAGGTGTTCACCATGGTTTCTGAACATAAAGCCGGAATCCATAATCCTTTTGGTGACAGTGAAGAAAAAATCGAGGAAGCGATGGACAATTGCCCGGTTGCCTGCATCACCTGGGAAAATTAACAATGCCGAGCAAAAGGCACCTGCTACTGGCAATATGGTCTTGCATACTGCTGAGCGGCTGCGTTCCTTCGATGCTCAGTCGACAGTCAACCAACGACTTCAACGAGCAGCTCTATATCGATGCGCGGCTTAACTTCTCCATCAAGCACCCACTGAACTGGCATCGCTTGCAGATTCCTGTTTCATCGCCCCAATATAGAGCCGACACGGTCCGATGGGAGATTAAAGATCTGGAGCCGGAAACCCGTGGTTCGGGGATCATGCTGATTCGCAGTCGCCCAGCCGACTCAATGCAGCAACTGCCCGACTTAATGGACTCCTACCTCTCCACGGTTCCTGAAATGAAAACCGGGAATATGGAACAGATAGAGCTCGCCTCAGGACCGGCTCTTAAGCTGCTAGACCTAGACGAGAGACTCGGTCGCTTAACCATTGTGACCAAGGGGCAAGCACGGGATTATATTATCTCTTTTGAATATCCATCGTGTCGTTTTGAGGAACTATTGCCGATTTTCAATGATACCGTTAAAAGTTTGACCGAAATCGTTTTGCCGGACCCAAAACAAAAATAGGTGCACAATGCCCCAACTTGTTCGGCCAGCAGACCTGATCAACAAGTATTACGCCCAACATGAGGTCGCCAGACAGATTCTGCTTGAACATAGTCGTCAGGTCACGCGAAGGGCCCTGAAGATTGCACGCAATTTCATTGCAAATGAACCTCTTGATCTGCAGTTTATTGCCGAGGCAGCCATGTTGCATGATATCGGCATGATTATGACAAATACTCCAGAGCTGGACTGTCATGGTTCCGGTTCATACCTGCGTCATGGCATCGCCGGCCGCGAGATTCTTGAAAAGGAAGGCCTGCCGAAACATGCGCTGGTTTGCGAGCGCCATATCGGAATCGGTTTAACGGCTGAAGAAATCCGCACCCAGGAACTCCCCTTGCCCCAGCGGGACATGCTACCTCTCACCCTCGAGGAGCAGATTATCTGCTATGCTGATCTCTTCTACTCTAAAAACGAAAACAAACGCGGCAAGGAGAAAACCGTTGCGATGGTCAGGAAATCGATCGGCCGATTCGGTGAGGAGAAACTGATTGTGTTCGAAGAGTGGCGCAAGCGTTTCGAACCTGAATTGGGTTGATATGGACGCTTGGCTTAAGGAATTCGTAGAGTTTCTGCCAACAGGGAGCAACTATTATCTGCTTCTGCTTTTGATCGCCTTTAGCGAATCATTACCGATGATTGGCCTGATGGTCCCCGGCAGTACCCTGATTGTTTTAGCCGGTTTCCTGGCTTTTCACAGCAAAGGGCTGTTCCTGCCGATCCTGTTCTGTACTGCGTTCGGTGCCTTGCTCGGCGACCTGCTCAGTTACTGGCTCGGTGGGCACTTCGGCAGCAAAATGCTGACGCTGAAAAGTTTTCGCAAGCATCGCCGATTGATCCAGCAATCGGAACGTTTTTTCTGTGACCACGGCGGGAAAAGCATATTCTTCGCCCGCTTTCTCGGGCCGATCCGGGGCATTACCCCTTTTATTGCCGGGCTCTCGAGAATGGCGGGCCGTCCGTTCTGCATTTACGCACTGATCAGCTCTATCCTTTGGGGTATTAGTTATCCTGGACTCGGGTATCTGGGTGGAGCCAGCTGGAAACAAGCAGAGAGTCTAAGTACCCGCTTCGGATTGCTGATCCTACTCGCTTTAGTGATTAGCATTATTCATTACTGGCTGCGCCGCAGCCTGAAACTGTCAGGAAGGGATAATCATGGAGATTGAATTGTCTGCCCTTGAAGCAAGAGTGCTTGGCGCCTTCATTGAAAAAGAACTGACCACCCCGGACTACTACCCGCTGAGTCCGAACGCTTTAACCAACGCCTGTAACCAGAAATCGAATCGCAACCCGGTAATGCAGTTGGAAGAAGCGGAAGTGTTGGATGCAGTCGACTCATTGCGCAAAAAAGGACTGGCCATGCAGTCACAGGATGCCGGTAGTCGGGTAGTCAAGTTCCGCCATATCCTTCGCGAAAAACTCTACCTGGATGAGCATGAGTTGGCGATCCTGGCAGAACTGCTGCTACGTGGTCCCCAGACGTCTGGCGAACTTCGCTCCCGCGCCGACCGGATGGCCCGCTTTGAGGATTTGACCAAGCTCGATGAAACTCTGCAGGAACTGATTGACAAAGAACCTTCGCTAGTGGTCAAACTGCCCCGGCAAACCGGACGCAAAGAACACCGCTACATGCACCTGCTCAGCGGCCCAATTGATGAGGAGGAACTGTCTCAGCCGCCTGCAGTGATCACCACTGGTCACAGCAGCTCAATCGCAACCCTGGAAGAAGAAGTCAAACAATTAAAAGAAGAATTGGCAGAGCTAAAAGAAGAGGTCAAGAGCTTTCTCAAGCAGTTTGAATAGCATATAGGTATCTTAAGGGATGCCTTTCCACTAATATTTAGATGAATGAGCCACAATTTGAGCGTGGCCAAGCAGCAAAAAGGCCGCCCCAAAACTGGAGCGGCCTTCTATTATCGATCAAGAATCGATCTTATTTACCGTACCCTTCCATTTCGTCGAACTGCAGGTACTGATAGATGGTGTCTGCCTTCGGCGCAACCTTCTCTTTGTAAACAGCGAGGTACTCAGCCGGAGTCGGCAACTTACCCAAGTTAGTAGTTACTGCCCCCAGCTCTGCGGAACCGAGGTAGACCTGGGCACCATTACCGATACGGTCGTCAAAGTTACGGGTACTGGTGGAGAACATGTTCACACCATCAGGAACCCGTGCCTGGTTACCCATGCAGAGCGAACAACCAGCTATTTCAGGCCGTGCTCCCATAGCACTGAAGACCGAGTAGACAGCTTCGTCCTTCAGCTGAGCTTGATCCATACGGGTCGGCGGACAAACCCAGGTACGGACGCTCGGGTTGAACTTCTCACCACGCCAGATCTCGGCGGCAGCGCGGAAGTGGCCGATGTTGGTCATACAGGAACCGAGGAAGACGTCCTGAATCGGGGTACCGGCAACTTCAGAAAGCAGCTTAACATCATCCGGGTCGTTCGGGCAGGCCAGAATCGGCTCAGTAATCTCAGCCAGATCAATCTCGATCACAGCGGCGTACTCAGCGTTCTCGTCAGCACGGATCAGTTTCGGATCCTTCAGCCACTCGTTGACGGCATCAATCCGGCCCTGCAAGGTCTCTGCATCCTGATAACCCTCTTCGATCATCTTCTTCATCAAAGCAACGTTGGAGCGCAGGTATGTGCAGACACTCTCTTCTGAGAGTTGAATGCAACCGGCAGCAGCGGAACGCTCGGCAGCTGCGTCAGTCAGCTCGAAAGCCTGCTCAACCGACAGGTTCGGCAGACCTTCCATCTCCAAGATACGGCCATTGAAAATGTTGACCTTGTTCTTCTTCGGCACGGTCAGCAAACCCTGCTTGATAGCCCAGTAAGGAATGGCATTAACGGCGTCACGCAGGGTGATACCTTCGTTGAACTCACCCTTGAAACGTACCAGAACCGACTCAGGCATATCGAGCGGCATGAAACCAAGTGCACCGGCAAAGGCAATCAAGCCGGAACCGGCCGGGAAGCTGATACCGATCGGGAAGCGGGTGTGCGAGTCACCACCTGTACCGACAGTGTCGGGAACCAGCAGACGGTTCAACCAGCTGTGGATAACGCCATCACCCGGACGCAGCGGCACACCGGCACGTTCGGAGATAAAAGCTGGCAGGTTCTTGTGCATCTTCACATCGGCCGGTTTCGGATAAGCGGCTGTGTGACAGAAAGACTGCATGAACATCGGCGACTTGAACTTAAGACAGGCCAGCTCTTTGATCTCGTCGGCAGTCATTGGCCCAGTGGTATCCTGAGAACCGACAGTCGTCATCAGTGGCTCGCAAGCGGTACCCGGCAGGATACCTTCTACGCCACAAGCGCGGCCGACAATTTTCTGTGCCTGACTGTATCCCTGGCCAACCTTCGGAGTCGGGTTGTCTGCCGGAGTAAAAACCTCGGTTGCCCCCATGCCAAGTGCTTCACGAGCTTCGGCAGTCAGCGAACGACCAATGATCAATGGAATCCGACCACCAGCGCGGTACTCGTCGGCGACGGTGTCCGGCTTGATTTCGAAGGTAGAGACGACTTCTCCAGCCTCGTTGGTGACTTCACCTTTTGCGGTATTGATTGTGATAACGTCGCCCATGTTCAGCTGGGTGACATCCATACGCAGCGGCAAGGCACCGGAATCTTGTGCGGTGTTGAAGAAAATCGGGGCGATAACGCCACCGATGATCACGCCACCACGACGCTTGTTCGGAACCGCCGGGATATCGTCACCGATGCACCAGAGGACGCTGTTACAAGCCGACTTCCGGGAAGAACCGGTGCCGACAACGTCACCAACGAAGGCGACCTGATGCCCCTCGGCACGCCACTTTGCGATCTCGTCGATACCACCTGGGAAGCGGGTTTTACCCATAGCCAGGGCATGCAGTGGAATGTCAGGGCGGCTCCATGCGTCGCCAGCTGGGGAGAAATCATCCGTGTTGATCTCGCCTTCGACCTTGAAAACTTTAACTTTGATTGTTTCTGCCAGCTCAGGTTTGTTGGTGAACCACTCGGCGCTAGCCCAGCTCTCAACCACCTTTTTGGCGGCAGCATTGCTCTTCGACAGCGCGATAACTTCAGCAGCGGCGTCGTAAACATAAGTCATGCCGGACAGCGCACAAGCGGCTTCGTCGGCCAGAGCGGCATCGCCCAGAGCGGCGATCAGTGGCTGTACGTTGTAACCACCGATCATGGTGCCGAGAATTTGCACAGCCTTGACCTTGTCGATCAAAGGCGAGCTTTTGGCGCCGGTGGTAATGTCAGCAAGAAAAGCGGCCTTGACTTCGGCAGCCGGGTCAACACCAGGGGAAACCCTCTGGGTGAACAGGTTCATCAGAAAATCTTCTTTTCCTGACGGCGGATTCTGCAGCAACTCGCACAGCCCTTCGGCCTGCTCTGGGTTCAGCGGCAGAGCCGGAATACCTTGGGCATTACGCTCTTCTTCATGTTTCAGATAAGCATCAATCATTCTCTCTCCTCCATATTCATGGTTTGCAGCACAAGCTGCTCTAAAGATTTACTTCATATATGATTTTGCTCGCCATCAGGATGCCTGCCCGCGAGCAAAACACTGCATACTGTATACGATTTTAAAGTTGTCTGTCAATCATCCGAATGGTGATTTTGCGGTTTATCTTGCAGCTACAATCTTAACGAAAGCGAAGCTTAAGACATGGATTAAAACCAACACCGAGAGTCATTTTCTGTCACACAGCCAGAGCAATATAGAGACACAACTAAATGAGGAGTAGCGCCATGTTTGAAATGCTTTTTTTAGCCAGTGTTGTGTTAATCGTATTGAGCCAGCTATTGCCCGACAAAGAGGAGGACCAACCGAACAAAACCAACCGCAGACAGTTAACTCACAATGAGCGACACAGACAACGCCCATACATAAAAAAAACGGCCCTGTCGGATTCTTTCCGACAGGGCCGCTCACAGCTCTATAGAAAATCAGCTTAGTTTGCCACTTTGAGCAGTTCGACCTCGAACACCAATGCGGCATTCGGTGGGATAACCGGTGGAGCACCACGCTCACCATAGGCCAATTCCGGCGGGATCGCCAATTCCCACTTGTCGCCTTCCTTCATCAACTGTAGCGCCTCGGTCCAACCGGGGATCACGCCACCAACTGGAAAACTTGCAGGCTCTCCTCGCTTATAGGAGCTATCGAATTCAGTACCGTCGATCAACGTCCCCTTATAGTGAACCTCGACCATCGACTCAGGACTCGGTGATGCACCACTCCCCTCGGTGAGCACTTTATACTGCAGCCCGCTGGCAAGTGTTTTCACCCCTTCCTTTTTACCATTTTCCACAAGAAAGGCTTCTGCACTTTTCGCATTCTCTTCCGCAGCTGCAGTCGCTTCAGCCATCTGTTTCATCTGCATTTCCTGCTGATAGGCAGACAGGATCTGAGCCATTTCCTCCTGGCTTAAAACCGTTTCTTCCCCCTTCATTGCAGCCATCAACCCAGCTCCGATCTGCGCCGGGTCAGCATCAACATTCTGCTGATTCATATTCATACCGATATTCATACCGATCGCATAACCAAGTTTCTCCTGATCAGTCTTCGGTACATCCACGGCAAAAGCAGTTGTTGCGGTCAGAAGCAGCAACAGGACAACGATAGTTTTTCTCATGACAGCTCCTCGTTAGGTGTGACTAAAATAAAAAGGCTCGGTGAACATCACCGAGCCTTTTTATAGCCTATCTATTAACTACCGGCAAGCAGATTACTAAGCCAGCAGCTCCGCTGCTTTCTCGAAACCGAGAGCGTAGGCTTTTTTGTTCAGATCAACAAAGGCCTCAGGGACCTTCGCCAGAACTGCCTTTTCTCCAGCTTCACGAGAAACAACGCCAGTCATCGCAATCATTGCACCAAGCGCGATAACGTTGGCAACAATCTCACGACCGATTTCAGTCTTGGCAAGACGCATGATCGGCAGGTAGTACACCTTGAAGTCACCTTCAGGTGCATTCGGAGCGAAATCGCTGTCAAGTAGCAGCATTCCACCCGACTTGATGCCGTTTGCATACTTGTCAGCAGCTTCCTGGGTCATCGCCAAGCAAGCATCAACAACGGTCGCTTTCGGGTAATCGATCGGCGCATCGCCGATGATAACCTCAGACTTGGAAGCGCCACCACGGGCCTCAGGACCGTAGCTCTGCGACTGAACAGCGTGCTTACCTTCGACGATGGAAGCAGCTTCAGCCAGAATAATTCCGGCAGTGATCAGACCCTGACCACCAGCACCGGAAAACCGAATTTCATATCTTTCAGCCATGATTCTAGTCTCCTTAAGTGTGGGATCAGCCTTGAGCGCGTGCAATAACCTGCTTGTACTGCGCACAGTACTCAGGCTTGTCTTCCTGATACAGCACGCCAGTCAGGATCTTGCCTTCAAGTTGCTCTGCAGTCATTTTGGAAGCAGCTGCAACCGGAACAGCGGTGTCCTTGAGAACCTTCATCATGTCGACAACGCTGCGGAACTTATTGCGACGACCGTAAGTGGTCGGACAGTCATCAACAACCTCAATCACCGACATCCCCTTGTGCTTGATACCCTCGGCGATCAACTTATCGATCTGAGTCGCATGGAAAGCGGTAGTACGGGCAACGAAGGTTGCACCAGCACCGATTGCCAGCTTGCTGATATCGAAGATCGGATCCGGGTTACCATACGGAGTGGTAGAAGCCTTGGCACCAGTCGGGGTACAAGGAGAGAACTGACCGCCGGTCATCCCATAGATGTGGTTATTTAGCAACACGTAAGTCATATCTATATTACGACGACATGCGTGGATGAAGTGGTTACCACCGATTGCGGTGCCGTCACCGTCACCACCGCAGACAATCACGTTCATCTCTGGCTTAGCCATCTTAACGCCGGTTGCGAAAGCGGCAGCACGTCCGTGAGCGGTATGCAGGGTGCAGAAATCCATGTAACCGGGCAGACGGCTAGCGCAGCCGATACCGGAAACGATAGCAGTGTTGTTCTTCTCCAGACCACAGGTATCCATGGCGCGGATCAAACCCTTCATAACAATGCCGTGACCGCAACCCGGACACCAGATGTGCGGCAGTTTGCCTGGGCGGATACTCTTTTCGTAATCGTAAGCCATTAGATGACCTCCTTAACCTGGTCAATAATCTGGCCCGGGTTGATCGGCTCACCGTCAACGCGGTGCACGCCGGCCAGCTTGCAGTCGTTCTTAACAATACGCTCAACTTCAAAAATCATCTGACCGAGGTTCATTTCGGGGAGCACGATTGCTTTAACCTGCTTACCGAGTTCAGCAACCCGTTTCTCCGGGAACGGCCAGAGGGTAATCGGACGGAACAGGCCAGCTTTGATCCCTTCTGCGCGCAGTTCGTTAACAGCGTAACGAGCCGAACGGGAAGTCGAACCATAGGCAAGAATGATCACATCGGCATCATCGCACAGGTACTCTTCGTTCGACTCGATATCTGCACGTGCTTCCGGACACTCGACCTTAGCAATCTGGCGACGCTCCTCAAAGTCAACCAAACTGGCTTTGGTGGTTGGGAAGCCGTCAGCAGCCTTGTTCAGACCGGTAACATGGAAACGATACTCGGAACCGAATGCTGCCAGCGGCGGAACATCGGTATCGGACTTGGCATCGTACGGCTTGTAATCTTCTGGTGAGCAAGTCGGAGCAGCACGGTCAATAACTTCCAGTTCACCCGGCTCGGGGAACTCGATCCGCTCACGCATGTGACCAACGATCTCATCATATAGAACCTGTACCGGCATACGGTACTTCTCAGCCAAGTTGAATGCACGAACGGTCTCGCTGAAGATTTCCTGACAAGAAGCCGGTGCCACAGCAATTGCTGCGTGATCACCGTGGGTACCCCAGCGGGCTTGCATCACGTCAGACTGACCTGGTCCAGTCGGCATACCAGTCGAAGGACCGCCACGCATAACGTTGATGATAACGCAAGGAGTTTCAGCGATACAGGCGTAACCGATCAACTCCTGCTTCAACGAAACACCAGGACCTGACGTTGCAGTCAGCGTCTTAGCGCCAGTAAGGGAAGCGCCGATAACCGATGCCATTGCAGCGATCTCGTCTTCCATTTGAATAAACTTACCACCGACTTTCGGAAGTTCTTCAGACATAACTTCCGCAACTTCGGTAGAGGGAGTAATGGGGTAGCCACCAAAGAATGTGCAGCCTGCATAAACGGCGCCCAGGGCGCATGCAGTGTTCCCCTGTAATAATGCTACTTTCTTAGCCACGAAACGACCTCCTATAGCGTCTTACAGCTTGTGAACTTTAATTGCGAAATCAGGGCAGCGCAATTCGCACTGGTTGCATGCGATGCATGCGTCAGCATTGGCGACCTTGACAACAAATGCGTCCATCTCCAGAACCTTGGTAGGGCAGAATTCTGCACAGATTGCGCAACCCTTGCAGTATCTTTCGATGATCTCGATTTCCGCTTTCGCGCTCATTAGCGTCTTTCTCCTTTACACGTGAATTGCTGCTATCAACAGTACAGCTTAACTAAAGCGGCGGAATCCTAACACAAAGCGATGGATATGCGCCAGCGAAAACTGTATACAGCATTTTTCGCATAACTCCAGCAATTTACTTCGTCTTCCAGAGCAGACGAAACTATTCAACTTTATTCGGCTTTTCGAATGTTTGCAGTTAAGAAGAAGGGCAGCCTGTTGGCTGCCCTTCTGGATCGAACCAGAACAGCTGGGATTACATCTTCATGCTGCCAACAAGTTCCTTAACTGCGGCAACCGAGTTATCCATCAGTGCCTGCTCAGTCTCGTCAAGTTTCAGCTCAAGAATCTTCTCGATACCGCCAGAGCCGATTACACAATGGACGCCAACATAGAAGTTGTCAACGCCGTATTGACCCTGCAGCAGAGCACAGGTCGGCAAAACACGCTTCTGATCTTTCAAGTAAGACTCAGCCATGGCAACAGCTGAAGATGCCGGGCTGTAGAAAGCCGAACCGTTACCGAGCAGTTTGACGACTTCACCACCAGCAGCCTTAGTACGCTCAACCATGGCAGTCATTACCTCTTCAGCCTTGGCAGCATTACCATACTTCTGCTCAAGTAGTTCCATAACCGGAATACCTGCAACAGAGGCATAACGAACCAGCGGAACCATGGTGTCACCATGACCGCCGAGAGTAATTGCGGAAACGTCCTTGACGGAAACGCCCAGTTCCCAAGCGATGAATGCGGCGAAACGAGCCGAGTCTAGCACACCAGCCTGACCACAAACGCGCTCCGGCGGGAAGCCGGTGATCTTCTGGCAGAGGGTAACCATAGCATCGAGAGGGTTGGAAATGATGATGATGAATGCGTTCGGAGCGTTATCGCGGATGCCTTCGGAAACAGAAGTCATGATTTTGGAGTTGACTTCGATCAGGTCATCACGGCTCATACCGGGCTTACGGGGCAGACCGGCGGTAACGATAACGACATCAGCACCTGCGATGTCTTTATAATCGTTGGTACCAGTTACGCTGACGTCAAAACCATCAACCGGGGAAGCTTCTGCGATATCCAGAGTCTTTCCCTGAGGCATGTTTTCGACGATGTCAAACATAACGACATCACCCAGCTCGCGCAGTGCGCAAAGTTGAGCCAAGACGCCACCAATCTGTCCACCACCGATCAGAGCAATTTTAGGTCTAGCCATTCTCTCTCTCCTTGTAAGAATAATTTTGCTCATCCTTCAACGACAAGCATGGAAATAACCCCGTTTAACTGTAACTTTATCCATACATATAGCGGTGTATACAGTATACAAACAATTTTTACCTGTCAAGAACCTTTGCGCTTTCAAGTAAAATTATCTTTAACGTCTACATCAACCTTTTAAAATGGCGTTTTTTAAAGGTTTTTCACATTTTGTCTTAAAGATTAAAAGCACACCAGAAAGTGTACAAAAAAAAGCGCTTGTCAGGCAGAACCTTTCCAAGCTACCTGACAAACGCTTTTATCTTTTCCGCACCGCCAATCTCAAAACAGATTAAGCTCCAAAGCTTCCGCCCTGGCCGCCTCGATTTCCTCCTTGTTTTTATCGCGAGGAATCTGCAAAATCTGCCCGGGGAAAATTTCTTTCGGATCCTTGATCTGATCCCGATTGGCCTTGTACAGCAAGGGCCAAAGCATGCCATCATTATACACATCAGGCCGGGAAGCTATCATCTGCAGATTCTCTGCCGCAGCGACCTCAACCTTATCGAGCAATTTCGGCTCCTCGATTTCTACCACTACCGGTGGCTTCTCAACTTGCCTCTTTACTGCGGCCCTGCGAGCCTTTTCTTCCTGTTGCTTGCGCAACAACTCAGCACGCCGTTTTTCTTCCTCATGCCGTTTTTCTTCTTCACGCTTTTGCTGGTCCAATTCGAGCTGTTTTTTACGCTGCACAGTCAACGTCAGCGCCAGGTTGGAATAATTACGAGCCAACTCCAATGAAGCCTGAGCAGCCTTGTATTTCCTCTGGTGGACTTGATCTTCGGCTGTCTGCAATGCATTGCTCGCAGCTTGATAGAGATCTGCCGCCAGTTGAGAGGCACCAGCCGCATAGGCATACGCGACAATGCGTCTGGTCTCTTCCAACTCGGCCACTGGGGGCTTAGCGCAACCAGTCAGGAAGACCACCCCAACAACCATAACCAACAACAGACGTTTAAACATCTGCATGTTTTCCCATCTATCCTTTAGCTTGTTATCTATTTCTGCGCTTTCCGCAAACGAATACCAAGTTCCTGCAGCTGCTTTTCAGTTGCTTCACTTGGCGCATCCGAAAGTAGGCAGGTCGCCCTCTGGGTTTTCGGGAATGCGATAACGTCACGAATCGAATCGGCACCGGTCAGAATCATCATCAGGCGATCGAGACCGAAAGCAATCCCGCCGTGGGGTGGCGCCCCATAGCTGAGTGCGTCGAGCAAGAAACCGAACTTTTCGCGCTGTTCTTCTTCATCGATGCCAAGCATTTTGAACATACGCGCCTGAACATCCTGATCATGAATACGGATACTGCCTCCGCCGACCTCGGATCCGTTGAGAACCAGATCGTACGCCTGCGCCCGCGCCTTACCCGGGTCGGTATCAAGCAGCGGCACATCCTCTTCCAGTGGCGAGGTAAACGGATGGTGCACTGCAACATGACGCTTTTCTTCATGGTCATATTCAAACAGCGGGAAATCGGTTATCCAGACGAACTTATATTCTCCCTTGTCGGCCAAGCCGAGCTTTTGGCCAAGGTGCCCACGTAAACGCCCCAGAGCCTCGTTGGCGACAAACGGCGTATCCGCCATAAACAACAGCAGGTCGCCAACCTCTGCCCCCAACTTATCGTTCAAGGCAGCCAGTTCTTCCGGAGTGAAGAACTTAGCGATTGGGGACTGCCAACCCTCCTCAGTCACTTTTACCCATGCCAACCCTTTGGCCCCGTAAATCTTGACGAAGTCGGTCAGATCGTCCAACTCTTTACGTGAAAAAGTCGCACACCCCTTGGCATTGAGCGCCTTGACCAGACCACCGCTGGCCGCAACATCGGCAAAAACCTTGAAACCGGAACCGGCAACCAAATCGGTGATGGTGATCAACTCCATGGCGAAGCGCATATCCGGGTTATCGACCCCGAAACGCTCCATCGCCTCGGCATAAGTCAGCCGTAACATCGGCAGCTGCACCTCAATGCCGATCGTTGTCTTAAACACCTCGGCAATCATCCCCTCCATAACGCCCATGACATCGTCACGGTTTACGTAGCTGAGCTCGCAATCGATTTGGGTGAATTCCGGCTGCCGGTCTGCACGAAGGTCCTCGTCACGAAAGCATTTTACGATTTGGAAGTATCGGTCGAAACCGGAGACCATCAGCAGCTGTTTGAACAGCTGAGGGGATTGTGGAAGCGCGTAGAAGTTGCCAGTATTTACCCGGCTCGGCACCAAGTAGTCGCGTGCCCCTTCCGGGGTGCTCTTAGTCAGTACTGGAGTCTCTACCTCTATAAAGCCCTGCCCGTCAAGGTAGTTGCGGACCGTCTTTGCCACCTGATGCCGCATCAATAAATTGCTCTGCAATGCCGGGCGCCTAAGATCAAGGTAACGGTACTTCAAACGAATATTCTCGGCCACTTCGGTAAATTGGTCGATCATAAAGGGGGGAGTTTCAGCGCGGTTTAGTATTTTCAGTTCACTGATCTCGATCTCGACCTCGCCGGTTTTCATCTTCGGGTTCACCGTCCCTTTAGGACGTGGCGAAACTTTCCCCTTCGCAGCAAGTACAAACTCGTTACGCACCTGCTCTGCTTTCTGCAACGAAGCAAGGTCACGATCCGGATCAAGCGCCAACTGCACAATCCCCTCACGGTCACGTAAGTCGACAAATATCAGCCCACCATGATCACGACGGCGCTGCACCCAACCCATGACGCAGACGTCCTGGCCGATATGTTCAGCCTGCAAATCACCACAGCGATGAGTTCTTTTCCAGTTTCCGAGTTGATCGTTCAAAACGTCCTCCAAAATGGACCGATCTTCACTTCGTCCCAAATTCTTCCAGATCGGCAAATATAGATTATAAAAATCGTCTTCTCAGCCGGTCAAGGTCGAACCAAGCCACTGAGCAAAGACCGATTTCGGTTATTTTGTAAGTTTCTCCATCAAGAGTTCTGCCAGTTGCCCAAGCTTCGCCTGCGATTGTTTACTATCGGCCATACATTTAAGTTGTGCTTCCCCGGATTTCAGTTCTTCCTCACCTATGATTAGGGTATAGGCTGCATTCAGCTTGTTAGCACGCCTCATCTGCGCCTTCAAGCTTTTCCCCTGATAATCCATCTCTGCCCGGATGCCGGCACGCTGCAGTTCGGTCATCAGAACAAAAGCCTGATCACAAGCAGCTTGGCCTAGAGCGGCAATAAATAGCTGCGGCACCGGAGGAATAATCTTCTCCTCCCCCTTCATCAGCACCAACCGTTCTACACCGATCGCAAAACCGATGCCGGGTAATGCTGGACCACCAAGGCTTTCTACTAGGCCATCGTACCGGCCCCCGGCAGCGACAGCATTCTGCGAACCAAGACGATCGGTAACCATCTCAAAAGTGGTACGAACATAGTAGTCGAGTCCGCGAACCATGCGGGCATTGACCTCAAACGGAATAGTCAGGGCCAAGAGATGTTTCTTAACGGCGCTAAAATGTTCCTCACAATCAGCGCAAAGGTGCTCAAGCATTTCCGGCGCGTCTACCGTTGCCTCCTTGCAACCGGAGGCTTTACAGTCGAGGACCCGAAGCGGGTTGGTCTTGTAGCGGCGCTGACAATCAGCACAGAGGCTGTCGAGTCGCTGTTCGAGATAATCGATCAACTGCTGGCGATATCCGGGGCGACATTCTGGGCAACCGAGTGAATTGATCTGCAGAGAAACCGATTCAATACCGATCCGGCAGAAGTATTGGTTCAGCATCGACAGAACCTGAGCATCGATCTTCGGATCTTCAACCCCCAGCACCTCGGCGCCAATCTGGTGAAACTGACGATAACGCCCCTTCTGCGGTCGCTCGTAACGAAACATCGGCCCCATATAAAAAAGCTTTGAGACTGGGTCGAGAGTATGCAAACGATTCTGAATGAAAGAGCGCATGACCGGAGCGGTTCCTTCCGGACGCAGGGTCAGCGAGTTGCCACTTTTGTCATCGAAGGTGTACATTTCCTTCTCGACGATATCGGTCGTCTCACCGATCGAGCGACAGAACAACTCTGTCTTCTCCACAGCCGGTGTTCGGATTTCGGCAAAACCGTAGGTCCCGAAAACGTTCCGGGCAGTTGCCTCAAGAAACTGCCAAGTCTCTATTTCGCCTGGCAGAATGTCGTTCATCCCTTTTATAGCTGTAATACTCAAGGCACTATCCTCTGGCCCCTGCAAACTGGGGGATTTGATAAATATCTACAACAAGCCCGACACGATACCCTATTTTTCTCTGGACGGAAAGAGGGCGCTTGAATTATCGCTCGTTTTTTTTTCTAGAAGTAGCCAGCACTGCAGCATACAGAATGAAGAAGCTCTAGAGATTAGATAGAAATTGGATAAGAGAAACTCTCTAATGCTGGAGATTTTCGATGCCACGAACCGCATTACGGGTATTTTTCCCGGCGTACATCGCCTTATCCGCTAGCTCGAGTAACGATGTCTTATCAACAGCATCCGAGGGGAATGTTGCAAAACCGGCCGTCGCAGTAAGCTTGGAATCAAGCCCCCGGTCGGCAAGAAAGAGATGCCCTTCGATCGTTTTACGAATACGCTCCGCGACAACTTCTGCGTCTCTGGCATCGGTTTCTAGCAGCATGGCTGCAAATTCGTCGCCACCAAAACGAAACAGGGTGTCGACATCCCGCACACACTTTCTCAGTAATATTCCGACCTCCTGCAAAGCAGCGCTTCCGGCCAGATGGCCGTACTGGTCGTTAATCAACTTGAAGCGATCCAGATCCAAAAACAGCAACGAAAACTGCAGCCCGTAACGTTGCGATCGACGGATTTCCTGATCCAAAGCGACCTGTAGGTAACGATGGTTATGCAAACCGGTCAAATCGTCAGTATACATCAGTTCCTGCGCGTCCTTCAGTCGACAGGCATTCTCAAAACCGAGAACAATTTGATCGCAAAGATATCGTAAGTCGAACTGCGACACCTGCTGCTCGAAATCGAGAGGAACATCTGCTACCAGCAGGCCGGCCTTCAACTCGGCGCTATCCCCCAGCGGCAGTAGGTATAATTGTTTCTCGTTCAGCCCATCAATCCCCAGTTGCAGATCTTGTAATGAATGGAATCCTTCGGCAACATCGATCTGCGACTGCAGCCTATCCAAGATTCTTAACGCCACATCATCACGTAGAGCGTGCAAAGTCGATAACCTCAACTCCTCCCCTTTAAAGGTAAATCCACAACCACTGGGTGCCCCCAAAACACGCAACAATGCACCCAAGCCCTGCGGGATTAAACGCTCCAAATCGATCATGGCAGACAGGGATTGACCGGTTTCGAATAATTGAATTTTCGCTTTGAGTTGAGAATTTTCCGCCAGAAGTCGCCGTTGCTCCAGACAATTGTGTACCAAATGTCTCAAGTCGTCTGGATTGAACGGCTTAACCAGGTAATCTCTAGCACCATTTTTCAGCGCCTGAATCGCAGTTTCGACACTGGCATATCCGGTCACCAAGATCACTTCGGGAGGGTTGGGCAACAATCGGGCTTCGCGCAGAACCTCTAACCCGCACTTGCCCGGCATGATCATATCGGTCAAAATGAGATCGACCGCTTCCTGTTGAAGGCAAGCAATCGCATCCTCACCATTTTCACAGACCTCAACCCGATAACCTTCCTTAACAAGCAGATCACTATATAGCTGGCGGAAAAATAACTCGTCATCAACAACCAAAACCATTGCCAGATCAGATATCATAAGTCTCCTATAATAATAGTTAATTATTCAGATTTCTCTCGATCCTGTCAATGGAAAAGCCCTTTTTGCCAATGCTCAGCCCACCACTCATCCTCCTCAAGCACTTACCCTGATCGTCCCCAAACGGTCGGTTCGAAACAGCAGATTCTTCAGTAGTCGATGCGCATCGCCCACCTGCCGAGCTGGAAAATTATAGCGCTTCACATATTTGGTAGAAACCACGCTCACCAACATCGAAACAGTCTCACTGGAGGCAACCCAAATAATTCGTAGCAAGGAACAAGAAGGCGAGCACATCCCTATCGTTGCGTTGACAGCGCAAACTCGAAAAGGAACTCTAGTGAGCTGTTTAGCTGTTGGAATGGATGACGTTCTGGTTAAACCGACACGGCTTGAAAAAATACAGCAGGTCATTGAACTTCTATGCCGAAATTGAGCTGTAGTAGTCGCGACTTGATCTGACAGTTACCAGTTTTGCCGAGGTGCCTGTCAGGTCAAGTTTAAACTACCATCTTTTCCTGCCAGATATTTCTTGCCTTCTTCGAGCGTTTCCAGAGGCGTCCTGCCGCAGCACATTTTGCCCTGATGGGTTCGCCCAATATTGTAGTAATCGATCCATTCGTCCAGATCAACCTGAAGGTAATCCAGATTGGTGTAAAGCTTTTTCCGGAACGTGATCTGGTAGAACTCCTGCAAAATCGTTTATGAAACCGCTCGCAGATTCCGTTGGTCTGCTGTGATTTGGCTTTGGTTTTCGTGTGGTCGATGTCGTTGACCGCCAGATTAAGCTGGTAGTCCTTTTTAACTGGTATAAATGCTCTTCCGGGTCAGGTGTATAAAATCGCCACTCGCATTCCTTCAAAAAAAACACAAAATGCTCCTTTGGAATGCCGTTGAATTTAAGTAAATGATGCTTTTCCTGATTCCAAAAACTCTCTATCCCTTGATATGGTTTCGGCCCTCTGCAAACAGCTCTGAGTGATTGATTCGGACATGATAAAAAGCTCATATCGAGCACATTATAGCTGTACAGAGAGTCGGTAAATACGATGTTATCTGGTACGATTTTCTGCCCCAGAATGAACGTTAAAAGCCAGGGTTAACGTCTGGAATGATCTTGGCACAAACCAGTCCACCGCACTTTAAGATCCCTAATAATGGGACTTTCCCGGCAGTTCTTCGGCCTCGTCTTACTTTGCGCTTGCTGCCGAAACATTACTTCATTGACTTCGATCTCTCCAAAGAAGGGCATTTCGTCTTCAATGGCCTGGCAGATCAGTTATCGGAGAGGTTGAAAATAGTAGCCTATTGTATTGCGATCAACTCCAACAAGAACTGCCGCAGTACAAGCTGAGAACCCGAGACAAAGTGTTCGATGTGTCGGTCTTGGTTGGCCTGACGCAGAGGGCTTTTTCTCATACTGCTATCCTAGACAAAATTTAGTTATCCAGGACGGCCCCTTAAAAAAGGATGAAAATTCCTTGGGGACTCAAAAACCACCTCGAAGAAATGGTGGAGATGAGGCATTTTGACGAATCCCCATCAACAGCCCTTCGACCTGCAGGATATCTACTCAACAGATAGCTATTCAGCCTTCGCCGAGCCGATCACCTTCAAGAAGGTCCTGCTCAGCATCAAGAATTTGAGCAGGACCATAAAATTCAACTTGAAAACGTACAGGATCGTTGACCACAACATGATGCAATCGTTCTGGCCAAATCACAATAGGATGCTCGGGGTCGGCATCAAGAATCTCATCTGGTGAATCTTCCCAGACAAATTGAAGAGAACCTTCCTCGACTACCAGCAGTCCGATTTTTCCTTTCGGGGCTAAATGTTTTTTCAATATTCCTTTTGGTACAGTTTTTTCTGTTAGCATCGGGGTGGAGCCAACTTTATTGACCCCGAACGGTAGTATTTCATTTTGAAAGACCATGAAGGACTCCTTTCAGTCAAAAGTAATTCTTTCATTTATATTATCCTCCAATCCAGTGTCCTAGCTCAACGTTGGCTGCAAAAGTGAGTACCGTTAAAATATTGATCGCATAAGTCTGTGACAAAGGTTAACACTTCCCTCTGGTCTTTTAGACCTCTTTGGGAGCCAGAAGTTATTTATTCCTACAAAAGAGACCAGATGGTGTCTTATGAACACTTGTTAGGGTAAGGTAACTTAGGCAGAAGAGATCGAAACAGAAAAACGGCCAATTGAGATGCACGGAACCGGACATGCAGCACAAAGAGACCGAACAGTCAAGCCGCCAACAGGCTTAACCCCAATGCCGTTGAGTTCAGATAGAAAGGAGCCAGCAACAATCTGGCAATGGTTCCCCCAACGCAACAGTACCCAGCAAGATGCCCCCCTCCCCGACATTCGCTGTAGTAAGAAATATTTTAAGTTTTGCTTTGACCGTTTAGTAAGTCAAGCTGGAGAGCAGTAGCAATACCTCGTTAACCAGCGGGGTCTGTAAATCAGCCTCGTTGTCGGTATCCTGCGCCTGTATCATCAAGCTGTCGATTCCCGCTCGAGGTGGCAGCTACATGTCAATAGCATACGTCTCCTTCGGCAGACAATACCGTCCCAAAACTCCGCTGCACAATGCCGGTCCAAATTCGATCGATTTGGTCAAAAAGCCATCTACAGCAATCGTCACTTCTTCCTCGCCTGTGCTACGGAGGGAAAGCTGATAACAGCCCGAGCGTTCGACCGGCACCGACCAATGACAGATAATCCCGGTATATTCTGCACGCCCCCAACGTCCAGCACTCGGTGCACCCAGATGACCGTGGGGAATAATACTCACCCTGGCCTGAGGCGCTACAGTTTCAGTTTCAACCTCTTGGGAAAAATCGACTAAGGGAGAATTTCGAGTAAATCCAGAGCTTGCAGAATGGTAATTGCCAGATCGGCAGCATGCAGGTCTGCGTCCGGTTGTCAGCCGTCCAGCGACGCAATCTCAGGATGCGGCGGAGAGCTTAGGTGCAGATAATTAATTCCGGCATCAGGAGGGAGGCTAACGACAATTTCCTGTGACCCATCCGTCAGGTTAACCATGCCGACTTCCTACCAACGGAAGTCGTTGCCGTCCTCGGTCTCCTGGTCCTGGCCGGCCAAGGAATCCCTGACCCCGGACAAACGGGTCGCGACAAACAAGCGATAGCGGCCGTTATGTGGTATCAGAAAATCGAAATGCAGCGGCACTGGCTCGCGCCATCGATTACCCAACCGGAGCCTCTGTATTGACCGTAGTTGGTCAGCTGCTTAACAGCGACATGGTCTGTACGTAGATGCTTGTCTTCGGCTTCAATAAAGATGTTCGGTCTGCCGAACAGAAGAGCGATATAGTCTTCGGCCTCTGGCCCATCAGGCAGACCGTAGCCCCAACCGAGACTGTCGGTGAGTTGCTCCATCTAAAAATGCTGGATCAAAACCTCAGCCTGCACGGATGCGGCCGCAAGCAATAGCCAGAGCACACCCAACACCCCCCGAATCAACCTGGCTGGCCTCGTTCCGAATGATTTAACCGGCAAACTTTTTCTTGCTGGTTTTCTTTTCCTCCGCAGGAGTTTCGCTCTCAAATTTGGCGATAAATTCTTCGGCCAGTGCAACATCCTCCTTGCACCCGATAAAGACCGGTGCCCGACCGTGAATTTCGTTCGGCTGCAAATCAAGAATCCGCTGACGTCCAGTCGATGCAGCACCACCGGCCTGTTCGACCAGAAAAGCCATCGGATTCAGCTCGAACAACAGCCGTAGTTTACCGTTCGGCAGATCCTTGAGATGCGGGTAGAAGAAAATCCCCTTCCCTTTCAGCAGGACTTGGTTGATATCAGGAACAAAACCGCCACTGTAGCGCAACTTAACACCCCTCTCTTCCAGATGGTTTACAAAAGCCTCGGTCCCGGGGGTGTATTTATTACGCTGTCCTCCTGGCGAGTAAAGATTGCCCTTCGGTTGGATGCAGATGTTTTCTTGCAACAAGGTGAACTCCATCAGGTTGTTCATCCCGAACTCGTGCACACCTTTACCGACACTGTAGACCAGCGTAGTCCGCGGCCCGTAGAGGACATACAGCGCAGCAACCTGATTACGGCCCTGCTGCAGCAGGTCACAGCCCTCAAAAATTGAAACTATTGTGCCCACTGCCAAGTTGACATCAACCAGCGATGAGCCATCGAGCGGATCGAAAGCGACCGAATACTTGCCTTCGCAATCAGGCGAGACCGGGATAATCTCATCCATTTCCTCCGACATCATGTTGGCCACCACCCGCGAGTGATCAAGGCGCTTGCGCAGGATCCGGTCAGCCAGAACATCTAGCGCCAACTGCTCCTCACCATATAGGTTGGAGGTACCAGCCACACCCAGATCACCAGTACGGATCGAATTGATTATGTATTTTGATGCTTCTGCAATCTCGCAGATCAGATGGGTCAGATTATCGTTAACTTCCTGCTCACGAAGGTGGCGGCGAAGATCGATTTGAAATTTAGTTTTTCCCGGTTCACTCATGATGCAGAAAACCCCCGATAAAATTTATTGTTACAAGATACGATCAGCTGAAAATGATGGGTCAGTCTAACGGATAATGCAACTAACAGCAACCGACATCTTCACATCCTCATCAAAGGGAAAAGGATGCTATAGTTTCCGAAACGGGGAAGGAAATTAGGAGCGGGATATGGCCACTGAAAAAAAAACGGGGCAGCGAATTTTGCAATTCGGCCGCATAGCTTTGCACAAAATATCCTTTCACACCAATCAATATAAGCAGGTTGTACAGAAAAAAATCGACCTCGGTGCCATGCAGAAAAAGATTGAACAGCTCCAGTTCGAGTTGGGGAGAGTGGTAGACGAACAATACCGAGCTGGGCAAAAAGATCTGCTCAGTAGCAAAGAAATATCCCAGCTACTCGAGAAGCTCTTCAGGCTGAGGCAGGCAGCCGACCTGTTGGATGAGGAAATCGAGCAGATCAGAAACGAACAGCAGAAAACCTAAGCTATCGTCCACCCCTCCAGACGCCCTCGAATTCGGCATATTTCAAACCATATACCTCAAAAACGCTGTCGAAAGCCTGCTCTATGGCCTGCCCGCTCCGCAGGGCGCGCAACAAGTCCCCGACAAGGTGCCAACCGTAATTGTGGAGCAAGTAACGAACCAGTGAATAACTCTGCTGATAAGCCAAAGCGGCCTGTTTCCCATTCAAGTCCAAAAACGGTTTTTCCAACCGTTTCAGGCTGAGCAACTGCTTCGCGGAAGAGTCCTGATCCACTGCATGCGTTACCGGTCGCGCAATACGACGTTCCGCTTCCTGTGCCAACCCCTCGTTCAGCCAGACCGGAAGATTCCCCTTAGCAAGATCGTTCAGGGCCACGTGCATGTACTCGTGGTAGAGGAGTATTCGCACATAATCATTCACTTTGGAGATCCCACCGACAGGCAAACGAATCTTGCCGTCGTATAGACCTCCGGCCCAGTCGGGGGACCTAGTCAATTCGCGAAACTCCTGATGAGAATAGAGCAGAACCGTAACTTGCTCCTGCGGATAGTAGTCGAGCTGCGAACCGACCCAGTTGTAAGCTTCTTCCAGAACATCGAGTACAGCATCGCCCAGAGCATCATTTTTATCCCCATCAAAAGTGATGATAAAATGACCGCCGTACTCTTTGTCCATTTTCTCCTCAACCGTCAACTCGCGACGCACCTTGTCCAGCATTTCAACAACAGCATGATTATCCGGAGCAACCTCAGCAGCGTCCTCCAAAACGTCCAGGGCGTCATACATCCGGTCGGTGTTGTAGTAGATTTTTGCTAACCAGAACAGGATGGTAGCATCCGGCTCGCCCATGCCCAGTGCTTCCTGCAACTCCGCTTCTGCTTCGTAGTACTTCTTCATCTCTAACAATGCGAGGCCACGCAGGCTCCAGAATTGTCGCTGCTGATCGTTGAACTCCTGCGCTTCGAGCAACAGCTCGGCTGCTTTTTCATAGTGTTTATCTTTGATCATGCCGTGCGCAGCACTTAAATACGCGAACTCAAGATTTTCCCGCAAAACCGGATGATAGGGATCGGCCTCGCGCGCTTGCTTCAGCATTTCAATCGCTTCGAGATAGCGTCCCGTCTTCAGCAGTTCAACCGCCTCATTATTCTCATCGAAATGTGACCGCACCTTGAGTTCCGAGGCACTAGCAGCCCCCAAACAAAGCAGAACCAAAACAGATGCAATGAGAAGCCGCATCATCAAGCCGAAACCTCACGTGGGAAATCACACCACAGCAGGGTCGCACCGACCACCGCCAGCGGGATACAGAAGAACTGCAGAAACGGGATCGCCAGCAGGCAAAAAATACTGCAGGCGAAACCGGTCATCAGCACCGGACGACCGCTGATATATTGGCGCTGCTGGGCAAAGCTCAACTGCTTGCGCATCAGGACAAAGGCCATATACTCGATCAACAGAAAAAACAGTGTGAAGATTGGCGCCAGAACTGCATAAATCATCGAGCCGATCCCCGGAATCAGGTTGATGGCGAACAACAACAGCATGCAGATGATGAAAACCGACAGTTTCTTCACCTCGACCAGCAACGCATAGTGCGATTCCTTCCAGAAGCGCCCGACGCTGAACCGTTCGTCCGGCTGCCGACCGACCAGCATGGCTTCCACCCGTTCGGAGAGCAGTTCGTTAAACGGCGAGGCGATCAGGTTGCCGACTACGGTAAAGGAAAAGAATACCACCACCGCCGTCAACAGCAGCGCCACCGTCCAGGCTAGGTAGTACAAAATCATCCCGTACCAGACCTCGGTGCCGGGCGCATAGGTTTCCAGCATCGACTCAAACAAGTCGAGACCGAAATAAACCGACAACGAAAAAATTAGCACATTGATTGAAAAAGGAAGCGCCAGATATTTCAGCAGTCCCGGCCTTTTGCCGAGGAATTTCGCCGCCCGTAGCGGGTAGCTGAAACCGCGGGTAAAACTCGCCACCGGTTTAACAGCAGCAG
>NZ_QKAP01000077.1 GCF_003247215.1 Malonomonas rubra | reverse complement strand
TCAATATTCTTTCTAGGGCAGGAACTGCCCGAAGTCACGCCCGTGGAGAATCCTCTGACGGCGGAACGGCTCGCAAGAGCCGGTCTACGAGTCATGGTTCGTTGAAACAGGAAGCTCCGTCGCTTGCGGCGGGGTAGTTCACCTCGGACCTATAAACTGCGGATAAAATCGGCCAGCAAGCTGAAATATTCCCGCGCATTTTCATACATGATGTCGTTGTGATTTCCCTGCGGGAAGATCTTCAGCTGCTTTCGACCGCCCGCCCAGTCGTACAAACGCTGACCGTGACTGGCATCAACCAGTCCATCATGCTCAGTGTGCATCACCAACAACGGCCCGGTATATTCAGCCATTTTCTGCTGATGATTCAGATATTCCGCAACCACAGCAGACAACTCATCCGAACTGCAGCCAAGCTCCAGCGGCTGTACACGCAGCAGCAGACGTTCCAGCACATCGGCCACCCCGCTTTCGATCACCAGCCCAGCCGCATCAGGAAAACGGGCCGCCGCCTCGATGGCGAAAATCGAGCCGACACTACGCCCGAAGAAGATCAGCTCGTTGGCCGGTTTACCGATCGCCTCAATCGTCGGCATCACATCATCAAGCATTTTACCCAGCTGCGGCTCTCCACTCGAACGTCCATAACCGCGCAGCTCGGCGAGAAACACGTTGCAGCTCATCTGATGCATCAGGGTAACGAAATCCCCCTGCCAGTCATCGACAATCTCGCCATTGCCATGAAAATGGACCAGCGTCTTCACCCGTGGATCGAGCTCATGATAAACACAAGCCAGCTGGGCATCCCCGCAATCAACCCAAAAAGGATCGAACAGGCTTCCCTGGCGCGGAAAGAAGTAGCGCTCGCTGATTAAGTGATGATTGAGCAGCTCTTTGTACATACTCAGCTCCAAATAAAATGGGGACAGAATAAAAGTCTGTCCCCTAAGTTATCACAACCGTCTCGGCCGCTAGCCCTCCCACTCATCGGCATCAAAAATCATCGCCGTTGACTCTTTCCCCGGCGGCACCATCGGGAAAGAGTAAGTATCGGGATGGATCGCCACATCGAGCACCACCGGCCCCGGTATTTCCATTGCCTTCTTCAGCCCCTCATGCAGCTCGTCCAGATTCTTGACCTTGATACCGCTCACGCCGAAGCCTTTGGCCACAGTGCAGAAATCGACATCCGCATCCAGGTTGGTGGAAGCGTATCGGGAGGAGAGGAACACCTTCTGAAACTGCCGAACCATCCCCAGTTTGCCGTTGTTAAGAATGATGCACTTGACCGGGATCTTGTACTGAGAGCAGGTCGCCAACTCCTGACAGTTCATCTGGAATGCGCCGTCCCCATTGATGGCAAAGATCGGTCGCTCCGGGTTACCCATTGCCGCCCCCATCGCCGCCGGCAACGCGTAGCCCATGGTGCCGAGACCGCCGCTGGTGATGTACTGGCGCGGCCCTTTGAACGGCAGGTAGTTGGCGGTCCACATCTGTGAAAGGCCGACGTCGGAGGCCACTACCGGCTGATCGCCAGCGACCGCCTCGATCGCTTCCATCACCTCATGCGGCACCAAGTGGTCGCGCTGCGGCCTCGGCAGCGGACCTTTCTTCTTGTAGCCCTGGATGTCCTCCAGCCAGCCACTGCGGTCTTTTTCCTCGATCAATTCAGTCAACGGTTCCAACACCTCGGCGGCGTCACAGACGATCGGCAGCCCCCCCTGCACCACTTTCCGGATGCTGGAGGGATCGATATCGAAGTGGATGATCTTGGCATTCGGTGCGAAGCTGTCGACTTTGCCGGTAACCCGGTCGTCAAAACGGACGCCGATGGCGATCAGGCAGTCACTCTGGCTGACCGCCATGTTGGCGTACCAGGCACCGTACATGCCGAGCATACCGACGGACAGCGGAGACTTAGGGTCCATGATGCCGATCCCCATCAGGGTGTGAGTGACCGGAATACTACCCTTTTGCGCCAGTGCGCGCAGCTTGTCTGAACTATTCGACAAGGTGATACCGCCACCGGCGTAGATCAGCGGCCGCTTCGCCTTGTTGATCATCTCGGCCGCCCGCTTGATCTGCTTCAGGTTCAGGCTCGGCTTCTCCTGATAACCACGCCGGGTCACCTCTTCCGGGATATTCGGCTTGATCTTCGCCGCCAGCACGTCGCTCGGTAGGTCGACCAGCACCGGTCCGGGGCGGCGGGTGCGGGCGATGTAGAAAGCTTCGCGGACAACCCGGGCCAGATCGTTGACATCGGTGACCACGTAGTTGTGCTTGGTGATCGGCCGGGTGATCCCGGCCATGTCAGCTTCCTGAAACGCGTCGTTGCCGATATCGGCGGTGGTCACCTGACAGGTCAGAGCGACCATCGGCACCGAGTCCATGTAGGCGGTGGCGATGCCGGTAACCAGGTTAGTCGCACCGGGACCGGAGGTGGTCAGGCAGACGCCGACCTTGCCGGTCGTCCGGGCATAGCCGTCAGCGGCGTGGGCGGCCCCCTGCTCGTGGCGGACAAGGATGTGCTTGAGATCCGTATCGTCAAGCAACGCATCATGCACCAGCAGAGTACGTGCGCCAGGGTAGCCGAAAATCGTATCCACACCTTCTTTCTTCAGGCATTCAAGTAAAATTTGTGCACCGGTTTTCATGTCATTCTCCTTCAAATAAAAAAACAGGCCGCGGATCGTTGCCCCGCGGCCTTTTCAACTATGTTGAGCAGGGAGCGCAGGGTGGATGACCCGAGCTCCCTTTCGATTCTTAACAATGAACCAAGGTAGCCGCGAGTCGTCAGGTAACGACGACTACGACTACCAGCAGCAGGTTTATGCTTAAAATCGCTCGAAACATTGTTTTAACTCCTTGAAGCCAGAATTTAACCGAGCATATAAAAGCTGTCAACAGAAAAGATCGCCTTTCCGGTCAGCAATTGGTAAGACCAGTCAAAATCTAAAAATCAATAACTTGCAATTGCTGACTTGCGAACTCACAATTCCCGATTTACTCTTATATCAGCAACCAGCCCTCACCAAAACGATAGGAGGGAATATGGACCTCAAACTTGATCCATTGCCAAACCAAAGGCTTGCACAGGCAAAATGGGCTTATACCACTAGAAGAATTGATCCCGATCAAACATTCCAACTGCTGACCGGAACAGTATCTCCCCTTGCTGGTGATCTGCTGCTAGCCAGGGTCGAAGAGTTGGGACAGCACCGCCGACTAGAGCTGGTCAGCAGCCGACGAGCGACCCTGTTCGAAGGAGACGAGATTGTCATTGCCTACGGCAACCGCTATGCCCCGGACCAGTTCGAGGGGATAGTCCCCGACCACCTAGGCCCTTGTCGTCTGGTTGCTGCCGGTGGGGTCGCAGCAAGGCTGCTGAATCGTCATGATCGGATCAAGTCGGCAACCCGCATCACTCCCCTTGGCCTGCTTACCGATGAGGAAGGGCATCGCATCAACCTAAGTCGCGCAAGGCTGCCTAAAGCGGATCGCATCGTCGCGAGCCCATTGGTCCTGGTGGTGGCGGGAACCTCGATGAATGCAGGGAAAACCTCTGCCTGCGCCAATCTGGTTCGAGGATTTGTCCGGCAAAACATCAAAGTGGCGGCAGCCAAGTTCACTGGCACCGGAGCTGGAGCGGACTATCGAGCGCTGGTTGACGCCGGGGCTTGTCCGGTGTTCGACTTTATCGACGCCGGATATGTTTCGACGTACCGGGTCAATCGCGAAACGCTCCTCGATATTGTCATGACCCTCGGTCACGAAATGGCTGAATCGGGTGCGGATATCATCATTGTAGAAGTTGCAGACGGTCTGCTGCAGAGAGAAACGGCGCGCCTGTTTGCAACACTGGAATTTACCGACTGGATCGATGGCGTCATTTTCGCCGCCAACGACGCCTTGGGAGCCCAAGCCGGCATTTCCTGGTTGAATGCACGCCAGCTGCCGGTCTTTGCCATTACCGGGGTACTGACCTCCTCGCCGCTGGCCAAAAGGGAAGCGGAAGAAGTCTGCGGGCTACCGGTTTATCACACCAACGCGTTGGCCCGACCGAGCGTTTCCAGCTACATCTACAGCTGCCTGCAATACCGTCATCAACAGAGAACGGCTAGCGAGGTCGTTAGATGATCAACCTCCCCGCCATATTTGCCGAAAGCCGGCGCTGGCTGCTTGTGCGGTTGATCGTCAACGGGATTTTGCAGGCGTTGATGATTATCACCTCCATGCTGTTGGTGCGGTTCGCCTTCAACGTCCTGCTCAATCCGGAGTTCGACGACCCGGAAATTCATATGTTCGATGAAACTGAAGTCTGGCAGATTGCCTTCTTTGCAGCAGGGCTGCTCAGTTGCACTGGCTTCACCGCCTGGCTGAAATATGTCGAAAGAATAGACGCCGAACGCCTCGGCCAAGAATATGTTCACCGGGTCCGCTTGAGTATCTTTGATCGCATGAAGCGATTTGCCCCCCGCTCACTCAGTCGTCGCGCGACCGGGTCCTCGATGTTGAGGTTTATCAGCGACCTTTCGTCCATTCGCCGCTGGGTCAGCCTTGGTCTGGCGCGCATCGTCGTTTCCGCGATCGTCACCACCATTTCAATCGGTGTGCTTGGACATCTCGATATCTACCTTGCTATCGGCTCGATCATCATCCTTTCCCTCGGCCTGTTATGGAATCTCAAGCTGGGTCCCAAAATGCATAAAATCGTCAGCGAATCGCGCCGCCTGCGCGGTCGTCTGGCCGGCAACATAAACGAGAAGATCCGCTCCATCATCGTCATTCAGGCCTTTAATCAGCAACAGCGGGAGCGACGCCGCTTCAGTAAACAGAGCCGCCTGCTGCGCGATGCCATGGTCGATCGGGCACGCGCTTCGGCCAGCATGCGGGTGGTCAACGATGGCGCCACCGCCCTGTCGATGGCGGCGATTCTCTCCTTCGGGGCATTTGAAGTTTTCCATGACATGACCAGCTCCGGCAATGTGGTTGCAGCCATGGCAGTGGTCGGCTTTCTCTCCAACGCCTTCCGTGACATGGGTCGGGTGCATGAGTATCTGCAGACCTACCGTGTCTCACGGGAGAAGATTATTGAGTTCATGCAAACCAAGCAACTCCGTGGCAGGTCAAGCAGACTCCCAGCGCTCCAAGTCAGCGCAGGCAATATCGAACTACAAAATGTTCTGATCAGAGGGGCACTAAGAAAAATATCGGGTACAATTCCGGGGGGAACCAAACTTGCGATCATCGGTGATAACGGAGCTGGAAAATCGACCCTTCTGCAGGCCATTGCCCGGCTAGTCGATCTGGATGAAGGAAAAATCCTGATCGACGGGCAGGATGTCAGACGCTGCAATCTCGACTCGATCCGTCAGGCCATCAGCATCGTCAGTCCCGACCTGCCCCTGCTCAAGGGTTCGGTTCACTACAATTTAAAATATCGCGCCCCGGATGCCAGCAGCACCGAACTTGAAGAAATCAAAAATCTTTGCGAGTTGGACCAGCTGCTAGACCAATTGCAGGGAGGAGAAGCGTTTCGGCTCCGCGAAGGAGGGATGAACCTCTCCCTCGGCCAACGTCACAAGCTGGCGATCGCCCGTGCCCTTCTCGGTAAGCCGGCGATTCTGATTATCGATGAGATGGACGCCAACCTTGACAAGCAGGCGGTTCATGTGCTGGAAAAGGTTATCGCCACCTTTTCTGGAACGGTGTTGATGGTCAGCCGCTCGGAAGAACGCCTGAATCTGGCAGATAACTTCTGGTATCTCGATGCCGGAAAACTGATTAAAGAAAGCAACAGCCTCTGTTCAGAACCTATCGATTTGACAGCAGCCAGCTTTGGGAGAGGTAAATGAACGATATCGAACCGGGAAAAATTCATCAGCGTTGCATCAACGGCATGTCGCAGATGCACTATTTCGTTTATCTGCCGCAGCACAGGACGGAAGAAAACAAAATCTTCTACTCCATTCACGGCATCTCCCGCAACGCCGAGGAGCATGTCGAAGGCTTTATCGCCCAGGCGGAAAAACATGGTGCCATCATCCTCGCGCCACTCTTTTTGAAAGAGGATTATCCCCGCTATCAGCAACTCGGCAGCTCTGCCAATCAACAACGGGCGGACATGGCTTTTGATCATGTTTTGCAGGACGCTCATGAATGGCTCGGGATTTCTCCCGCACCGATGCACATGTTCGGTTTCTCCGGTGGTGGGCAGTTTCTGCACCGCTATGCCATGTTCTATCCGAAAAGAGTTGCTAGAATGGTTCTGGCCGCCCCCGGCTGGTACACTTTCCCAGATCCGGAACGTAAATACCCGTATGGCATCAAATCGACTAGGGAGTGGCCGAATCTGAAATTCGTTCTGGAAAATTTTCTAAAAATTTCCACCCTGATTATGGTCGGTGAGCAAGATGACCTGCGCGACAAGGAGCTTAACAAAACCAAGGAGATCGATTCTTTTCAGGGGTTCAACCGAATCGAAAGAGCTGAGCGTTGGACAACCGCGGTCCGCGCCGTGGGGCGTTCCTACGACATCCCCACCAACATCCGGCTGGAGCAGGTTCCGAACGCCAGTCATGCTTACGAAAGCTACACCGCGCACCCACCTTTCGCTGAGCAGATTTTCGATTTTCTATTTGAAGAGCTTCAATAAAAGGAGCATCGGGGCTCTGTGTGAAGAATCTGAATTGGCCATAATCTTAGGACAACGTAAACAATATGGGAATTGCAAGATTATCCTCTCTAGTCAAATGCAGAAAGGTTGTGAAACACTCTCTATTTGAAACCTCGAAACAGAAACCACAATCATGTCTAAGAATTGTTTTGGAGGATAAATTTCAAGTAAATGCAATTTATGCTTATCTTGCAGTAAGTTAATCTTCTTTTAGAGCGTACCCTACACCTCGAATCATCTTTATCAGTTTCTGGTCGTAATCACGATCTACTTTCTCACAGAGATAGTTGATATAAACATCGATAATATTTGTATAAACATCCACTTTATAATCAAAAACGCGTTCAGCAATCATCGATCGCGATAATACTTGATTTGGATTTTGCATAAAATATTCTAGAAGAACATACTCTTTAGCGGATAGTTCAAGTTCTTTATTTGAGCGCCAAACTTTACGACTGAGGGGGTCAAGTCGAAGATCAGCATAATGAATCTCAGCATCACAGCTTTGCGTTCTTTTCCTAATTAAAGCATTGCACCGTGCTTTAAGCACTGGAAAGAAGAAGGGTTTCGGCAAATAATCATCACAACCTGCTTTAAATCCATTATCAATGTCATCTGGGCTATCTCTTCCTGTTAAATATAAAATCGGAACGGTAATCCCTTTCTCTCTAATTTCCCTAGTTGCAGCCCAACCATCCTTCTTAGGCATGATAACGTCCATTATTATCAGGTCATAGACATTGGAAGTCGCTTTAAGAACGCCTTCTTCTCCATCGAAAGCCAGATCAACAGAGTCCCCGCTCTCCTCAAATCTGCTTTTAAGAAATAACGCGACTTTCTTTTCATCTTCAACAAGGAGAAGGTGCATAAGCATCTCCAAAACTTGGATACCATTGACCTTGTGCTGACCTTATCTACTTTGTTTAGTCAAATAGAGATGTGGACTTTCATTATACCTTTTATATCTGAAAACAAAACTGACTCAGGCTAGACAGGGGGCAGGACAGAGCATCTGTCCCACCCCCTGTATTATATGTATGGACCTGAAGACGAGTGGTCGATACTCGGATCGTCTCCCAAAAGGCTATTTATTCGCGTATCGCCGATTACGCTGCTCGCTACGGTTCCCAGCCGACTTAGCGCACTCATGGTTGCGGGTGCGTCTGGGCTTTTTACCTGCCGGGTGTGAACTTTTTACTTGTAGCGACTCCGCAGTTTTGATTGAATCGGGCTCAAAGCCCTTGACGGTTGTTTTCGGCAGCTTTCGCTTCAGTAGCTTCTCAATATCTTTCAGTAACTTTTGTTCGTCATTTGATACCAGTGAAACCGCCTGCCCCTCACGTCCCGCTCGCCCGGTGCGACCGATGCGGTGGACGTAGTCCTCGGAGACGTTCGGCAGCTCGAAGTTGACAACCTGCGGAAGTTGCTCGATATCCAGACCACGGGCAGCGATATCGGTAGCAACCAACACCCGCACCGCACCTGTTTTGAAATCAGCCAATGCCTTTGTCCGCGCTCCCTGGCTTTTGTTGCCGTGGATAGCAGCGCTACTGATACCGTCTTTGGCGAGCTGGCCGGAAAGCCGGTTCGCTCCGTGCTTGGTGCGGGTAAAGACCAGCACCTGCTGCCAGTTGTTGGTGCTGATCAGATGCGAGAGCAGAGCACGCTTGCGGCTCTTATCAACTGGATGAATAGACTGGTTCACCGTCTCGGCGGCGGTATTGCGGCGCGCAACCTCAATCAAGGTCGGGGCGTTGAGCAGACCATCTGCCAGTTGTTTGATCTCGTTGGAGAAGGTCGCCGAAAAAAGCAGATTCTGCCGTTGTTCCGGAAGTAGCGCCAAGACTTTACGGATGTCACGGATAAAACCCATGTCGAGCATCCGGTCCGCCTCATCCAACACCAGAATTTCAACTTGGGACAAATCTAGGGTTTTCTGGCTGACGTGATCAAGCAGACGCCCCGGTGTGGCCACCAGGATATCAATGCCTTTATGCAGAATGTTGATCTGCGGCCGGATGCTGACGCCACCGAAAATCACTGCCGACCGAAGCGGCAGATATTTTCCGTAGGCGCGAACGCTCTCACCGACCTGAGCAGCAAGCTCGCGGGTCGGGGTGAGCACCAGTGCGCGCACCGAGCGCTTACCACGTCCCGGTTGGGCAGCGCATAAATTTTGCAGTAGCGGCAGGGTGAAGCCCGCCGTTTTGCCGGTGCCGGTCTGGGCACCGGCGAGGAGATCTCCCCCTTTGAGAACAACGGGGATCGCCTGACTTTGAATCGGCGTAGGTTGGCTGTAACCCTGCTCGGACACAGCACGAAGCAGTTCGGTCGATAGACCGAGGTCGTTAAAGGTCATGAAAAATATGAACTCCGAAAATGGAACCGGCCCATCCGATGTATAAAACAAGGGAACGGTCTTTAGGCTGGAAACGCTAAATGGTGTCAGGGGAAGATCAAAAAGAAACTACCGAGGACACTTACAAGTGCCGACCGATGGGCACTGAGAATTGCAGTAACATAAAGGATATGTTCGCTAAATGCAAGAAATATAGATATTTTTCAAAACAAACAGGACTTTTTTCTGCCAAAGGCCAGAAGGTATGGCAGGAGAACTATCTTAAAACTATGTTTCTTTGAGATGCAGAAGCCAAGAAGCCTTGGCTATGACCTGAACTTACTTAAGGTCCCGATATTTTAGATTAAAATATCATAGTTGCATATTATGCCTGAATGGGCCTAGAAAATTAAAAACTCTAGAAATTCATAAAATACAACAAAAAACTCCATACAAATAAAAACAGAATAGATGGTCCCCAAGAAGAGAGCATGCCAACAAATCGGATCTTTTGATTGGCCATTCTAATAGATGGGAACTGCTCCCGATCTCGCTGACAGGGCACAAGTCGTTTCCACTCATTTTCTATCGTTTTCAGCACATCGGAAGCTGCCCATAGTCCGGCCATAATGCAAAAACATGTCAGCAAGCCGACCAAAACAATAACATTCAATATCAATAAGGAAATTGTGATTCCGTTCCATCCATTCTGATTTTAAAAGACAGACCGAACGTGGCAAATAAAAACCCATGAAATATTGCCAACCACGCCATTCTTTGCTGAATCCAGCCAACCTCCTGCTTGATTTTTTATTCAAGCATTTCCCAATATTTTTCCGGAGTAAGATTGCGTTGCTGCTCAGGAGTCGACATCTCTTCCTCCCCTTAGAGCTTTCCAGTAAAACACCTCCGAGAACCAGACGGACTCCAACCCCCGCTCTTCGGCAGCGCGAGCCAGTCCATCGGGCTGGATCGAGTGCTCGGTAGGGAATACATGAATACCGAATAACATGTTTATCTCC
>NZ_QKAP01000102.1 GCF_003247215.1 Malonomonas rubra | reverse complement strand
GGCGGTGCCATTGCACTCGGTCATCCGCTGGGATGTACCGGCGCCAAACTGACGGCGACCCTGCTGTCCGAGATGGGCAAGCGCAACACCCGGTATGGCATGGTCTCCATGTGTATCGGTCTGGGAATGGGCGCCGCCGGCATCTTCGAAAGACTTTGATTCGACTCTAGAGGGATTGAAAAGACCATGTCTGAGACACAACTAAAGGGTTGCGAATACCTGTTGCGCGAAACCGCGTTGGAAGATCTCTTTACCCCGGAAGATTTTTCCGATGAACATCGCCAGATTGCCGGAACTACCGAACAGTTTGTCGCTAACGAGGTTTTGCCGCAAATCGAGGAGATCGAAGCGCAAAATTTCACCAAAGTGGTCGAACTGCTGCACCGGGCAGGCGAACTCGGGCTGATGATGGTGGATGGCCCGGAGGAATATGGCGGGCTCAATCTCGATAAAGTCACCAGCATGTTAACCGCGGAAATTCTTGGCAGGGCCGGCTCATTCTCTGTTTCGCTGATGGCTCATAACGGCATCGGTACCCTGCCGCTGGTTTATTACGGAACGCCCGGGCAAAAGGAGCGCTACCTCGAAAAACTGCTGACTACGGAGATGCTTGGGGCCTACTGCCTGACCGAGCCCGGCTCCGGTTCCGATGCCCTGGGTGCAGCAACCAGTGCGGTTCTCTCAGAAGATGGTACGCACTACACCCTCAACGGCACCAAGCAATTCATCACCAACGCGGCCTTCGCTGATCTGTTCACGGTCTTTGCCAAGGTCGACAAGCAGCATTTTACCGGTTTCCTGGTTGAGCGAGGGTTTGAAGGGGTAAGTATCGGGGTTGAAGAGAAGAAGCTCGGCATTAAGGGCTCGTCGACCTGCCAAGTGGTTTTGGACAATGTCAAGGTGCCAGCGGAGAACCTCCTCGGTGAGATTGGCAAGGGGCACAAGATCGCCTTCAACGTCCTCAATGTCGGTCGATTCAAGCTGGGTGCCGGGGCTACCGGTGCGGCCAAGCAGGCCTTCAAGGATGCAGCTCAATATGCCAACGAACGAAAGCAGTTTAATACGGCGATCAGCAACTTCGGTGCAATCAAGGAAAAGCTGGCGGATATGGTCACCGAGATCTTTACTTCGGAGTCGGTGGTGTATCGCCTGGCCGGACTGCTCGACGATCACCTGCAAGGGCTCGACAAGACCAGCGACAGCTACTACGCCGACTACCAAAAAGGGATCGAGCAGTACGCCGCCGAATGCGCCATCGCCAAGGTTTATTGCTCCGAGGTACAGGCCTTCGTGGCCGACGAAACGCTGCAGATTCATGGAGGCTACGGTTTCGTCAGCGAGTACCCGGCCGAACGCTATTACCGTGACGCCCGGATCAGCCGCATCTATGAAGGGACCAACGAAATTAACCGGATTCTGATCCCCGGGCTCGTGCTGGCCAGAGGGCTTAAAGGAGAGATCCCCTTGCAGGAGGCGTTGGCCGCGGCTTTTGAGGAAGACAACGAGCCCGATACCAACGTACCGTTTGCCCTGGAGCAGGCCCAGTTGAAGCGGCTGAAATCGCTGTTGTTGATTCTGCTAGGCGCGGCGCTCGAGAAATTTCAGAACAGGTTGCAGCAGGAGCAGGAAACTCTGCTGCCGCTGGCCGATCTGGCGATTCAGATTTTTGCCATGGAAAGTGCCGTTCTGCGGGCGGAAAAGGCCTATCCCATGGCGAGTGCTGGCAGGCAGGCGCTTTATCGCGCCATCGCCCTGACCGCCGCTTTCCGCGCAACCCGTAAAGCTGCTGAGGCGGCCCAAAAAGCGACCTATTTTATCGGTAATGCTCAACAGCTCAGGTTGCTACGCACAACTATCGCACGGCTGACGGACTTCGATGCCTCGGGTCTTCTCGACGCCAAGCGGGTGTTGGCCGAAGCGGCCCGCGAAAACGAGAAATATATTTTCTAATTTAAGACGGTTGAAAGAAGGTCGTCATGGACGAATATCCGCAAAACATGAAGATCGGCGAAGTTGCCAAGCAGCTCGGGATTTCGACTCGCACGATCCGCTATTACGAAGAGGTCGGCTTGATGGGGGGCAATCGGCAGGGTCCCGGAAGCATGCGCATTTATGGCAAGGAAGACGTCGTTCGGCTGAAATTCATTCTGAAGCTCAAGGAACTGGGCATCTCCCTGAAGGAGATACATGAGATTGCGGTCAACTACGAGCTGAACAACCGGGCTACCGACAAGATTCTGCCGCAGTTGATCGACGTTCTCGATCACCATCAGGTGCGCATTGATTTCAAAATCGAAACCCTTCAAGCGCTCCGCCGGGATATCAATGATTACCGCAAGCGCATTATCGACCGCATACAGCAGGCCGATATCGCTCAGGCATCGTACGTTTAACTGCAGAACCAGAAGAGGTCTGACATGGAAATGACCCGCGAGATTTACTGGAATATAGGCCACGGAGCCGGGACCCTGGTCCCCATGTACCTGCTGACCCTGGCGGCTCTGGGGGTGTTAGTCTACGGTTTCTTGCAGCGCCGCAAAGTCTATCGGCAGGGCAAACCGCTCAACCGCCTCGATCAGCTGCCGATACGGATCGGCATTCTGGTCAAGAACGTCCTGCTGCAGAGCAAGGTGCTCCGGGTCAAGGGGCCGGGTATTGCCCACGGCCTGTTCTTCTGGGGCTTCTTCATGTTGT
>NZ_QKAP01000080.1 GCF_003247215.1 Malonomonas rubra | reverse complement strand
GATTGATGTGATCGCCGACAAGTATCAGATCCCGATCGTTAACTTCGGGCACGCCGGCGACGGCAACATCCATGTCAACGTGATGATCGACAGCAAGATTGAGGGTGAACAGGAGAAAGCGGATCAGGCGATCGAGGAAGTCTTCAAGGGGGCGCTGGAGCTGGGTGGCACCATGAGCGGCGAGCACGGCGTTGGCATCATGAAGCAGCCGTACATTCCACTGGAGCTGGCGAACAACGCCATCGACTACATGAAGACGATCAAGCGGGCGCTCGACCCGAACAACATCCTCAACCCGGGCAAGATCTTCCCGAGTGACCGGCAGGTACACTGATCATGGCCAAGCTCAAAACTCTCGAAGACTATCGCGAAGAGATCGGACAGTGTGTAAAGTGCGGTTGCTGCCGCGCCCACTGTCCTGCTTTTGGTGCCGTCAAGCATGAAGGCCGCGTCGCCCGCGGCAAGATCGCTCTGGCTGACGCCCTACTCAAGGGTGAAGTCGAGATGGAGGATCGTTTCCTGCTCGACATGTCCCAGTGCCTGCTCTGTGGCAGCTGCTACTCCCAGTGCCCGAACAAGGTGCCGACCGAAGAGATCGTTGCCGCCACCCGGTTGAAGATTGCCAAGCAGAAGGGGCTCTCCAGCTTTGGCAAAGGGGTCGCCACCGTTCTTAAACACCAGGGACTGATGGATCTGTTGGCGAAAAGCGGTGGCAAGCTTTCAAGTCTGCTGTTCAAGAAACTGCCGGAAGACAGCGGCATGCAGCTTCGTTTCCCGGCCCCATTCGTTAGCAAGGATCGCACTCTGCCGCCAGTTACCGACAAACCGTTCCGGAATCGCTACCCAGAGTTCATTGAGGGGAAAGCGGGGCAGCCGACGGTCTTATTTTTCACCGGCTGCGGGATCAACTATATGTACCCGCAAAGCGGCGAAGCGATGATCGAGGCGCTTAAATTTCTTGGCGTCAACATCATCATTCCCAAGGATCAGAATTGCTGTGGGTTGCCGGCGGTTTCGGCTGGAGCGGCTGAGACGGTGGAAACACTGGCAGCAAGAAACCAGAAGGCCTTCGCCAAACACAAGTATGACTATATCGTCACCGCCTGCGCTTCTTGCAACTCCGGGCTGAGGAATCTCTACCCCGGCATGGGTGAAGAGTTCAAAGACTATAAAGAAAAGGTCAAGGACATCTTTGTTTTCCTGATCGAGCAGGGTTTTGCAGAGCAGCTTGACCAATTACCGAAAGCTGAGCAGCGTACGCAGGTGACCTACCATGACCCCTGCCACCTGCGCAACCATGGCATCACCAAAGAGCCGCGAGCGATTCTCAAGGCGTTGCCGCAGGTCGAGTTTGTCGAGATGGAGAACGCAGCCAGCTGCTGCGGCCTGGGCGGTACCTACTCGGTTTATCATTACGATACCGCCAAGCTGATCGGCGCCAAGAAGGCAAAGTCAATTCAGGAGAGCGGCGCCGAACTGGTCGCCACTGATTGTCCCGGCTGTATCATGCAGTTGCAGGACAGTATCAACCGCGCCGGCGGTAGGCAGCGGCCGGTGCATATCCTCGATTTGGTTGCCGAGGCATTGCCGAATTAGCCTGCGAGAGGGGAGATGCCTGAGCAGAGACCACAATTGAACAATCCGATCCGGCAGCGTTTGCACGAGATTATTTTCGAGGCGGATACCCAAGCGGGCAAGCGATTTGACCTGCTGCTGATTGTCAGTATTGTTTTCAGCGTCGTCGTGGTGATGCTCGACAGTGTGGCCGAATTGCAGGTGCCGTATGGCAAAATCTTCTATCGGCTCGAGTGGTTTTTCACCCTGCTATTTACCGTCGAATATTTGCTCCGGCTCAGCTGCATCGGTCGACCGCTCAAATATGCCGGCAGCTTCTATGGTGTCGTTGATCTGCTGTCGATCGCCCCGACCTATCTCAGTCTGCTGCTTCCGGGCGGAAAGTACTTGCTGGTGATCCGAATTCTGCGGCTGTTGCGGGTGTTCCGGGTGCTCAAGCTGGTGCAATATGTCGGTGAGGCGAATTACCTCAAGCGCGCCTTGCATGCCAGTCGGCGCAAAATCCAGGTGTTTCTGCTCTTCGTTGTGCTGTTGATGGTGCTGTTCGGTTCGGTGATGTATCTCGTCGAGGGGCCGGAACATGGTTTTACCAGTATCCCGCGTTCGATCTACTGGGCGATCGTCACCATGACCACGGTCGGCTACGGGGATATTTCGCCACAGACCGATCTGGGGCAGGCGCTCGCTTCGCTGGTGATGATTCTTGGTTATGGAATTATCGCCATTCCGACCGGGATTGTGACCGCGGAGCTGACCGTTTTCCAGCAGCTTACGACGCAGAGCTGTCCGCAATGCAGCGCCGAAGGACACGCACCGGATGCAAACCACTGTAAATATTGTGGTGCAAAGCTGAACCCCTGATGGCTATTCCGGGATCTGCTCCAACTCCTCCCAGCGCAAGTAGGTCTGTTCCAGTTCCGCTTCAATCACCTTCAACCGTTCCTGCATGCCAGCGATCTTCGCCCCGTCACCTTGCTGGTAGAGGTTCGGATCGGCCATTGTTTCGTGCAGTTCGGCCTGTTCCGTCTCCAGGGCATCGATTCGTTTCGGCAGCTCTTCCAGTTCGCGCTTTTCCTTGAAGCTGAGTTTGCGTGGCCGTTCCGTTTTCGGTTTTGGCTTGTTCTTAA
>NZ_QKAP01000117.1 GCF_003247215.1 Malonomonas rubra | reverse complement strand
TAGTAGAGGTTGAAGAAAACCGTGATCCCCGGTCCCATTTCCGCCAGATGCTCTGAGCCGGGGTAGATCCCATGTCCGATCTCCGCTGACCACTCAAAGTATTTGTTGATCAGAAAGACCAGTGCCAGTCCGATCGTTATCCAGCTGAGGGTCAGGGCTTGTTTCTTGCGCCCCATCTGGAGGGCGCTCACCGCCAGAGCAATCGTCAGACTGCTGGTCAGCAAGACTAGGGTATTGACGGTGCCGAAGTAGATGTTCAGTTTGTGGCTTGCTTGGGCGAACTCATCAGGGTAGTTGGTCAGCGAAACTGCATAGAGGATAAACAGCCCGCTGAACAGGATCACCTCGGTATAGAGAAACAGCCACATGCCGAAGCGGGCGCCGGTATCGTCACGATGTTCAATACTCATCAGCGACCACTCCTTTGAAGTCATACGGGCCCTGGGTGACCACCGGGTCTTCTTCACCGAAATTCTCCAGTGGCGGCGGCGAAGGGATCTGCCATTCGAGGGTGGCGGCTCCCCAGGGGTTCTTTCCGACCCGCTCGCCGGCCCGGCAACCGAACCACAGGTTGACGAACATCATCAGCAGACCGGCGGCGAGAAGCCAGGAACCGAAGGTCGAGACCTGATTCAGGGTGGTGAACTCCGGGATATAGTCGTAGTAACGGCGCGGCATACCCTGGATGCCGACCGCCTGCATCGTCATATAGGTGATGTTGAAGCCGATGAAGATGAGACCCCAGGCGAGCATGGCCGGCTTGTGCTGGTACATCCGGCCGGTAAATTTGGGCAGCCAGTAGTGCAGGGCGGCAAAAAACGCAAAGCCGAGGCCGCCAAACATGGTGTAGTGGAAATGGCCGACAACGAATGTCGTGTCGTGCAGATGGATATCGCTGGCCGCGGCGCCGAGGGCCAGCCCGCCCAGTCCGCCGATGGAAAAGTTGAAGATAAAAGAGAGCGCGTACAACATTGGTGGCGCCATTTGGATCGACCCTTTGTAGAGGGTCGTGACCCAGTTGAAAACCTTGATGGCGCTCGGAATGGCGACGATGAAAGTCAGAAAGGAAAAGATCAGGATCGCCAGGTCGCTCATGCCGCTGGCGTACATGTGATGCGCCCAGACCAGCGAGCCGGCAAAGGCGATCGCCAAGGATGAGAGCGCCATCGCCCAGTAGCCGAACAACGGCTTGCGGGCAAATGTCGGAATGACCTCGGAGATGACCCCCATCCCCGGCAGGATCATGATGTAGACCGCCGGGTGTGAATAGATCCAGAATAGGTGTTGAAACAGGATCGGGTCCCCACCGCGCGCGGCATCGAACAGCCCGGCGCCGAAGGTTCGTTCGAGAATGACCAGCAACAGCGTGATGCCGAGCATCGGCGTGGCCAGCACCTGGATCCAGGCGGTCGCGTAGAGGGTCCAGACGAACAGAGGTAGTCGTCCCCATGTCATCCCCTCGGCGCGTAGCCGGTGGATGGTGGTGACGAAGTTGATGCCGGTCAGGATCGAAGAGAAGCCGAGCATGAAGGCCGCCAGCGCCGCCAGGTTGACGTTGGTCGTGGTCTGCGTGCTGAAGGGAACGTAAAAGGTCCAGCCGGTGTCGGGCGCGCCACTACCGGAGAAAATGGCGAACAGAGCCAAAACGGCTCCGGTAACGTAGCAGTACCAGGAGAGCAGGTTGACCTTCGGGAAGCTGACATCCCGGGCGCCGATGTGGATCGGAAGCACCAGGTTGCCAAACGCCGCCGGAACGCTGGGGATAATAAACATGAAGATCATGATGATACCGTGAACTGTGAAGGTCGCGTTATAGGTCTGCGGCCCCATGATCGTCGGCCCTGGCGCGATCAACTCCAGGCGGATGGCTAATCCCAGACAGGCCCCGACCACAAACATGGTGGTGATGCAGATCAGGTACATAATCCCGATCCGCTTGTGGTCGGTCGATAACAGCCAGCCGAGGATGCCCGGTCGCGGACTCTCCTGCCAGAAACCGGTGTAGCTTGTACTTTCGCTCATTGCTTCTTCTTTCTACCGCTGAGAATCAAAAACAGTAAGAATGAACCGAGGGTCAGCAGGATCACAGTGCCGCTGACCCGCAGCAGGTTAAACACGTAACGCCGCCCCTCCGGATCGTAGCTGAAGCAGAACTCCAGAGCTTTGCGAATCGGGGTGCCGATCCGCCCTTCGCTTGCTTCGTAAAGCGCCATCGTCAGATCGAGCGGCATGAAGCGCTGGCCGATCAGGTAGCGGACGATGGTGCCGTCGGAGCTGACGACAAAAGCGGCGACCGGGTGGAGGAAGTCTTCTCCCTGTTTGGCAAAGTAATAGCCTGCAGTATTAGTCAGGCGGAGAATGTTCTCCTGTTTGCCGGTCAGAAAGTGCCAGGCATTCTCTGGGAAGGGAGCCTGAATCGCAGTCAGATAGGTCTTTTTACTGTGCTTCGCCAGTTCGACCGTCTCCTCCGGGTCGAAACTGAGGGTGATCACCTGGAAATCCTGCCCCGCTTTCAGCTTGACCTCCGGCAGCACCTGCGCGAGTCCTCCGAGGACAAAATTGCAGACGTTGCGGCAGTCGTAGTAGACCGGGACGATCAGTGTCGGTTTGTCGATCAGCTGACCGAGCTGTACCTGTTGACCCTTGCTGTCGGTGAAACTGAGCTCCAACGGCAGCTTTTCCCCCAGTTGTTCAATCAGTTCGACTCTGGGTGTCTGCGCCTTTTCGAGGGCTCCGCTGTAGCCGGGTTGGCAGAGAAGCAGTAGTGGAATGAGCAGTAGCATGCGCATGAGCGGGTCCTTCGGAGAAGGTATAAAAATCATGGGAGACAGAACAGAATTCGCTGGCAAGTTTACCGAACCCATCCGCTTTTGTAAATCGTGGCGGGGAAATTGAAAAGGGTGTTGGCAAGGAAATGTCCACAAGGTATAAATTGAGCTGAATTTTTGTAAAGGAGCCTGAAGATGCTCAAAGAGCTGCAAGAACGGGTCACTGAACTGGAGATTCGCTTCAGCCATCAAAATCAAATGATCGATGAACTGAACGAGGTGGTAACCGACTGTAACCTGCGGATCGATCGGTTGCAGAAGGAAAATAGACTATTGCAGGAGATGGTGAAGAGCCTCTCTCCCGAATTGGAGGAGTCTCCCGATGAGTGATTTGTCGCTCAGCCCGACCCTGAAACGGATTTTGCTCGAAGCCTGCATTTTGGTGACAGTGGCCTTTGCCGTCGGTCTGAGTATCAACTACCAGATGGTGTTGAACGCTTTTTCCGGCAAAACGGTGTCGGCGGCTCCGGTTCAAAAAACGACGCAAACCAAGGTTGTCGAGGAGCTGTTGCCGAACCCGGTTGAGATCGGTGAGATCGATGAAATGGTGGCGGAAGGTGCGATGCTGATCGATGCCAGAAATATTGCCGATTACAAAGCCGGACACATAAAAGGAGCCATTTCATTGCCGATCGGCGAAGCGGAAACCAAGCTCGAAAGCTTTCGGCAGCAGGTCCCGAAAGAGCAGACGCTGATTCTGTATTGCAATGGTTTCGGTTGCCACGACTCTTTCGATCTGGGGGTCTTCCTCCTTAAAGTCGGTTATCAGGATGTGCTGGTTTACGAAGGCGGTTTCCCGGAGTGGCGCGATCAGGGGCGGGCGATCGAGGAGGGGCTGCAATGAGCAAACCGACAACCGTCCTCTATCATCTCAGCCGGCTGATTCTAGCCGTGGTTTTTATCTATGCCGGGTATATCAAAGCGGCCGATCCGGTCGCTTTTGCCGGCCAGGTAGCCAATTATCAGATCCTGCCCTATGCCTGGAATTTCCTGGTTGCGGCGACTTTGCCGTATCTCGAACTTTTCAGTGGCGTCTTGTTGCTCCTGAATCAGCGGGTGCGGCCGGCAGTGCTTGTGTTGTTCGTTCTCAACCTGATTTTTATGGTGCTGCTCAGCTACGCAGCGGCGAAAGGGCTCGATATCGATTGTGGCTGTTTCAAGCCGGATGCGGAAAGCAAGACCAGTCCGATGCAGGCGTTCTGGCGGGATGCCGGCCTGTTGTTGCTGATGATCTCGACCTGGATGCTGCGTAATCGACAGGCTCCGCCGGAAGAGGGTCTTGATGGTTGAAAACTGGCAACAGGTCCTGAAGGAAAGCATCACCAGTCCGCAACAACTTGCCGAAATTTTTCCCATTGATTGCCGGTCGCTCGAGGCGGTTGTCGAGCGTTACCCGATGCGGATTTCTCCCTACTATCTGCGCTTGATAGAGCAGGTTGGCGATCCGATCTGGCAGCAGTGCGTACCCGACTCGCGCGAATTGGACGAATCCGGGCTGATCGATCCCCTTGGCGAAGAGAACCTGTCGCCGGTCCCGGCGGTGATCCATCGTTATCCCGATCGGGTGATTTTTCTCGTTTCCGGCAGTTGCGCGACCTATTGCCGCTTCTGCACCCGCAAACGCAAGGTCGGGTGCCAGGGGTTATCGCTTAGCTTTCGCGAATTACGCGAAGGGATCGATTATATCGCCGCCACGCCGCAGGTCCGGGATGTCATCTTCTCCGGAGGCGACCCGTTGCTGCTGCCAGATTCGGTGTTGGGCGATCTGCTGGTGCGGGTAGCGGTCATTCCGCATGTCGAAATGATTCGCATCGGCTCACGGGTGCCGGTGACCCTGCCGGAGCGGATTACCGACAAGCTCTGTAGTTTGTTGAAGCGGTTTAGCCCCATCTATCTCAACACCCAATTCAATCATCCCCGCGAGTTAACGATTGAGGCGGCCGAGGCATGCGGGAAACTGGCTGATGCTGGGATCGTGCTTGGCAACCAGACAGTGTTGCTCAAGGGAATCAACGATAAGCCGGCGATCATTGCCGAACTGTTCCGCGGCTTGTTGCGGCTGCGGGTGCGCCCCTACTACCTGCATCAGATGGATCTGGTGCGAGGGGGAGAACATTTCAGAACTTCGATCGAGGCCGGTTTACAGATCATGAAAAATCTGAGAGGTCCGGTTTCTGGCCTGGCAAACCCCTATTATGTGATTGATCTACCAGGGGGCAAGGGAAAAGTTCCGCTGGTGCCGAACGATATTATCAGAGAAGGTAACCGGTTATTGATTCGTACCACCACGGGTGAGCAGGTCGAATATCTGGATATTGGCGAGTAAATTGAGCAGGGTTTGACCTGCATCAAGGTATTTCCCACCCGCCAAAATAGAATGAGCGGATGAGGTTAGAGATGAAACAGAAACGTATTATGACAAAAGTGACCCACTGGCGTTTGCTGATCCAGTGGTTTTTTCTCGCTTGGTGCATCTTCCTTGGGGTGCAGTTCGCGTTGTTTGTTCGCCACTTCGAAGCAATGGGGCAGGTCGCCTACTATCCCCGCCCGCCGGGGGTGGAGGGTTTCCTGCCGATCGGCGCATTGGTCGGTCTGAAGGCTTTGATAACCAGCGGCTATTTTGATCCGGTTCATCCTGCTGCTTTGGTTCTGTTTTTGACCTTCCTGGCGATGGCACTGCTGGCGCGCAAATCGTTCTGTTCCTGGCTCTGTCCGGTCGGAACCCTGTCGGAAGGGTTGTGGAAACTGGGGCGCAAAGTTTTCGGCCGGAATTTCCGTATCTGGCACGGGCTCGATCTGTTGCTGCGGGTTGCCAAGTACGCGCTTCTGCTGTTCTTCGTCAAGCTGGTGCTGCTCGACATGCCGGCGACCGCGCTGCAAGGTTTTCTAAAAGCACCATATTGGGCGATCGCCGATGTCAGGATGCTGCGTTTCTTTACCAACATGTCGTTGACCAGTCTGGCAATCATCCTGGCACTTTCGGTCCTATCCGTTGTTTACCAGAACTTCTGGTGCCGCTACCTCTGTCCCTACGGCGCGCTACATGGTCTGTTCAGCTTTTTCAGTCCTCTGAGGGTCGTCAGGGAGCAGAAGACGTGTACCGGCTGCGGGGCTTGCAGCAGTGCTTGCCCAGCCCGCATTGATGTGCAAAAAAAGACTTTTGTCTGCAGTGTGGAATGCACCGGCTGCTTGACCTGCGTCAGCAGTTGTCCGGAGCCGGAAACATTGAATATCGGCTTTTGGAAGAGGCCGTTGCCAAATTGGGGCTTTGCGCTGCTGGTGATTGGGCTGTTTTCCGGTGGGGTGCTGCTCGGTATGCTCAGCGGGCATTGGGAGACCAGCCTGCAGTATTCAGATTACCAACGGTTCGTCCCGTTAGCTGAAAGGCTGGGTTTTTAGAACCGTAAAACTCTAAGTACAAGCTGTCTACAATGTCCATAAATAAGTCTCCTAGGTGTAAACTTATTTCAGGACGAGACACTGACAAAAAAAGGGCCCCGTGAAAGATCGCGGGGCCCTTTTGCATGAATATGCAAAACCTACTTAAATTTTGCGTACATTTGTTGATTGAGGGCCTTTTTGTCCTTGGGTGACCTCAAAGCTTACGCGGTCGCCTTCACCGAGAGATTTGAAACCATCACCCTCGATTGCAGAAAAATGAACGAACACATCAGGTCCATTATCCTGCTCGATAAAGCCAAAACCCTTAGAATCATTGAACCACTTGACTGTACCTTCTGCCATTTTCTTTTCTCCGTGTTCCACTTGGAACCTGCTTGTTGCGCAAATTTTGATCGACCTATAACGAAAAAAACACATGACCAAGTGGGCCTGTGTTTTTAAATCAAACCGACACCTTGTCGATTTGGAATGCGATAAAATTTACACAAACTTTCTTAAGTTTTGCAAAGGTAACACAGTTGTTTTGGGAAAAGCAAGTGCTACGTACTTATATAAAAATAAGAAATAAACAGAGCTAGCATAAAGGTAGCCAAATTCAGACAGCCATGAAGTGCTGTGTGGTTCAAATTTACATCGTTTCGCCTGAGTCCTACAGCCGTTTAGCTTAGACTTCATCGGCACCACATTGTACCATTACTGTGCCGAAATGGCAGATTGCTACTAATCCCTTGCGCTACTGAAGTTATTTTCTGAAAGAGTTCTTTGAACTGTTGATAATCCCGATGCCCATTCAGATGTACGGCCCGCTGGAAAAACTCCTCTTTTGTGAATGTTCCCCAGTTGACCAGTTGGCTTAGATAGATATGAGCTGAAAAGCGGTGTGCCAACTCGATCAGTTGGGGAATCTCTCGCCAATTATTTTCTTGTACCACCATGCTCAGGGTCAGTCGGATGTCCTTGGTGCTGAGAAATTTCAGGTTCTTTAATAGCTGGTCAAAACTGCCGCCCGGCCTATTAATCTGATAGGTTTGCGCCGATGCTGCATCGAGGGAGATTTCTACCTCCCTGACCAGTGGTTGTAGCTCGGGCATGCGCTGCCACATTTGTTCGTTCAACAGCTGACCATTAGTGTGCAGGCGGATTTGCTCAAGGAGTGGATACTCGTTGCGGTTCAGTCTGTGCAGCAGTTTCAGGTAGGTTGGGCTACCGAAAGGGTCACCGAAGCCACTCAGGGTAACGCTGGTGGCATGGGGGAGCAGCTCCGCTTCAATAATTGCTGCGATTTGTTCAACCTGAGCCAAATCGTCACCTTTTGCCGTCTGGATCTCTTTGCGGCAGCTGGGACAGGACAGGTTACAGCTATGGTCAAAGCAGAGGTTCAGCTGCCGAGGAAGGTAAGGAGCCCGGCCAGTAAAACCATTCAGAGTGCATCGCAGTTTGTCATCGGTTAGCAGAGCGCCGCGGCGGACTGGGGTAATTTTATTGACCAAATGTGGGCAGCGTTTTGCGCTGCAGTTGTGGAAGCTGCCGTTGAGGACGCTTTTCCGGATTTCCCGCGCGACCTGGCCGTTCCAGATCTCTTCTATCGCTTGCTGCAGCAGATTGCCGACCGGTCGCCTCAGCCAGCTCGGGCAGCAGAGAAAAGTGCTGCCGTCGGGGTGAACTTCAAACCATTCGAAAGGGCGGGTGCAGATCGGTTGCTGTTCTGTTATCTTCAACAAAGTCTCCTAGCATGACCAGACAATCAAGAACAGGGAGGTTTTACCATGCATCCCCGCGCACAACAACTGATTGAGCAATTACAGCTACAACCTCACCCGGAAGGCGGCTATTTCAGAGAAGTTTATCGTTCGCCATTGCAGGTGCATTCTGCTGCGGTTGAGGGGACACGCTCGGCCGTGACCGATATCTATTTTCTATTGCCGGCGGGGCAGATCAGCCGTTGGCACCGGGTGTTGCATGACGAGCTGTGGAATTTCTACGAAGGGGCGCCAATGAAACTTCACCAGCTCAGTCCCGATCTGTCAAGTTGTCACTGTAGCCGACTCGATCCGCAGGCCCTCTCCTTCAAGCAACTGGTACCTGGAGGGTTCTGGCAGGCAGCGGAAAGCTGCGGAGATTATTCGCTCGTTGGTTGTTGCGTTGCCCCCGGATTCGAGTTTGCTGATTTCCTGATGCTCAAAGAATTGCCGGAAGCGGTGGCTAAGGTTTATGCCTATTATCCTGAAGTCGGGCAGCTGATTTGACCTTCTCATATTTGCCCTTATACTAAAAAGAGAACTGTTTTGGTCTCTTTTAACGGTGAGAGAGGGCGATATGAAAAGACAGCTTTTGGGAAGGTTCTTTTTTCTGCAGGTAATTTTATTCGGACTGACGATTTCTGCCGGGCATGCGGAACAGGAGGTTTCTCTCCCTGAAGGTTATCTTGCGGCCAAAGAGATGGAAAGACTGGTCTATAACACTACGGCCGAAGTCGATTTTCGAGGTTCACAAGGGAAGGGACTGATATATTTCAGTCCGAATGGTGAACTCAAACAGATCAAAAACGATATCCTCTACAAAGGTTTTTGGAAAGTTAGAAAAAATGATCGTTTGTGTATCAAGCTTGGAAATGAAGGTTGGGATTGTCGGGTCCTGGTTCCAAAAGGGGAAAAGTATCGACAATATGTGGTGAAAAAGAGCGGTAACCATCGCCATGAGTTGACCTATGAAAAGTTTCATCAGGGCAGGCAGCTTGAGACCTTGCAGAAAGCTCCTCTGCTGCCGCCGGGAACCTTGGGGAAAAAACAATTAGAAGAATTGTTTTCTGGGAAAACGGTTGAATCGGTCACGGCCGCAAAGGGTCGGGTGAGCAGATCTTATTTCGCAGCGGATGGAACGGTGGAGCAGGTTCGTGACGGAGTAGAGCGCTATGGGAAATGGCGAGTCGCGGATAACGGCAGGATCTGCCTGCAGATGGAAAATCTGAAGGAAAAATGTCGCATTATCGTGAAAGAGGGCGAGCAATACAAAAAATATATCGTCAAGAAAAACGGCCGGCATCAGCACAGTATTTCATATCGCAAGTTTTCTCCCGGTAATCAGTTGTAGTTAGGCAGGTTGGGATTGACAATCGTGGTCCGAGAGATATCTCTCGGACCACGATTTTTATTAGCGGATTGTTTGCCTCAAAAATAATTTTTGTCTTGAGTATATAAATTGTTCACATTTATCTCTTAATCGAGGGGGAAATATCCCTCGATCAGTTTTGAACTGACAGTGCCGAGCATCATGATGAAGCTGAAAAACAGTAGATTGAACTGCAGGCGTCTATAGGGAGACGTTAACTGCATGACAAACACTCCACTTCATCGAGGTCCAAAAAGACGACAACCTAGCCAAAACGAAGAATGCATCTAAATCACAAATCCGCAAAGGATCCCCAACTCAATTCTCTCTCCTCATGGGAGAAGGGGGTAAGCTCCCCCCCTTCTTTTTTGTGATATTGGTCTGAATGAAAACGGTCAACCCCTAAATACCTAGCTTTTTCTGCGTGTTAAGTACAAATCAACGGAAGCTTTTCCTCCTCCGGTGATCATTAATGCAACAGCCAGAGCAATCGCCAATAGATGAAACTCAAACCCCTCGCCTGCTTGTTTCCCAGTCCAGTTCATAAAAAAACCATTTTCCAAATGAACCGTAAAAATTGCCCCTGTCATCACACAGGCAATACCGAATGCTGTAAATCGGGTTAGAAAACCAACAATCAGACCAAGGGAACCAAGTGATTCGGCAGCAATGATGAGCACAGCAAGGAATAGAGGGAGGCCCATCGTCTGGGTGAAAAAGTTAAGAGTTCCTTCTAAGCCATACCCCCCGAACCAGCCAAGAACCTTTTGCGCACCATGGGGGATAAATACAATGCCCAACATGACGCGCATTACCAGCGGGGCAAATTCATCCTGCGTGGAAAACAGTTTTCTTAACATGGTACTTCTCCTTTCTTCATTATCTGAAATGTTTGAGCATTTTCTTCTATTTTAGACAATATATCTGTCAGTAGAAAGTAAGCGACCCGCCCCTTGTAAACGTGGATTATGTGGTGAATGGAAATCCATCACACAGAGCCATAACCAAGGAGGCAGGTCATGAAGAAGAATATCACATTTGTCGGACTTGACGTTCATAAAGCGACC